>DAOUTI010000174.1 GCA_030626795.1 Flavobacteriaceae bacterium
AATTAAAAGTTGCATTTAAATTGAGCGATGCAGATGAACTTCATACTTACTGGCCAAAAGAAGCTAATATCAAATACCCTAAGTCTTGGGGGGAATTGATTTTTTAAGTTTCTATTTTAGAGTGATGATTTAAATCTATTTCTTGTATTTACGTATGCACCTTCATCACATTTATAGGGTTCTTCATAAAAGATTGATCTATTTTTAATGGCTTTAAGTTTTGTTGTATTACTAATATTCGTCTTTCATATAGCCTTACTTTCATGCAACATCTCAAATACCTAGCAGGTTTTCATTGTTAAGTTTTGAATTATAAATATCATAATGTAGCGAAGTTAGTTATATGATAGGTTATACAAAACAGTAAACTTTATGTTTATTATTTAATTGAAAATAATTTCTCGATCCCGAGTACTCGGGATGCCTCGGGGTTTCCGCTGAAATGTCATCCCCGCAGGGGATCTAAATATAACCTTCAGGTCAAAGCTTGTACTCAACTTGATTGAGTATGAAACCAGCGAAATACATCAGTTATAGTATCTAATGTGGGCAATGAGGGTCAATCAAATCTAACTTTAGAAGTAACATTTATTTTTACTTCACTCCAAGTTAGTGTTTCACCATCAGGCCCTGAATGTAAATCTTCACAAGCTTCACTTAATGCATCCAAGGCAACTTGAGATTCCCAATTATTTAAATCCATAACTGCATCAATAACTACTAATTCGCCATCTATTTTAAAGGTTATTGGTAATTCCTTTGAAATTCCGTTCATAGTTATTTTTACAAAACCTAAATTATTTTTACTTAAGCTTATTTCTCCTGAAATTTTAGTTGTATTCAACATGCTTCCAAAAAAGGAATTTTTAATTTTTTCATCTCTTAAACTGCTTTGAGAAAAAATACTACTAATTGGAAGAGAAAATTTTAACCCATCAATTGCTTTATAAACTGTTATTCCTGAATGGTCATTATCAATAATAACCTCTTTAAATATTCCAGAAACTGGAATTTTACTTGTCGTTTTATAAGCAGTCCAACCTACTATTGTTTCTTCTGGGATTATGCTGAATGTCTTATCCGATAAATTAGATTTTTTTGATGCACCAATAAAAATCATTGCTACAATTAATAAGGAAAAATATAATGGTTTTTTCATGCTATCTTTTTTTAAATAATAATTAAGGAGTATCAAATATAACTTTATTAATAACATTTCAAAACAAACCATACTAATATTGCTGGTTTCTTTGCACCAAAACTCTCACATTTTTGTGGAATTTAATGGATAATCTCTTAAAAAATAAACTGATACGCCCTATAAAATTTAACTATTGTTATATATAATATTATTGGGGATTTGTTTGAAATCTAATTTTTCAAAATACTTGTTATCTTTTGAGACTCTTTCAATTAATCAAATGGAAACCTAATTGAAAAGGTTTGAAGCTTCAAACCTTTTTTATTTTATATCATGGAGATTAATTGCTTTGTTCCCTGCTTACCCCATGTTGAAACAGTAAAAGTCTGATAAACATTTTTAATAAAAAAAGAAACTTCCTCAAAATATCATCAAGAACTAGGTCCAAATTAGCCTAGAAAGTGATTGATTCCGAAAACAAGGCTGTCATCGATGGCTCTGCCTCGAGGATAGTTGATTTCAAGAAATTCGTTTATTTACTTTCCTGCGTTGTTTTTTAAAATATTAATGGTGTATACCTGCAAGTTTTTGATACCAGGCGGGAGACATACTTATTTAAATTTTTTTAGAAAACTCACAAATTTAGTTTGTAACAAATAATACATATTAATGCAACATTTATTACGCAATAATAGAAGAAATTATTTAAAACGAATCTAAATAATTGTTATTTCACTGACACTGAGTAATATACATAAATCAAAAAATGACTTTAATCATTGTTTATTTATTATTTCATTACGAAATTTACAATATTAAAAGAAAGTATTCTATTTCAGAATATTGAATTTTATTAGAATAAATACTTTATTAACTAATTTTTAAATAATTTAAATAAACATGAAAAATCTAAAAATCATTATGCTATTGGGAGTTGTTTCTTTTTTGCTCTACTCTTTTACACTAACTATACAGGAGGAGTGGATAGTGCCTGACAAATATAAAACAATGCAAAACCCAATCGATCCTGGTGTGGATAAAGCAATAGGTAAATCATTATACAGCAAGCATTGTAAATCTTGCCATGGTAAAGAAGGCTATGGTGATGGACCAAAGGCTGATGAGGTAGATGGTGAAATAGGTGATTTTTCCTCTGAAGATTACCAAGCACAAACTGACGGTGCATTATTCTATAAAACTACTTTTGGTAGAGATGATATGCCAGAATATACTAAAAAAATGCCGGACGATGAAGATAGATGGCTGATTGTAAATTATATGAGAACCTTAGCAGAATAATATAAAAATAATTTCAAGATGAAATTAATTTGAGGTTTTATGATAAGGACTATAAATTTAACATTTCTAAAAATCTATCCATGAGCTCTATTTTCAAAAAACGTAATCTTATCTCATGAATAAGTCATTACGTTATATAAGCATTTCATACAAAAAAGCTTCTGTTGCACAAAGGGAGAAGTACCATTTTTCTGAAGAAGAAAAAAACAAATTGGTGAAACTCATTTGTTCTACCTATTCTGATATTACAGGATTATTCCTTTTGGTTACTTGTAATAGGACAGAGATATTTTTTGAATCGAATATTACTTCTGCCGAAGTATTAGGTGATTTTTTGATATTACTAAAAGAAAAAGAAATTACCGAAGCCTACAAGCAATTGTTTGATCAAAGTAATGATACGGAAAAAACAATATTACATCTATTAGAAGTTTCTTCGGGGTTATTATCTTCTGTTCTGGGAGATGCTGAGATCATTCACCAGATCAAATTGGCACATCAGTTTTCGATAGCTCAAAAATTACAGGGGTCTTTATTAGAGCGTGCTATGCAAAGTGTATTTAAAAACCATAAACGCATTAGTAACGAAACCCATTTCAGAGATGGTACTACTTCTATAGCATACAAATCATTAAAAGTTATAAATGACATTTATAAAGGTTCTGCTAAAAGCAAAAAAATATTATTTATTGGTGCCGGCGAAATTATAAAGCAGTTGTTTAAATATAATAGAAAATTCCATTTTAAAGATATTTATGTTAGCAATCGTACAGAAGAAAAAGCAAAGGTTCTAAGTGAAGAAAATCAATGTAATGTCTTTAGCTGGAATAGTGTTCTTACGAATGATTTTCAAGATTTTGATGTGATAATAAGTGCTGCAAGCAATAATTTTCATCTCATTAAAAAAATACCCGCTACTGATAAAAAAGTTCTATTGATCGATCTGGCCGTACCAGAGAATATTGATAAAACATTAAGTCAAAATGAAAATGTTTTATTTTACAATTTGGAAGCGATTTCAGCCGAGTTAGAAGATACTCGGGAAATTAGGATGGCCGCAATTGACAAAGTGAAAACCATTATCAATGAAGAACTTTTAGCATTTAAAAAATGGCTCCAGGAATCACCAAAAAGGGCATTTATGGCAAATTTTAAAATATTGGTGAATAAAAAAGTAAAAGATTTTTTAGTAAATGATACTGGAGACATTGATGATTTCGTCGCTAAAACATATACGAATGAGATCATGAGAAAATTGATGAAAAAGGAGAATAAGTTATTGTCTTCGAATAATTTAGAAGAAATGATTGACGAACAGATTTCTTTATTAATGGAAATGTGTATTTAAACTGTACTACAAAGATCAAAAATTCGAATTTTTACTTTAATTTCCTTAATGGAGAATAATGAATTATCTAAAATTTCTTAACAATTTAATCTAAAGAATTCCTCGAGGCTTGCGTCGGGTGTAGCGTAAAGATATTTTGAGCGAGTATATTCACAAGAGTTATAACAAGAGTTTATTGTTATATCATTTGGTTTGTCCTATAAAATATAGGCGAAAAGTATTAACAGAAGAAGTTTCAAATACATTAGTTTCAATCTGTTTAGAGATTTATTTTCGTTATGAGCTTCATTTTTTAGAAGTAGGTTGTGATGAAAACCATGTTCATTTTTTGATACAAAGTGTACCAATGTTATCGCCGAAAAAGATTGTCAACACGGTAAAGAGTTTGATAGCAAGAGAAATATTTAGACTTCATCCAGAAGTGAAACGGTTTTTTTGGGGAGGGAAATTTTGGACAGCAGGTTGCTATATTAACACAGTTGAACAGTACGCTAATGAAGAAATGATTAAAAAATATGTTCAAGGGCAGGGTAGGAAAGATGAGTATGAAAAGATTCATACATCTCAATTAAAGTTATTTTGATACCTCGTACCCTTGAGTCGAGGTAGTTCATTCTAAAAATCTTTTATTTTTTTGCCATTATTAAATAAAATATTTGTTGTGTAATATTACGAAAAAAGGAGTGAGATTATGTTTTTTGGGATTTAATATAATTATCAAATGGGAAGAATTTTTTAAAAAAGCAACATGCGAAAATAGAGGGTATCAGTAAACAAGAATTAATTATTTAGTATTTCAACCGGTACTTTAACATGATATCCCACAAAAACAAATAAAATAATATTGTTTTTTATTGCCAATTGATTATTTCAACCGGCTATAACCTCTGTTATTTAAAGGGTTTAGGTGACTTTATCAGTATTTGATGCAACCGGAAATACAATCCGTAAAGCAACCGGTTAATTTTGTATCACATTTGTGTACAAGATGTATATACATTATCATTTAGAATTATTTCCTTTAAAGATAATATACAATTAACTCAACCCTCAAAAAATAATACTCAGGGTTTTGAGGGTTTTAAGGGATCTGAGGGAATTAACCCTCGTTTCCCTTAAAACCCTTAGTTACCTCATTGTCCTTAATCTGAGGGTTTATATATTTTCCATTGGTTTCTCTATGTAATAAATTGGATTTAACAAACTTAGTAATATAACCCTCAGCTGTTTTATGTGGGATATTTAAACCATCTGCCTTAGCCAAATAATCCTGTTTTGAAAACTCAACTGGTAAACTCTCCAAAAAACGTTCTTTGCGATTATTACGTTTTGGTAATTGTTTTTCAACCGGTAAGGCATTAAATACTTTGGAACTGTGTTTAATCAAAATAGAAACCATTTTTAATACATTGTCAAAATCAACATCTTCACATTCTCTGTTTTGATTTACATC
>DAOUTI010000194.1 GCA_030626795.1 Flavobacteriaceae bacterium
TATTGATGAAGCCTGGCGAAAAGACCCAATTCAAGATAGAATAACCCATGCATTGGTAAAAGGAATTGATGCATATATTGTTGAAGATGTTGAGGAAGCAAGACAAATTGTTGATAGTCCGATTGAAATTATTGAAAGTCATTTAATGATTGGAATGAATGTTGTTGGAGATTTATTTGGGTCTGGTAAAATGTTTTTGCCTCAGGTTGTTAAATCTGCTAGAGTAATGAAAAAGGCTGTAGCTTATTTAAATCCGTTTATAGAAGCGACCAAAGGAGAACAACAAAGAGCAATTGGTAAAATACTAATGGCTACTGTAAAAGGAGATGTACATGATATTGGAAAAAATATAGTAAGTGTAGTTTTGGGTTGCAATAATTATGAAATAGTGGATTTAGGGGTTATGGTTCCGCCCGAAAAAATTATAGAAACTGCAAAAAAAGAGAATGTAGATATTATTGGTTTAAGCGGATTGATAACCCCATCTTTAGATGAAATGGTGTATTTAGCTAAAGAAATGGAGCGTCAAAACTTTACGGTTCCTTTGTTAATTGGCGGAGCGACTACTTCAAAAGCACATACGGCAGTTAAGATAAATCCAGAATATAAAAATGCAGTAGTTCATGTAAATGATGCGTCAAGGGCTGTAACTGTAGTGAGTGATTTATTGAATAAAGATAAATCAAATGCATATGTGGCTAAACTAAAAAAGGATTATGATGAATTTCGTGAAAAATTTCTAAAAAGAGGCAAAACTAAATCGTATCAAAGTATAGAAAATGCACGTAAAAATAAATTTAAAATTGATTGGAAAGAAACAGTCATTGTAAAACCAAAAGAGATGGGAGTGCAAATGTTAAAACAAATTTCTTTGAAAGAATTGTCGCCATATATAGATTGGCAACCTTTCTTTATTTCGTGGGACTTACATGGGAAGTTTCCGGAAATTTTAAAAGATGAAAAAGTTGGAGAACAAGCAACACAATTGTATGATGATGCTCAAAAAATGATTGAAAAAATCATTGTAAAACAGCTTTTAAAACCGAAAGCAGTTTTTGGTTTGTTTGAAGCAAACACTATTAATAATGATGATGTTTCTATTAAAAAAAATGGGAAAGAAATAGCTGTATTTAGAACTTTGCGTCAGCAATTGCAAAAAAAACAAGGCATTCCAAACATCGCTTTAGCTGATTTTATAGCTCCAAATAATTCCGGTTTAACCGATTATATGGGTGCTTTTTGCGTTTCTATTTTTGGTGCAGATGAGTTGGCAAATAGTTATAAAGAAAAGTTTGACGATTATAATGCGATATTGGTTCAGGCTATAGCCGATAGGTTTGCAGAGGCTTTTGCAGAATATTTACACAAACAAATTAGAATAAAACATTGGGGTTATTTGGAGGATGAAAATTTAAATAATGATGAATTAATTAAAGAAAAATATAACGGAATTAGACCTGCACCAGGTTACCCAGCTTGTCCAGATCATTTAGAAAAAGAAACGATTTGGGATTTATTAGAGGTAGAAAAAATAATTGGCGTAAAACTTACCGAAAGTATGGCTATGTGGCCAGCTGCAAGTGTTTCGGGATATTATTTTGCTAATGAAGCCTCAAAATATTTTGGTTTAGGAAAAATCACTAAAGATCAAGTGGAGGATTATGCAAATAGAAAAGGAATTACTATGGAGAAAGCAGAAAAATGGTTACAACCAAATTTAGCAGAATAATTAAATGAAAAAATAAGATATAAGTATTGAGATGTGAGAAATTTCACTACTGGAAAAATTAACTAATAAAAAAATCTCGTAAGCACCCTCTTCTTTGGATAGGGCTGGGGATAGGCCTATGAAAATAACAGATCACATAAAAAATGCAAAAGGAGAAACTCATTTTTCCTTTGAAATAATTCCTCCTCAAAAGGGGCAAAGTATTCAAAAATTGTATGACAATATAGATCCATTAATGGAATTTAAACCGCCATTTATTGATGTAACTACTTCTCGAGAAGAACATGTTTATATAAAAAAAGAAGGAGGCTTATTAGAGCAAAAAATTACAAGAATGCGACCAGGAACCGTTGGTATTTGCGCTAGTTTAATGCATAAATATAATGTAGATACGGTACCGCATGTTTTATGTGGAGGTTTTACTAAAGAAGAGACAGAATATGTTTTAGTTGATTGTCAGTATTTAGGTATTGAAAATGTAATGGCTTTACGTGGTGATGCGATGAAACATGAATCGTATTTTATTCCCCAAAAGGAAGGAAATAAATACGCAAGCGAATTGGTAAGTCAGATAAGCGATTTAAATAAAGGTAAATACTTACATGAAATCATTGAAACAACTTACAATTCAAATTTTTGTATTGGAGTTGCAGGTTATCCAGAAAAACATTTAGAATCACCTAGTATGGCTTCCGATTTACGGAAACTTAAAGAAAAAGTAGACGCAGGAGCTGATTATGTGGTAACTCAAATGTTTTTTGATAATCAAAAATATTTTAATTTTGTAGAAGCAGCTCGAAAAATTGGAATCACTGTGCCAATTATTCCAGGAATAAAACCAATTGCAGTCAAAAGACACTTAAATATTTTGCCTCAGGTGTTTAGGTTAAATTTACCAGATGTTTTAGTAAGTGCAATTGAAAAATGTAAAGATAATAAAGAAGTTAGGCAGGCAGGTATTGAATGGACTATCGAGCAGTCAAAAGAATTAAAAGCGGCAGGTGTGCCTGTAATACACTACTATTCAATGGGTAAATCTGATAATATTAAAGCAATTGCTTCTCAAGTTTTTTAAATAAGTTGCAAGAATATCATTCTTTTAGATACTACTATAAGAAAAAGAAATTCATAATTTGAAAATTGGCAAAATATTTTTTTACTTTTGCTAACGATAAATAGAATTTAATTACTTAATAAAAAATAAATTATGGCAATAGAAGTAACAGATGCTACTTTTGATGAAGTAGTATTAAAGTCAGACAAACCTGTTTTAGTAGATTTTTGGGCAGCATGGTGTGGACCATGTAGAATGTTAGCTCCAATAGTTGAAGAGTTATCAAAAGATTTTGGAGATAAAGTAACAGTAGCAAAAGTTGATGTTGATGCAAATCAAGAATTTGCAGCTAAATATGGTGTTAGAAACATACCAACAGTTTTATTATTTAAAGGTGGTGAAGTTGCTGATAAACAAGTTGGTGTAGCTCCTAAAAATGTTTACACAGATAAATTAAACGCTCTTTTGTAAAAAAAGCATTTTAATAAGTTATTAAAAGGTTTGATTCTTAATTGGGTCAAACCTTTTTTTGTTTTCCCCCTTTCGGGGGATAAAAAACTTTGGAATTTCATACATTTGGTAAATGCAGATTACAGAATTAAACAATGCCAATAATTTTCATAATATAGAGCTTTTAGCAAAACAAGTAGTAGAAGGCTTTATTACTGGGATGCATAAAAGCCCATTTCACGGTTTTTCTGTTGAATTTGCCGAACACCGTTTGTATAACAAAGGTGAAAGTACACGGCATATAGATTGGAAGTTATTTGCAAAAACAGAAAAACTATTTGTAAAGCGATACGAAGAAGAAACCAATTTACGATGTCATATTATTATTGATAATTCTGCATCCATGCATTATCCCGAAAAGGAAACAAGGGGTATTAATAAAATTGAATTTTCTGTAATAGCAACAGCCGTACTTTTAGAAATTTTAAAAAGACAACGAGATGCTTTTGGTTTGAGTATATATTCTGATATGGCTGATTATTATGCACCTGCTAAAGGAAACGAAAAACATCGGAGAATGCTCTTAAATAAGTTAAAAGAGCTGTTATTAAGTACATCAAAAGCAACAACAAACACCTACGAAGTTTTACATCAAATTGCCGAAAAAATTCACCGCAGGTCGTTGATTTTTTTATTTACAGACATGCTGCAAGCAGATAAAAAAGAGGATGATTTATTTGCTGCGCTACGCCATTTAAAATACAATAAACATGAAGTAGTTTTGTTTCACACATTTGATGGTAAACATGAGTTGAATTTTGATTTTGAGAATACACCTAAAAAATTTGTAGATGTAGAGACTGGTGAACAAGTCAATTTATTTGCTGGTAATATCAAAGAATCTTATCTAAAAAATGTAAAAGATTACTTTAATGAGCTGAAATTAAAATGTATGCAGTATAAAATTGATTATGTACCGGTAGACATAAATAAAGGGTATGAACAAATTTTACAGACATACTTTATTAGTAGAAATAATTTTTTGTAAAAAAATCAAAAATCTTTTTGTCAATACGAAAAACGCACTTATATTTGCAACCGCTTAGAGCAACGGTCTGGTAGTTCAGCTGGTTAGAATACCTGCCTGTCACGCAGGGGGTCGCGGGTTCGAGTCCCGTCCAGACCGCAATTAAAATAGTTGTGTTGTTAGCTCAAGAATTTAATTCTTAA
>DAOUTI010000115.1 GCA_030626795.1 Flavobacteriaceae bacterium
GTAAAAACACCTAGACCGATAGTGTCAAATAAAAATAAAGATTTACTTAGGTAAGCAATTTTTTTTCTAAATATAATAGCTAATGTAACAGCAATAAAAACTACATAAATATAATTCAAGTCTGTCATCCAAGCTACAGGACTTCTACCAATAAGCATGTCTCTTAATGTACCGCCACCAACAGCGGTTACAAAAGCTATAATTAAAACACCAAATGGATCCATTTTTTTATTGATGGCAAATAAGGCTCCTGAAATGGCAAAAGCAGCTGTTCCTAATAAATCGAGTGAGTAAAATATAGTCATTTAAATAGAATTATTCTTTAGCAAAATCCGCATAATTTTTATATCGATTAAATATTTCAATAATATAATTGTGAGGTTCGCTACCTCTTACATAACCATATTTAGTAACAGGGTCATTGTAATATTTTGATTTTGATAGTTTTAATATAAATTCATCAACACCTTGGT
The DNA here is from genome assembly GCA_030626795.1 of Flavobacteriaceae bacterium. Classification (GTDB taxonomy): domain Bacteria; phylum Bacteroidota; class Bacteroidia; order Flavobacteriales; family Flavobacteriaceae; genus Lutimonas. The sequence continues at coordinate 474 of DAOUTI010000115.1, forward strand.
CCCAATTTAAAGTGTCTTTGTTATATTTTTTAGCTAATTTTTGAGCATCTTTCACATGCCCAAACCCAGAATTATAAGAAGCCATAGCAAATTTTATCCGTTGGATAGAATCGGGTATTTCGGGCCAATAATCATACATCTGTTTTAGGTACATTATTCCAGCTTTAATATTTTGATCTGGGTCATTAGCATCAGTAACTCCCAATTCTTTAGCAGTAGCAGGCATTAATTGCATCAAGCCTGATGCTCCTGCCCAAGATTTATTGTTTGGGTCAAATCGCGATTCTTGAAAAACTAAAGCTTTAACTAAACGCCAATCCCAGCCTAGATCAATTGCATATTTTTTTACAATATCATCGTATTTGCTAATTTTACCAGTAGTTTCAGTATAATAATCACTTACAAGTCTTTTATTGAATTGGTGTCTGTTTTTAAAATATTTTTTATAAATAACATTATAGTCAGGTTTCTTTTTAATGATTGCAAGCCCTTCATTAATTTTCGTCAATAAATTAGGCGAGTTTTTCCGAACAGCCCAAGCTATTCGTTGCGATAAACTTATAGGCGTGCTAATATCAATATTTGGAAAATAACTTTGATGAATACTTGCAATATTATTATCGATAACGGTATACTTAATTTTTCCATCAGCAACGAGTTTGATAGATTCTTCATCTGTTGTTTCACCAGGTAAGATATCTATATAAATGGTGTCTCCCAATTCATTTGAAATATCTGACAAACGCATATAGTAAGAGGTGTTTTTTCTAACAGAAACTGTATCTTGTAATAAATCAATAATATCGGTCACAAGATGTTTTTTAATATTATCGGCAGACATTTTACGCCAATTATTAGGTTTTTTTTGAATGAGCGATTGATGCGTAATTAAAAAAGGATTGGTAAAACCTACTTCTTCTTTTCTGTTTCCTGTAATTGTATATCCCATAGCAATGATATCGCCTTCACCTCTGTTTAGCATCGGTATAACCGAGTCAACATTTTTTGCCAATACCATTTCAAGTTGTACATTTAAACTTTTAGCTAGCCTTGAAAGCATTTCATATTCAAAGCCCATAGGTTGGCCTCGATATAAAAAATATCCAGTTGGAGAAAAAGTAGTTATTGCTTTTAAAACACCTGATTTTTTGATGGAATCCAAGTCGTAATTTATAGAGGATGTTACTTTTAAAGAAGGTTTTATTGTTGCATTTTTTTGTTTATCTGGTGAGCAACTTATTGGAAATAATATTATAAATAAAAATAAAGCATGTAAAATTGGAGTAACTTTTTTTTTAAAGTTAGTAGTTATTTTCATAAGCTATATATATTGGATATAAAACCAAATATAAACAAATAAATAAGAAATGAAAATTAGTTTAATTCGGTAAACTTATTCTTTTGAAGAATAAAGTGCTCCCAAACAATACTAAATTTATGGTAATATTTGGTTTTTTTAAAAGAGATTGCCTTACGTTTTTTAAGCATTTTAGGTAAGTTAATGTAAAAACTAAAATGCGCTTTTATAATTGCCCAAGTATGTACTGGTCTGAGTTCAAAAATAAATTTTACTCCAGCTATTCCATCTAAAATTAAACGGAAAAAAATAACAAAAAACACAAACCTTTTAGGTACATTTTTACAAATAGAAAACAAACTGTTTCTAAAGTTTAAATATGTTTTATGTGGGTTGGTTTCTTTAAGTGTTGCACCACCAATATGATACACGGTTGATGCACCAACATATTGAATATTATAATCTTCATTTTGTATACGCCAGCAAAGATCGATTTCTTCTTGATGTGCAAAATAATCTTCATCGAAACCTTTTAATTGATGAAACACTTCTGACCTTATAAAAAAGCAAGCCCCTGTAGCCCAAAATATATTATAAGTATCATCGTATTGGTTTTGATCTTTTTCAAGTTCCATAAAAATACGTCCTTTACAATATGGATAACCCATAAAATCAAGAAAACCACCTGCCGCACCAGCATATTCAAATTTAGATTTATCTTTATAATCTAAGAGCTTGGGCTGAATCGCAGCCGTATTTTTATTTCCTTTAAACTGTTTTATTACAGGCTTTAACCAATCTTTGGTTACTTCAATATCTGAATTTACTAAGGCATAAACATCCGCTTTTACATGTTGTAATGCATCATTATAACCTTTTGCATAGCCACCATTAGTTTTATTTTTAATGATTTTAATTTCCGGATATTTCTCTTTTAAAAAAGAGATAGAATCGTCAGTCGAGTTATTATCAGCCACATAAATTTCAGCATCATCATTGCTGAATTTAACTACGGATGGCAAGAATTTCTCAAGTAAAGGCTTTCCATTCCAATTTAATATTACTACGGCTATTTTCAATGTAAGTTTAAAGGATATAATTTAACGCTTGCAAACATAAAATAATTAGGGCTTTTAATAGTCACTTTCTTTATAATATTTACGGATAATTGGGAATTTCTTTTAAAAAATCATATTTCATTTGTTGGTAATTCATTTTACAGTAAAAATGCTCTAATCCATTGGTAACAATTAGATATTTAGCTTGTAGTTTTAAATTGTATCTGGCAATTTGATCAAAAGCATCTTGGGTAATTTTTATAGAAGGAGCTTTACACTCGACAATAATATGTGGGTTTCCATTTTTATCAAATATTAAAATATCAGTGCGTTTGATTAAATGGTTGATTTTTAGTTGTTTTTCAATAGCAATTAGAGTTTTTGGATATTTTTTATCATGAATTAAGTATTGCACATAATTTTGACGAACCCATTCTTCGGGAGTTAATACCACATTTTTTTTTCGAAGTATATCAAAAATATAAAGCTTATTTTCTTTACTTTTGATTTTGAAGGAATAGGTTGGCAGATTTAAATTTGTCATCGGTTAAATATAAGGACTTCCAGTAATTTATGAATAGAATAGAGCAAATAGTTAACGAAATAACTTCAGGCATTACACAGCCAATTTATTTTTTAATGGGTGAAGAAGCTTATTATATTGATAAAATATCCAATTATATTGAAAATAATATATTAAATGAAGAAGAAAAGGGCTTTAATCAGATGATACTTTACGGAAGAGATGTTAGTATTGATGAAATTATTGCCAATGCCAAACGATTCCCAATGATGGCAGAAAAACAGGTGGTTATTGTAAAAGAAGCACAAGATTTATCGAGAACTATTGAACAATTAGTCTCTTATGTTGAAAACCCACAACCATCAACTGTTTTAGTTTTATGTTATAAATATAAAACCTTAGATAAACGTAAAAAACTATCAAAAGCCATAGCTAAAAATGGTTGTTTATTTGAAAGTAAAAAATTATATGAAAACCAGGTAAGTGAGTGGATTACCACCAATTTAAAAGAGAAAGGCTATCAAATCGAGCCTAAGGCTGGTCATATGTTGGTAGAATTTCTGGGCACTAACTTATCTAAAATTGACAATGAGTTAGAGAAATTAACTTTAATCTTACCTAAAGGAACTGTAATAAATCCAACACATATTGAAAATAATATTGGAATTAGTAAAGATTTTAACAATTTTGAATTGCGAAAAGCAGTAGGAGAGAAGCAAATCGTAAAAGTAAACCAGATAGCGAATTATTTTTCTCAAAACCCAAAAAGCAACCCTTTGGTAATGACCATTTCTTTACTTAATAGTTTTTTTACCCAATTATTAATGTATCATGGTTTAAAAGATAAGGGCAAAATTAATGTAGCCAAAGTATTGCGAATCAATCCTTATTTTGTGAATGAATATCAAAGTGCGTCTAGAAATTATCCTATGCGAAAAGTTGCTCAAATTATCGCATTATTGAGAGAAGCTGATTTAAAAAGTAAAGGAGTGGGCGCGTCTAATTTACCACCCGGTGATATTTTAAAAGAGTTGTTATTTAAAATTATGCATTAATATATTTGTATGGAATTACAAAGTCAAACAATTATGCAATATAATTTCTAGCCCCAAAAATAGCGCTACCAACTCTTATCATGTTGCTACCGTTTGCAATAGCAATTTTATAATCGCCACTCATACCCATTGATAAAGTTGAAAGTTGAAAGTTATAAGTTGTTGGATATTTACTATTCAGTTGATTAAAAAATATATTTAGGGATTTAAATTCATTTGATATTTGATCATTATCATCAGTAAAACTTGCCATCCCCATTAAACCAACAATTTTTATGTTTTTAAGTGAAATAAATTCTTCAGAATTAATAATTTGTTCAATATCTTCAAATGACAAACCAAATTTTGTTTCTTCTTTTGCAATTCTAGCTTGTAAAAGACAATGGATTACACGATTATGTTTTTTGGCTTGTTTATCAATTTCTTTTAAGGTTTTAATACTATCAACACCGTGAATTAAGTGAACAAAATGAGCCATGTATTTTACTTTGTTTCTTTGTAGGTGTCCAATCATATGCCATTGAATATCTTTTGGTAACTCTTCATACTTATTTACCATTTCTTGCACTTTATTTTCGCCAAAAACTCTTTGTCCGGCATCGTAAGCTTCTTGAATATCAACAATAGGTTTTGTTTTTGAAACAGCAACTAATTCAACACCTTTAGGCAATGTATTTTTTAAGGTAATTAGATTATTTTTTATTATCATTGGGCTTAAATTAGTTATGTTATTTAAATTGAAAGATTGTGAGTCCGCTTCGTAACTTTGGCTCCACATAAGTGCTTTTTGGAGGCATAGTTAAGTTGTTATCTGCAACAGATTTTAATTGTTCAACCGAAACAGGAAACAAACCAAAACCTACTTTGAATTTACCTGTATTTACTTCATTTTTTAATTGCATGGCATTAAAAATTTCAGGTTTGTATTTAATATTGTTGTCATTACTAAGGTCTTTAATTCCTAAAATAGGTTTTAAAATAGTTTTGTATAAAATTTGAGTATCTAAGTCTTCAAGTGCATTTGTAATTTTGTACATGTTTTTACGAAGATATAACTTATAGTATTCACCGTCTAAATACATGCTAAAATGGTGTTTTTTTAATGGTTTGTAATGCTGTTGACCTAAGTTTTTAACTCTAAAAAGCACATCTAATTTTATTAAAAAATCTTCTTTTGTTAAATGGTTTAAGGTTTTAACAAAACGGTTAAAAGAGGATATTCTTAAATAAGATTCCGGAATTAAATAAGTCATAAAATACTTATAACAATCGTTAGAAGGTGGGTTGCTTTCTTTTTCTAATTTTTTATATAAATAAAGAGAAGAAGCTGTACGATGATGACCATCAGCAATATAAATGGTATTTATTTTTTGAAACTCTTCTTCAATTTGCTTAATGTCACTATCATTGTCAATGATCCAAAAAAGGTGGGTTCTTTTTTTCTTTGTAGTAAATTCATATTCCGCTCTTTGTGTTTTGTATTTTTGATAAATTGAATTTAAAAAATTATTATCAGGGTATGTCATTAAAACAGGTTCGGCATTAAAACCAGTAATATCTAAATAATGACCAAATAGTGCTTCTCGATTACTTAAAGTTTTTTCATGTTTTTTGATGGTATTATTTTCATAATCTTCTAAACTTGACAATGCGATGATACCCCAAAAAGTAATGTCACCATAAGTTTTTTGATGTAAATAAAAATTTGGTTTTGCTTCTTTTATAAAGATATTATTTTCTAAAAATTCACAATAGCGACTGTGAACCATTTTAAAACGCTCTTCTCCAACTAGTTGTTTTTTAAACTTAAACCCAGGTTCGAGGATATGCAAAAAAGAAAATGGATTGTGTTTTAATATGGTTTTGCGTTCACTTTTATCGTAAAAGTCATACGATTGCGTTGTTACTAATTCAACTTTATCACGAGTAGGTCGGATTGCTCTAAATGGTTTAATTATTGCCATTTTTTTTCTTTTTAATGTAAACAAAAATAGAGATGTAATTTACATGAAGATGTAAAAAATCTCTATTTATATTTGTTAGATAACCCGATTGGGGATTATCCTAAAATTTCTATAATTTGAGTAGCCAACTCTTCTCCAATTCTGTTTTGTGCTTCGTTTGTTGCTGCACCAATATGTGGTGTTAATGAAATGTTAGGGTTCATTAATAATTGTACTTCGGGTGTTGGTTCTTTTTCGAAAACATCTAAAGCTGCATTTGAAATTTTACCGTCATTTATTGCTTGAACTAAAGCAACCTCGTCAATAACACCACCACGAGCAGCATTAACTATACCAGCTCCTTTTTTCATTAAATCAAATTCTTTTGTTGAAATAACATAGTCATCTTGCGCCGGAACGTGTAATGAAATAAAATCAGCTTGTTTTAAAACATCTTCTTTTGAAATTGTATCAATAGTAAAATTAATAGTTTGACCATCAAAGAAATCTAATTCTAGATGAGCGCTATCAAGAAATGGATCGAAAGCAACTACTTTCATACCCACACCTAAACCAACTTTAGCAGTTGCTTGACCAATACGACCAAAGCCTAAAATTCCTAAAGTTTTTCCTTTTAATTCAACACCTTTGGCATAGGCTTTTTTCAATTCTTTAAATTTAGAATCTCCTTCTAAAGGCATATTTTGATTTGAATCGTGTAAAAAACGTACCATTCCGAAAAGGTGAGCAAAAACCAATTCGGCTACTGAATGTGAAGAAGCAGCAGGTGTATTGATAACTTTTAATCCTTTTTCACGGGCATAATCAACGTCGATATTATCCATACCAACACCACCACGACCAATGATTTTTAGTGATGGGCAAGCATCAATTAAATCTTGCCTTACCGTTGTAGCGCTTCTTACCAATAAAACATCTACTTTGTTTTCGTTGATAAAATTTACCAATTGTTCTTGTGCTACGGTTTTTAAGATGACTTCAAAACCTGCTTTCTCTAATGCTACAACTCCTGAAGTTGCGATTCCGTCGTTTGCTAAAACTTTCATATTTTTTTATTATTTATTTTCAATTCTTAATATACTAAATGCACATCGTGCAACAGCAATAATTTTTTCTTTTTTGTGATAAATTTTGACGTCAACTTTTATAATGCGTTTTCCATCTTTAATTATTTCCGCTTCAGCGAAAAGATCATTAGGTGTGGCACCATGTAAAAAATCAACACGTATATCAATGGTGTTTACTTTGTCAGAAAAACTAGTCATTGAAGTCATTGCAGCAATACCGCCAACCGTATCGGCTATACTTGCTATAACACCTCCATGCCATCTTTTTTGTATATAATCGCCAATAAATTCTTCTCTAAATGGAATATGAATTTTTGTAAATCCGTTTTTAAGCTCAAATATTTTTAAGCCCAATAATTTATTTGCAGGCATTTGATTTTCAATGGCCTGTTTTAACAAATTAAATTTTAATTCATCATCCATTTGAACCTAAAGTTTTTTCATAAGATTAACCAATACCTGAATGCTTTCTATTGGCATGGCATTGTAAATGCTTGCACGATATCCACCAACGGATCTGTGCCCATTAATACCACTAATTCCTGCCGCTTTCCACATTTTATCGAACTGCTCTTTTTTACTTTCATCCGTTAATAAAAAAGTGACGTTCATATTAGATCTATCTTCTTTAGAGGCAGCACCTATAAATAGTGGGTTGTTGTCTATTTCATTATAGAGCAATTCCGCCTTAGCGTTATTTTTCTTTTCAATGGCTTCAATTCCACCCAAATCTTTTAACCATTGTAAGGTCAACATAGAAACATAAACAGGGAAAACAGGTGGCGTATTGAACATGCTGTCTTTTGAAATATGTACTTGATAATCTAACATGGAAGGAATTTGTCTACCAGTTTTTCCTAAAATTTCATCTTTTACAACTACTAAAGTGGTACCCGCAGGCCCCATATTTTTTTGAGCTCCGGCATAAATCAAATCAAATTGTGAAAAGTCTAATTTTCTTGAAAAAATATCAGAACTCATATCACAA
>DAOUTI010000187.1 GCA_030626795.1 Flavobacteriaceae bacterium
ATAGATTCGCTAGCGGTTTCTTCTGCAAAATCGGTAATGGTTAAATCAACCAATTTTTTGGTGTTTTTATCTTCTAATAAATATTCAATAATTTTTTCTTCTGGATTGAATGGTTTTAAATCGTCTAAGCCTAATGATTTTATAGCAATTTTAATTTTCTCACTTTCCGATGCTCCTAAAGAACGTTCTTGTTTAATTAAAAAATAATCTGCTGCATCTAACATAGCTTGAAGCGGAATTAATCCAATCAATTCAGAACCTGTAACGCGTAAGCCACGAGCTTCTGCCGATTTACATGTTTCATCAAAGGCAACATGCATTGATGTGATATTAATGTTAGTTAAATTATAGGAAATTTGTGCAATTCCGTATTCATCAATATACCAGCCAATACCTTTAACGGCTTTTAATTTTCCAGGAATTTTAACAGGATTCCCATCTTTGTCAAGCACTTTTTTACCCGTTGCCGGATTTCCTTCTCGTTTAATTCTTCCTGCTTCACGAATATCAAAAGCAATAGCATTAGCTCTTCTTGTTGATGTGGTGTTTAAATTGATATTGTAAGCAATTAAAAAGTCACGGGCAGAAATGGCTGTTACTCCAGATTTCACAACACGGTCATTAAATTCTGCTGGTCCAAAATCTGGTTTCCAATCAGGATTTACTAATTTTTCTTTCAAACCTTCATATTCGCCAGAGCGACAATTTGCTAAGTTTTTACGTTTTTCTTCTTTTGCAGCATTTTCATAAAAATATCCAGGAATACCTAATTCACGTCCAACTCTTTCACCTAATTTATGTGCGAATTTTGTAGTTTCTTCCATTGTAATTCCAGAAATAGGAACTAGCGGGCAAACATCGGTGGCACCAAAACGAGGATGTTCGCCAGTTTGTTTACTCATGTCGATTAGTTCGGCTGCTTTTTTAATTAATAAAAATGCAGCTTCAATTACTTTTTCGGGTTCACCAACAAATGTAATTACTGTACGGTTGGTTGCATTTCCTGGATCTATATCCAAAAGTTTAATTCCTTCAACAGTTTCTACAACATTGGCGATGGTATTTATTTTATCTAAATCGCGTCCTTCACTTATATTAGGAACACATTCTATTAGTTGTTTGTTCATTTTATTTTTCAAATATTTAATACATCAAATTTACTTTATTTCATGTAATAATTTAATGCCTTTAATCAAAAATTAGATATCGATGTTAATACCTAAACTAATATTTCGACCCGCATTTGGAATTCCATCAGTTTTTAAAGCCGAAAGATGAGAAATATAAGTTTTGTCTAAAAGGTTATTAATGCTAAAATAGGTTATCATTTGTAACTTTTTTAAAGTAATATTACTACCTAGGCTGAAATTTAATAGACTATAACCTGGGGTAGAATTCTCAAACAAGCCGGTATTATTTTGTTTAAAATAGTTATTTAAATTTAGAGAAATATACGTTTCATTAAAAGTATCGTTGATATCAAACTCACTTCTTATGGTATTTGATATTTTATTTGCAGGAATTAAAGGTAAATACTCTCCATTATTTTGTTTTCCGATTACTGTTTGAAAATAACTCTCTAAATGTAGCCAATGTATTGGATGTGGATGTAAATGAAAACCAAATTCACCTCCGTAAAGTTTTGAATTACTTTGGGTATATTCAAAAACTTCATATTCATCTTCAATTTCGCCAGTTGGATTGATATAGATATAGTTTTTTATATTATTATAAAACCCGTTTACGTAAATTTCAAAATGCTTATTTTGATATTCTAAATTAAGATCTGTTTGAATATTTTGTTCGCTTTTAAGGTTTGGATTACCTTTTTCAAAACGATTAGTTCCATGATGCACACCGTTAGAAGTCAATTCAGCAACATTCGGAGCTCTAAACCCCGAAGCAATATTAACTCGAGTAATTATATTTTTAAAGAGCAATGTTTTTAATCCTAATGATGCATTAAAACTATTAAAATCTTTATTTAAGGGCTCAAAAATTTGTTCTTCTATTATGCCTTCATGATCGTGTAAAACGATATGTTTTTTAGTGTCAATATTTCTATAATCATAACGAATACCTCCTTGTAGTGAAGTGTTTTCATCCATACTATAAAGACTAGTTATAAAAGTGCCAAAGTCTTTGATGTAAGCATCAGGAATCAAAATTTCTTCACCAAAATTTTTGTTATTTTGAAATAATCCTTGTATACCAGCAATCGTTTCAAAATTTCCTTTTTTAGCAAAATAGTATTTGGCTTCGTAAGTAAAAGTTTTTAGCTTTAGATCTAATGCAGCTTCTAAATCTTCATTATGGACTTCATCAAGGTCATCATGCTCATGCTCATCTTCAAATTCTTTTCGATTATTATAAATATAGCCTAGATTTACATCCAATTTTGAAGATTCAAAAAAGAATTTATTTTGCAAACTAATGATATGGTTATCTAATTCTTGATAAGGAAGCTCTGGAGATCTTGATGTACTTTGATGCCCAATGCCTTCTTCTGGAATACCTATTTTTGATTTATTATAATTGTATCGTAATGTTGAAGCAAAGTGGGTGTTGTTATAATCAAGTCCTGTATTAAAATCAATTTCATTAAAACGTGTATTTGTAACTCGATTACCATCGGGTATTTTGTAATCTATATTTGTATTATATGTACCTCTAAATAAAAATTTTAAGTTATTTTTTGAGGTTTTGTAGCCTAGAGAAGTATTACTCCCCAATGTATTGGAGAAAAAATCTTGAGAAAAATTAAGTTGGCTTTCTCCTTCATTTGCGAATCTTTCTGGGTTTAAAAATAAGACCCCACCGAGAGCATCAGAACCATAGAGTAGAGAAGCAGGACCTTTAATAACTTCTACACTTTCAATGGCAGATTCGTTTATTCCTAATCCGTGTTCGCCACCCCATTGCTGGTTTTCCAAGCGAATACCTTGCGTATAGACTAAAACCCTGTTTCCGCTAAGCCCTCTAATTACAGGTTTTCCGATACCACTTCCTGTTGAAAAATTTTCTACACCAGGTATCGCGGTTAAATTTTGAATTAAAGTTGGAGCTCCATGTTTTTTTAGTGAAACCAACGATTTTTTACTAACCTTCATTACATTTTCTGACTGTGTTTTATTGAAAGGTGTTGAAACGATGATTTCATCCATGTGAAAAATGGATTCTGGTAATGTGAAATTATGTTTTTTTTGTTTATTAGAAGAAAATTCAATAGTATAATTTAAGGTTTGAAAGCCAATTAAATTACATGTGATACTGTGGTCTCCACGTGGAATATTTGAAATTTGATAAGATCCATCTTCATTTGATGTTGTGCCAAGACTTAGATTCTCAATATAAATATTTGCTCCAAAAATGGGTTTGTTGTTTTGATCTGTTATAATTCCTGTTAAAGTATTTTGACTAAAAACTAAGCTGTAAAATCCTAATAATAGGATAGTTGAGATTATTTTCATTATATAAATTTATTGATAATTAAATTGTAAATAGGTTTTAAATACGATTAATTAGCAAAAAATTGGAGGCGCTCGAAGTTGTTTAGGTGAAAATGAAGAAATGATTGGAGTAGAAAATATTGGTACAACTTCAATTAGAATAATTTTAGGAATATAAACGGAGAATGTATTATTGTTTTCTGTAGTTTGAAAACTAGGGGTATAGTGGTATACCGAACAATTAATATTATTTTCATGGGAATGAAACTGTAGTGAATTACTACAATCTTCAAAATGATGCTTTTCAAACGCATGTGCAAAGCTAACACCTAAAGGAAATAATATGGTGAAAACAAATACAATAGAAAGGGTTTTATGTAATATAGTTTTAATCATTAAAAATGCAATATTACATAAAAATTCATAAACCTTTACTAAAGTTTAGCAAAGGTTTATTAAATTTTAAGCGTATTATTTAACTCCTAACTTTTTTAAAATAATACCCATCAAGCACCAATTGGTAAAAGCGGATTGTAAAAGGTTGGCTCCTACGAATGCAGTAAACCAATACCAATTAGGACTAATAAAGTGACCTAAAGCCAAGCTTATTAAAATAAAAGTTCCTGCAATTCCGTTTATATATCTATTTATCATAATTTTGGTTTTTAAACAAATTTTTCAACATCCAAAACTACTGCTCTTAATGGATTGTTACTTTCTGTATTTTGGTTAAATATTTTCACTTCTTCTAGCAAGTTATCAATTTTATCTTTATCAGTAAATGTGAAAAATAAAATAGATTTCACATTATCTGTTGATGAAGAAAACCAATTACTTATTAAGTTTTCAGTGTCTTGTGTTTTAAATCCATTAATATCTGTATTACTGAAAGCAGTAATTTTTGCTTTTTTAAATAAGTTAACAGTTTCTTTTTCGAATTCTTTAATACAAGTTATAACAAGAAATTTCATATTAATTATTTTTAATGATATTCAAAGTTAGTTTAATACTTTCATATTAAAACTGATATTTGTTAGATTAAGGCCGTTGCAATAATGAACAAAAATAAAATTTAAAGCTTTTTTACTTCGAATTACTTCCTTCTCTAAAAATTTAAGTCCTCATAAACAAAAGTTTACTGCGGGTTAAATTTATATTGTGTGTCGTACTTCTTTATCAAAAGAGCTTTTGCAACGGTCTTAGATTGTTATTTTTTTAATTTACTTTTTTCTAAATAATAATACAATACTGGTACCGCTATTAAAGTTAAAAAGGTTGAGAAAATAGTACCTCCTAATAATGAAATAGCCAA
>DAOUTI010000089.1 GCA_030626795.1 Flavobacteriaceae bacterium
TTTACGGCGATGTTCCCACATGGCAGCAATTAATTTATTTGGATTGTTTGCATCAACAACCAAATCTGCAGCACCAGTTTTATTATTTACAAATAATATATTTTTCCAGGTTTCACCACCATCAATGCTTTTAAAAACTCCTCGTTCAGGGTGTTCGCCCCAAGGAGAACCAATAGCTGCAACATAAATAATATTTGGATTATCTCTATCAATAAGGATACGGTGAATATTTCGGGTTTTTTCTAAACCCATCAATTTCCAATTAGCTCCACCATCAACACTTTTATAAATTCCGTAACCGCCATTTAGGCTATTTCTCGGGTTTCCTTCTCCAGTTCCTACCCAAATAACATCGGGATTGCTTTGTTGAATTGTAATTGCACCAATGGCTTGTAGGTTTTCTTTATCAAATATCGGTTTCCAGTCAATACCTTCACTTTCCGATTTCCAAACACCACCAGAAGCAGCACCAACATAAATAATGTTAGGTTTTGAATTCACAACATCAATAGCTGTTATTCGTCCGCTCATTCCAGCAGGGCCAACGGCTCTTGGTTTCATTTCTTTTAATTTTTGAATATCTATTTGTTGGGCTTGAATGATTGAAGTAATAAAAATAATCGAGAAAAGTAGTTTTTTAATCATAATATTATAGAGGTTTCAGTAAAAATCAAAGTAAAATTTTTGGTATATTGCAAGTCAATATTACGAATAAGTTTTTAAAAACTATGCAACTAAGATTATATAAATATACTAGTTTATTTTTTGTGTTAATTTTTAGCGCTTTTGTATCATTACAAGCGCAAGATTATTTGCCAGAAAAACCAAAAATACAAACAAGTGTTTATGATAATGCAAAGATGATGAGCGGATTTGAAGCAAAGTCATTAGAGCAAAAATTAATCCGTTACAACGACACCACATCAACTCAAATTGTTGTAATTACTGTAAATTCTTTACAAGGTAATGATATTGCTATATATGCAACTGAATTGGCGCATAAGTGGGGTATTGGTCAAGCCGATAAAGATAATGGTATTTTAATTTTGGCTTCGAAAGATGATAGAAAAATAACAATACGAACAGGCTATGGTGTTGAGCATTTATTAACGGATGCACTTTCTAGACGAATTATTGAAAATATTATAACCCCAGAGTTTAAACAAGGTAATTTTTATGGTGGTTTTGATAAAGCCACAAGTGTCATAATGCAAATTATGAATGGTGAATATCAAGGAGAGCCTCAGGCTGATAATTTTATTGGTAATGGGATACCTTTTGAGCTTATATTTTTCCTTTTTATTGTTTTAATAATGATGCTGTCTAGAAAAAATCGTCGAGGAGGAGGTAAAAATGGTGGTAAAAAATCAGGAGGATTTTCTTTGTTAGATGCAATTATTCTTAGCAATATGGGTAGAGGTAGTTATGGTGGAGGAGGCTTTGGTGGTGGCAGTTCTTCAGGAGGCGGTTTTGGTGGCGGAGGCTTCGGCGGTGGCGGCTTTGGCGGTGGTGGCGCAAGTGGTGGATGGTAAAAGCCCTTCTCAAATCCTTCCCTTTCGGAAAGGACTGATACATTGTTATTTTTGTCTAAAATAAATCACAATAGGTACACCCGAAAAATCATATATTTCTCGTAATTTGTTTTCAATATATCTTTTATAAGGGGCTCTAATATACTGTGGTAAATTAGCAAAAAATACAAATTGAGGCGTATATGTTGGCAATTGCATACAGTATTTTATTTTTACGAATTTACCTTTGTATGCTGGTGGAGCGTTTTGTTTAATAATCTCCAACATAGTTTCGTTTAGTTTGCTTGTTGCAATTTTTTTCTTTCTATTTTCAAAAACTTCAACAGCAGTTTCAATAGCTTTAAAAATTCTTTGTTTGGTTAAGGCCGAAATGAAAATGATTGGAACATCGGTGAAAGGCGCAGTTTCTTGCCTTATTTTAGCTTCAAATTGTTTGGTAGTATGGGTGTCTTTATCAACCAAATCCCACTTATTTACCAAAATAACAACACCTTTTTTATTTTTTTCTGCAAGCCAAAAAATATTTTGATCTTGACCCTCAAAACCACGAGTTGCATCAATAATAACAATACAAACATCGCTATGTTCAATAGCTCTAACCGATCGCATTACCGAGTAAAATTCTAAATCTTCTTTTACTTTTGATTTTTTTCTAATTCCGGCAGTATCTACCAAGTTAAAATCAAAACCAAAACGATTATATTTTGTGTCTATTGAATCACGAGTAGTACCAGCAATATCGGTTACAATATATCTTTCTTCGCCAATAAGTGCATTAATGAATGATGATTTTCCCGCATTTGGTCTTCCAACTACAGCGAACCTTGGTAAATCGTCAATTTCTTCTTCCTCTATTTCTGGTAAAGCTTCAACAATTGCATCTAATAAATCACCGGTGCCACTACCATTTATACTTGCAATGGTATAATACTCACCCAAGCCTAGCGCATAAAACTCAACAGCATTGGTTTCTCTAATTGCATTGTCTACTTTATTAATGACTAAAAAAACGGGTTTTTTAACTTTACGGAGCAAACTTGCAACAGCTTCATCCATACCAGTTACACCCGATTCAACATCAACCATAAAAATAATAGCATCGGCTTCGTCAATAGCTAACTCAACTTGTTTGTCAATTTCAGCCTCAAAAACATCGTCACTACCAACAACATAACCACCAGTATCAATTACAGAAAACTCTTGGCCATTCCAGTCTGTTTTTCCATAATGTCTATCTCGGGTAACCCCACTCACAGCATCAACAATCGCTTCTCTACGTTGCACTAAACGATTAAAAAGTGTAGATTTTCCAACATTTGGTCTTCCAACAATAGCAACAATATTTCCCATTTTACTTCAAATAAATTTGCTGCAAAGATAAACCTATTTTATCATTTAATCGATTGCTTTAATTAATTCAATTTAATAGATTTCAATTTCGGAATTTATAGCATTCCAAAATATTCCCTATATTTAAAAATTACTAAAACATAACGAATGAACAAGCCTATACATAACAATCAAATCAATAAAGTTTTATTGAAACCTCGCTTTAAAATGGAATTTGAAGAAAATGAAGATGCCATTTTGAATAGATTTAAAAATAATTTAAAAGACAAAAATTGTAAATATTGTAGCGCTATTGTTGATCATCATGTGATTGTTGATGTGCCTATTGAGGAAGAACATTTTTGGTCGCCACAAATGCATGTTGAAATTGAAAAAGAAAATGGTAAAACAATTGTAAAAGGGGTTTTAGGTCCGAAACCTAAAGTATGGACATTCTTTATGTTTTTACATTTTGTAGTTGCAATAACATTTTTTGCGTTTTTTGTAATGTTTTATTCTAAATGGAGTTTAAAGCAAGATTACACATTTGCAATGATTATGTGTTTTGTAATGCCAATAGTTTGGGTTGTATTATATTTTGTTGGGCAGTTAGGTAAAAAATTCGGCTATACCCAAATGGTTGAATTACATAATTTTTTGATGAATACAATTCAGAAATAATTTTTTCCCGATTAAATCAAACATTTTTTTTGCAAAATAGATTCCATTTCTTTTTGCAATTTCAAAGCATTTTCTCTTGCTTTTTCTACAAAGTTGGTTCCGTTTGAAGCATAGATAATTCCTCGAGATGAATTAACTAATAATCCAATATCTTTGGTTAAGCCAAATTTACAAACATCTTGTAAGCTTCCGCCTTGAGCGCCAACACCAGGAACAAGTAAAAAGTTGTTAGGTACAATTTTTCTAATTTTCTGAAAATATTCTGGTCGGGTAGCTCCAACCACATAGATCAATTGTTCACTATTTTTCCAATTTTGAGACTCTTGCAATACTTTTTCGTAAAGCATAGTTCCGTTTTTATCTTTTAAGGTTTGAAAATCTAAACCTCCTTTGTTAGAAGTTAGCGCTAAAAGAATGGTAAATTTATCCGCGAAAGCGAGAAAAGGCTCCACAGAATCACTTCCCATATATGGTGCAACGGTAACCGAATCAAAATTCAAATCTTCAAAAAATGCTTTGGCGTACATCGTTGAAGTATTACCAATATCACCACGTTTTGCATCGGCAATAGTAAAAATTTTAGGATAATTTTTATTGAGATAAGTAATGGTTTTTTCTAAAGATTTCCATCCTTTGATACCATAAGCTTCATAAAAAGCAGTGTTGGGTTTGTAGGCAACAGTGACCTGATGGGTTGCATCAATAATTTGTTTGTTAAACTCAAAAATAGGATCTTCTAACTCTAGTAAGTGTGGTGGAATTTTTTCTAAATCGACATCTAAACCAATACATAAAAATGATTTTTTGATTTTTATCTGTTCAATGATTTGCTGTTTATTCATTTTAAAAAAATAAAGGTTGTGTAAAAGTACATAATTTAACGGTTTGAGTTATCTTTGTATTTCAATTATTTTGAATTTAAATCGCATAATATGAGAACTAAAATAGTAGCAGGAAACTGGAAAATGAACAAAAACTACCAAGAATCTAAAGCCTTGGTAAAAGAATTAAAAAAAGAATTAAAAGGAGTAAAATTAGACCATACTCGTGTTATTATTGCGCCTCCTTTTACCAACTTACAAAAAGTATCTAAAAAAACGAAAGATACAGCAATTGAAGTTGCTGCTCAAAATATGTGTGCTATGGAAAGTGGTGCTTTTACAGGAGAAATTTCTGCTAACATGATAAAAAGCATACATGTTGATTTGGTAATTTTAGGCCATTCTGAAAGAAGAGAATATTTTGGCGAAACAGACGAATCTTTAGCAAAAAAAGTGGATACAGCTTTGAAAAATGATTTAGAAATTATTTTTTGTTTTGGTGAAGTTTTAGAAGATAGAAAAAGTGAAAATCATTTTAAAGTTGTTGAAGAACAGATTAAAAAAGCTTTGTTTCATTTAACTTCTGAAGACTGGAAACATATTATTTTAGCCTACGAACCTGTTTGGGCAATTGGTACTGGTGAAACTGCAAGCCCAGAGCAAGCGCAAGAAATGCACGCTTTTATTCGTGAATTGGTTGCCGAAAGATATATTAGCGATGTTGCCGAAGAAGTTTCTATTTTATATGGAGGTAGTGTAAAACCTGCCAATGCAAAAGAGATTTTTTCTAAAGAAGATGTTGATGGAGGCTTGATTGGCGGTGCAGCTTTAAATGCAAATGATTTTATGGCTTTGATTAAGGCGATATAAGCCCCTAAATCCCCAAAGGGTACTTTTAAAGAATATATTTATTTTTTGAGGTTCTAGCAGAGATAGGAATTTTACCATTTTTCACTAAGTAATTAAACTAAGGGTATTCACTGAATTTTTAAAATTCAGTGAATACCCTTAGTTTTTTTTATAAAGTGAAAGTAGCTTGCAGTCATTAAATAAGTTTCGAATATAGAAACGAAACAAAAACATTACTAACATTTAAAAATGAAATCATGAAAAATTTAATTGTAATTGTCTTATTGGTATTTTTAACTTTAACAACAAGTTCATGTGCTTTATTTTCGGAGGCTCAAATAAAAGCTGGATATGAAAATTATCAAGCTAATATAAAAGGATACATCGAAGACGCAAGAGATACAGACCCACCAAACGATGATACAGATCTTGCAAAAAACTCAGCCAATAAGGCAGATGTAACAAAATCGTATTCCGATTCTTCAAATGAATCAGGCTTTTATGTGGGTATTGCTTTACCAATTTCTATTACCGAAAAATTTGGGGTGCAACCTGAAATAAATTATATAGGAGTAAGTGATTTTAACCAAATTCAAGTTCCAATTTTACTAAAATATAATTTTGCAAATAAATTTAATGCTTATGGTGGTCCAAATTTAGGTTTTTTAGTAGATCCTCCTAGTGGATTAAATTCATTCAATTTTGCATTAGATCTTGGTCTTTCTTATGATATCACTAATAAAATTTTAGTAGAAGCAAGATATGGTTGGGGACTTACCAATTTGTTAGATGGAGGAGATAGTGATAATTCTGTAAAGCTTAATAATTTTCAAATAGGTTTGGCATATAAGTTTGGTACTAAAAAGTAAAAGATTACCATAAATATAATTTCACCCCGAACCCCCTTATAATTACATTTTTTTTAGTGGGGTGATTTTATATATTCTTTAAAAGTTAGGTAATTCTTTTAACTCATAAAATTTATCTATTTTTAAACAAACTAAAACCAATACTTTGAAAACCAAAATAAGCATCTTAGTTTTTCTATTTTCTGCCTTTTCATTATTAGGACAAACTAATAAAGTAATTGACAGCTTAAAACAATCTTTGATTAGTGATAAAATCCATGATACAGCTAAGATAAGCGCAAATTTAATGTTGTCTAAAAAATATCTTTCTATAGATTTAGATAGTGTGTATTTTTTTTCAAAAAATGCTTTAAAATTATCTTTACAAAATAAAAATTATAGGTTAGATAGAATTTATACTGGTTTAGGATTGAATCAATTTTATAATTCAAGTAATGATTCTGCACGGTATTATTACGATGAAGCATTAAAAATATTAGATAAGAAAGATGATATACTATCAAGAGCGGTAGTATATTCTAATTATTCTATGTCTTATTTAACTACAGGTAATTTTGATAAAAAATTAGCATATAATTTAAAAGCTATTGATTTAATGAAAAATAATCATAGTGAATTAAGTAGGCTGTATTATAATCATGCAACTATATATGGAGGAGAGGTAAAATTCAACGATAAAACAAAAAAGTATTTAAGGTTAGCATACTTAAGTAGTATAAAAAGTAATAATTATCTTATTCAAGCTACGACTTTAAGAGGGTTTGCATATTTTAATATTGCTGAGAATAAATTAGATAGTGCCAGAATAAATTTAGAAAAAGGTTTGTTGTTATGTGAGAAAACAAAATTACCACAGATTTGTTTTGAAGTAAATGTAGAGCTAGGAAAGTTGTATGATAAGTTAAAAATGTTTGATAAAGCTAATTTTACATTATTAAAGGCAAATAAATATGCCATTATTCGGAAGCGGAAATATGATATTATGACTAGTAATATATATGTAGCTCAAAATGAGTTTAGTAGAGGTAATTATAATAAGTCTAGTAATTATTTTGAAAAGGCAGAAATCATATATATTGATGAACCAGCACCTGAAATAGGAGTTGAGCTTTATAAAAGTTGGGCAGAGGTTGAAAAGAAAAAAGGAAACTACAGAAAATCAAATAAACTTTTAGAAAAGAGTATTATACTTAAAGATTCTATTTATTCACAAGAAAATAGAGCCATATTAGCCAATGCAGATGCAAAATACGAAACCGAAAAAAAAGACAAAGAAATTATCCAGCAACAGTTGCAATTAGAAAAAACTGAAAGTGAACTCCAAAAAAAGAAAACACAAACTAATTATTTAATCGGGATTATCACTTTTTTACTTATAGCATCAATACTTTCTTGGTTTTTATTTCAACAACGGCAAAAGCGTAAAAATCAAGAAATAATTACCTTAAAGAGAGAGCATCAAATTAAAACCTTAGAAACCTTGATTGAAGGAGAAGAAAAAGAGCGCTTTCGTATTGCAAAAGAGCTTCATGATGGGGTAAACGGAGATTTATCTGCAATAAAATTCAAGCTATCTACTTTGCTAGAAATGAATAATACGGTGATAAAAGAAGCGATCACTATGATTGATAATTCATGTAATCAAGTAAGGGCAATTTCTCATAATTTAGTACCACCATCGTTAGATAATTTTAATTTGTTAGAAGCAGTTGAAGAATATTGTGAGAAATCAGATGCTTCGCATTCGCAAAAAATTATCTTTCAACATCTAGGAGATACAATTGATATGTCTAAAAAAGAAGAAATTAATATTTTTAGAGTCATTCAAGAGTTAGTTACCAATAGCATTAAACATGCTGGAGCAACCGAAATAAATGTTCAGATAAGTTGCAGAAGTAAAATCATGCAAATTACAGTAGAAGATAACGGAAAAGGATTTGATACAAATACAATGGAAGGCAAAGGAATAGGCTTAAAAAATATACAATCAAGAGTAGATTATTTACATGGAACGATAGATTTAATTTCGAATAAACAAGGCACTTCAATAACGATAGAAATTGATAGAAACCCAAATGACAATTATTAAACTAGCCATAACGGACGACCATAAAATGGTACTTAAAGGCATAGATTCTATGTTGAAAAATACGTTTGAAATTGAAGTAGTAGGAACCTATGAAAATGGGGAAGAAACAATAAAAAATATAGAAAAAGACAAGCCAGATGTTTTGCTTTTAGATATTAATTTACCCGATATTAACGGAATAGATTTGTGTAAGCAACTCTTAAAAAAACATACGGATTTAAAAATTATAGCGCTAACAAATTTTGATGATATTTCGTTTACCAAGCGCATGCTTAAAAATGGAGCGCACGGATATTTATTAAAGAATACAGATAAATTAGAAATATTAGAAGCTTTAAAAATGGTACTTTCAGGCGAACTGTATATTCAAAAAGATATTCAGAAAAAATTATTAAATCAAACTACAAAAAAAATAAATGATAACGGTTTACAACCCAATTTAACGAGAAGAGAACAAGATGTGCTCATTGCAATTTCTGAAGAACTAACTACGCAACAAATTTCAGAAAAATTATTTATTAGTGTTAAAACTGTAGAAACGCATCGTATGAATATTATGAGTAAACTCGGTGCAAAAAACAGTGTAGGTATTATAAAAATTGCCATTGAAAAAGAACTGTTATAATAAAAATCATTTAACTTTGCTAAATATTTAATTGGGTTGCCACAAATTTATGGCAATCTTTCCAATTTAACTTTATGTCAAATATTTATATCTCCTACAGCTTTACTGTTTCTCCAACAGAACCTACAATCGAAATTTTAATTGCCGAATTGGGTGATGCTGGCTTTGAAAGTTTTAATGAAAATGAAAAAGGTGTAATTGCATATATCCAAAAAAAAGATTGGCATGGTGATATTTTGGATGATATTCAAATTTTACAATCGGATGAGGTAACAGTTACTTATGATATGGAAGAAATTGAGCCAGTGAATTGGAATAGGGTATGGGAAAAGAATTTTGAGCCTATCGAAGTAGATAATCTAGTTAGTATTAGAGCACCTTTTCATAAAAACAAAAATTTAAAATACGATATTGTTATTGAACCAAAAATGAGTTTTGGTACTGGTCATCATGAAACTACACATTTGATGATACAACATTTATTGGATTTGGATTTAGAGGGCAAAATCGTTTTAGATATGGGGTGTGGAACCGGAATTTTGGCAATATTTGCTGAGAAAAAAGGAACGAAAATGATTGATGCCATTGATATTGATGAATGGTGTTTTGAAAATACTTTAGAGAATGTAGAGAGAAATAACTCGCATAATATTGATGTGTATCAAGGTGATGCTTCATTTTTAGGTTTTAGAAAATACGATATAATCATTGCCAATATCAATCGCAATATCTTGCTGCAAGACATAAAAGTTTATGCAAATTGCTTAAACCATAAGGGCATACTTTTACTTAGTGGTTTTTATACTGAAGATATTTTTGTTATTGAAAAAGAAGCAAATAGTCATAATTTAAAATTAGAAAAAAAATTAGAACGGAATAATTGGGTTGGTTTAAAATTTGTAATTTTGTAGAAAATTTGAATGATGATGGAAGAATTTTTTATGACAAAAGAAAAAACTCAAGAAAATGTTGATATTCTAGAACAAGAAGTTAATCAGCATGAAATTATATTATTTAATGATGACGTACATTCGTTTGATTATGTGATTGATTCGTTAATTTCAGTCTGTGAGCATACTTTAGAGCAAGCAGAACAATGTACTTACTTGGTGCATTACAAAGGGAAGTGTGCTGTAAAAACAGGCGAATTAAAAGAATTGAAATCTCGTTGTAGCCAACTTTTAAATTTGGGACTTAGCGCCGAGATTGTTTAAATATACTCAACACACTTAGCTTTCCGAATTTTTAATGCTTTCTTTTTCCTTTTATCTACGTTAAAATTTGCAACCGTAGCTAAGGCTATGCTTGAAAATTTTGCCTTGCTCAAAGAAAAATTAAATTTGTTAAATTCTCCGAAAACCTAAGTGTGTTGAGTATAGATTCACGAAAGTAACATCAAGCTACTTTCGTGAATCCTATATTTACAAACGTGAGCTCGATATAAGAAATCATCATAACATCCTTACAGTAAATTAGTTGTTTTTATTCGTCTCTGCGAATTTTACTTTTTTCAGTAAAATGTGGCAGTCTCTTCATTGAAAAA
>DAOUTI010000199.1 GCA_030626795.1 Flavobacteriaceae bacterium
AAGGAAAAGCAACTAGTGGAGCAGATATAAAATATAGAGGAAATCCTAAAGTTGTTAATAAAGATAAAAGCTCAGGTGGGAGTATAAAAAATAAAAACAGTTAAACCCATTATATATTCAGTCAAAAAATGTCTAATCTAAATGGTATAAAAATCACGCTTTTAGCGTGGTTTTTTTATGTTGAATATTAGGGTTGTACTAAGAAATAAAAATTATTTGAAACCAATTATTCCCTAGCCATGAACTGTAGCTTTATTACCACGATTTTTCATGAATTCGGCTTCATAAGCCAATAGGTCTTCCCATTTTTTGTCAACAATTTTTCTATCTTGATATTGACGTGCAAATCCAAGAAATTGGGTGTAATGATTTGCTTCAGAAATCATTAAATCTTTATAAAAATCAGATAATTCTTTATCGTCTAAATTTTCAGAAAACACTTTAAACCGTTCGCAACTTCGTGCTTCAATTAAGGCAGCAATCAATAATCTTTGGATTAGAGCATCAGTTCTATCTTTTGTTTTTGTAAAAAATCCATGTAAATACTTTGCGTAATCGTTTTTTTGTTCTCTACCTAAAACCATTCCTCTTTTTACCATTAGCAGATGAACCATTCTAAAATGTTCCATTTCTTCAATGGCTATATCACTCATTACTTTAACCATTTCGGTTTCTTCGGAGTAATTAATGATAATAGAAACGGCATTAGATGCTGCTTTTTGTTCAGCAAAAGCATGATCTGTTAATATTTGTTGTAAATCGTCTTTTGCAATTTCAGCCCATGAAGTCTCTGTTTCAAATTTTAATCCTAACATAATATAGAAGATTTTATAAGTGCAAAGGTCGTAAAATTATGTATCAAATTTGAATTTAGTGTCTTCTAAACTTTGAGGGCTACCAACCAAAGTAATTTCATCGCCAAGTCTTAGTCGGGTATAACCATGAGTCATCAATAATTGTCCTTTTCGTTTTATTGAAAGAATAATAATATCCGTAGGCAAACGTAATTCTCTAATTCTAAGACCATGAACATCTTTGTTTTTAATTTCAATATCCATAGTGTCTTGTCCTTCATCCATACCTAATAAAAGTGAAGCCGCATTTGGTGATCGTACAAAGTGATCTAATAAACTTACCATTGCAGTAGTAGGTTCAATAATCAAGGCGCCAAGTTTATGAAATTTTTCAAAATTCTTACGATTATTCAAACGAACGATAACATCTTTAGTTCCAATATTTTCATAAATTAACTCAGCAAGTTTGTAGTTTTCATCATCAGAAAGCATTAAAACAATGGCTTCAGTTTTATCAAATTCAAGTTTTTTAAAATTTTCAACGGTTGGCTTAAAATTGTCTATAATTTTAAAGTCAATAGGACCATTTGTAACAAATTTTTCTAAGGAGACCAATCTTGATTTCCAATTGTGTTTTAGAAGTTGATTAGCAAGAGCAATTGACTGGCTCTCAACACCGAAAATTATAGTATCTCTAGTGCTTTGCAAAGGATTCATGGTTGCTCTTAAATGACTTTCTTTAACATAATTAAGTGTCCATTTAAATAATGGAGGGCCAATTAATTGATTGATAACAATAATAGCGATGATAATAGTTTCAAACTCATGACCCCACACAGGAAATTCTTCTGAAATAATAGTTGCTAAACCCAATGCAACTCCTGCTTGTGTTAAATAAGGCATCCAAGCTATAAAAGTATATTTTTTTGGATCCTTTACTACCGTAACTCCAAAAACACCTCCTAAGAACATGGTAAAAAGTCGTAAAAAAAATAAAGCTAGAGCAATACCAACAACACTTATTAGAGTTTGGAATGAGAGTGAAGCACCAACTAATGTGAAGAAAATAATATAAATTGTAGGGCTAATTTCTTCTAAAACTTCACGAAATTCAATACGATGTTTACTGTAATTTGTTAAAACAAAACCACCTATAATTGCTATTAAAAGAGGTTCTAAAATAATTTCATGATGAAACCAATTGGTGGAGTTTATTTTTATAAAATGCGAAAAAATATAAACGCTATATCCAATTAATAAAATAATACCTCCCTTTATTTTAATATTGGTTTTTAATAAAAAGGGTAATTCTAATATTTTGCCAATCAAATAACCCAAGCCAAACGAAACGAGAAGTTCAAGTAATAAAATAAATATAAAAGAAATGCCCATTTCTTCTCCGTTAACTAAAGCTTTGGCAACCGAAAAACTAATGGCAAATAATATAATAACCAAAACATCTTTTACCACGGTTACCCCCATAACAGTTTTTGTAAAAGGGCCGTTGGCACGCATTTCATTAATTACAGCTATAGCAGATGAAGGAGATCGAGCTACAAAAATGGTTCCGAATAAAATAGAAACGGCTATTTTAGAAGCCATATTCATTTCTGCCATAAATGGAATTTTATCTGCAATAAAATAAATAACTACACTACTTAAAACAAAGGTGATTACCAGTTGACCAATGGTCATCCATTTGATGCTTTTAAGTCTGCTTCGCAAGTCATCCAAATACAATTCTGCACCAGCGGAAAAAGCAATGATAGACAAGGCAATTTCATTTAAAAAATTTAAATTTTTTACTGCATGTGGGGGTATAAAATTTAAAAAAGAAGAACCTGCAATAATACCAGTTATAATAAACCCAGTGATTAGTGGAAATTTAATTTTTTGAAAAATTTTGGCTATTTGATTCGCTGCAATGGCGACAATCAAAAAACCAATAATATATATTAAAAATATTTTTAAATCCAAATAGAGTTAGTTTAATTGCTAATATACTAAAACCCTTGAATAAGTTATATTTATAATTCTAAATTAAATGTTTTTCTTAAGGTAGAAATGGTCTTATTTTTATTTTTTAGAAATTCAAACTTTTCTTGAGGAGTATAAGCAAAAACTTTAGTGTTTTCTTCGTTGACATCAATTTTAAAATCGAGGCTGTAATTATTTAGTTCTTTTCTTAGATGTTTTAAAGCTTTTGATTTTACTTTAGTTAACTCAATTTTCATCATTTCATTTGGGTAAGTTACACAAATGAAATTATTTTTTATTTTTGGAATATCAGCTTTTAATATGGAGGCAAATATTTTTTCTCCTTTTTGGTGAAGGTCTTCAATATAATTATTCCAAACTTTTAAGAAACTTGCTTCTGTAAATGGATCTTTAGGTAAATCATCTAAATTTTTAGCCAACGTTTGTTTGTTTTTTTGTTTGGCTTCTTCAATTTTATCTCTTTTTAAACTAGATAGTGATAGTGCAGATTTTCTTCTTACACCAGTGTTTAGTTTTAGAGAATTGGATAGTGTAGAAGGTTTACTTTCTTGTAGGTTGTTATTTTCGAGGTTATTTTTTTTATCAGATGCATAATCAGTTTTAGGTTCGTTAATTAGAGAAACGACAGGTTGTTTAAATGTCTCTGTATTTTTTATAGGAGTATCTAGCTTTTCTTCAATAATGGTATTGATAAAAAATGCTGCGGGTATTATAAAACGTTTAGATTTTTTTTTTGCCATCGAAAGTGATGGAAGCAAGTTTCATTAAAGTTAATTCAACCAATAAACGTTGGTTTTTACTGGTTTTATATTTTAAATCACATTCGTTGGCTTGATCGATTGCTTGTAATAAAAATCGAAGATCAGCTTTTTTAGATTGTAGTAAATATTGTTTTTTTGCAGTGTCACCAACTTCTAATAAAGTTACTGTTGCAGGATCTTTTGCTACCAATAAATCTCTAAAATGTGATGCCAACCCACTAATAAAATGGTGACCATCAAATCCTTTGTTT
The DNA here is from genome assembly GCA_030626795.1 of Flavobacteriaceae bacterium. GTDB lineage: Bacteria > Bacteroidota > Bacteroidia > Flavobacteriales > Flavobacteriaceae > Lutimonas. The sequence continues at coordinate 3,805 of DAOUTI010000199.1, forward strand.
AAAACAGAATTATAGTCAATTAATATTTGTGGTATTTTGTTTTCTAATATCAAATCGGTTATACCGAAATAAACATCATAATCTAATACATTTAAATTTTCGGTAACAGCTTGTCGGGTTAATTTATTTCCCGAAAAACTAACTACTCTGTCAAAAATAGAAAGGGCATCACGTAAAGCGCCATCCGCTTTTTGAGCGATAACATGAAGTGCATCATCATCGGCTTCAATATTTTCTTCTTTGGCAATTTTATGTAAATAATTTTTAATATCAATTACACCAATGCGTTTAAAATCAAAAATTTGACAACGTGATAAAATAGTTGGAATAATTTTATGTTTCTCGGTAGTTGCCAAAATAAAAATGGCATGGGCAGGTGGTTCTTCTAAAGTTTTTAGGAATGCATTAAATGCCGATTGCGAAAGCATGTGCACCTCATCAATAATATAAACTTTGTATTTACCAGTTTGAGGTGGTATT
>DAOUTI010000038.1 GCA_030626795.1 Flavobacteriaceae bacterium
AAAGTCTTCATTCTTTGTACAGATTATAAAATGTTCAGGCGCATATTTATCAATCAACTCTAATGCAGTTTTATCATTTTCACAATAAATCAATTTTGAATTTGCTATTGCTTTTTTTGCTGTTTCTTTTCTAGATAAAAGTTCTATTTGATTTTCTATTTCTAAAACAACTTTATCAATCATATTATTTGAGGTCGAAACTAAAATTACCTGACTATCTTCTCCATGTTCTGCCTGAGATAAAAGATCTGAAGCTACAAAACTTGCGTTTGCAGTATCATCAGCTAAAACAAGTAATTCACTTGGGCCAGCGGGCAAATCAATAGCAATACCATATTTGGTTGCCATTTGTTTTGCCACAGTTACAAATTGATTACCTGGACCAAATATTTTATAAACTTTAGGTATGGTTTCTGTACCAAATGTCATCGCTGCTATGGCTTGAATACCCCCTACTTTAAATATTTTTGTGACACCACATAAATTTGCAGTGTATAAAATCGCAGTATGAATTGTTCCATTTTTATCGGTTGGTGTGCATAAAACAATTTCTTTACAGCCAGCAATTTTTGCAGGAACTGCCAACATCAAAATCGTTGAAAATAGTGGTGCAGTTCCTCCTGGTATATATAAACCTACTTTTTGGATTGCTTTTTTTTCTTGCCAACAAGTTACGCCTTCCGTGGTTTGTACTTTTACAGGTTTTGTTTGCTGAGCTTGGTGAAACTTTTCAATATTAGTTTTAGCCAATTGAATTGCTTCTTTTAAATCATCCGATACCTCACTAATTGCATCGTTAATTTCTTCTTGAGAAACTAAAAGTTTATTAAGATTTACATTATCATATTTTTTTGCATACTTCTTAACCGCTTTATCTTTATGTAATTGCACATCTTTAAAGATATAGTCTACTGTTTTTTCAATTTGTTCAAAGGTTTGTGTTGGTCTTTTTAATATTTCTGTCCAACTGTCTTTTGGAGGGTTAATTATTCTTTCCATTTTTATATATTAAAGCACCATCTTTTCAATAGGTACAACTAAAATACCTTCAGCTCCCATTATTTTTAATTCATCTATTACTTCCCAAAATTTATTTTTATCAATAACCGTATGAATCGAACTCCAGCCTTCTTCCGCTAAGGGTAAAACCGTTGGGCTGCGCATACCTGGTAAAACACTAATAATGGCATTTATTTTTTCATTTGGCGCATTCATTAAAATGTATCTTGATTTTCTCGCTTTTAAAACAGATTGAATTCTAAATCGAAGTTTGTTTAAAACTACTTCTTTTTCTTTTGTAATTTTTGGAGAAACTGCCAAAACAGCTTCTGATTGAAACATGACTTCTACCTCTTTTAAATTATTTTTAAATAAGGTACTTCCGCTACTAACAATATCGCAAATTGCATCGGCTAAACCAATATTTGGAGCAATTTCAACAGAGCCAGAAATTTGATGTAAATCGGCTGCTACACCTTTATCTAATAAATATGCATTTAAAGTATTTGGGTATGACGTTGCTATTTTTTTTCCTTCTAAATCTTTAATTGAATTGTACTCCAGGTTATTTGGAATAGCAATAGAAACCTTACATTTTGAAAAATTTAATTTTTCTAAAACAGTTATAGCATTTCCTTTTTCTATCAAAATATTTTCACCAATAATAGCAATATCTACTACACCATCTTTTAAATATTGTGGAATATCACTGTTGCGTAAAAATAAAACTTCCATAGGAAAATTAGGTACAGTGGCTTTTAACTGATCTAAACCATTACTTACTGAAATTCCGCATTCCTTTAAAATTTTTAAGGAATCTTCATTTAACCTACCTGATTTTTGAATTGCAATTTTTAATTTATTCATTTTTAAATTTGATTTATTTGAGCAAAACAAAAGGTATAAAAAAACCCGTTTGAATTACTCAAACGGGTTTTTAATATCTTGACATTAATCATAACATTATCATTTCGCTTGAGTGCAAATATGAAAATGATGATGATGTAATGTTATTTTTTTCATTTCTTCAATAATATGATGCAAATCTAAATATATATTTCATAAAAACAATAATAATTTGAATATTTTTCAATTATTTTTATCAGTAGCTTTTGCATGATCAAAACCATCTTGCCACCATTGTTTCATTTTTTCTTTTTCAAAAATGAGTGAATTCGTAGTTAAAACCGTAGGTGTATAGTATAAATTTAATTTTATATTTTTATGATTTGCTTTTAATTTACCAATCGAAATATTATGCTTTTCAATAAATAAAGTCATAAAATCAAATAGGTTTGTAATCAAGCTAAACGGATTCTTTGACGGCATTCTGTTCAATTGATTAATTTCTGTCTCTAAGATTATTGCATCAATTTCTGTAGCTCCTTGTCGAATTGCTTCTTCAATAGGTACCAAATTAGCAAAGCCACCATCGGCATATTCAAAACTGTTTTTAACTAGTAAGCTCATAAATGGCACATAATTACTAGAGGCCCAAATCCAATCTCTAAAATCATCTAAACTACAATCATCAACACTTTTAAATTCAACTTGATTTAATGTTAAATTAGAAACCGTTACAATTACATTTTTGGTAGAATCTTTAATTTGTTGCAGGTAGTCATCCGTCATATTATTATTAATCATTTTTTTTAAATTATAGCTTTCCCCAAAAGTTTTACTACCTCTTAAAAAATTTAAAAGTGTATTAAAATGATTGATACTTACCGTATTTTGATTATTAACTTTCTTAACTTTGAAAGGACAATTACTAAAAATAGTTTTCTGACAAACACTACCATATAATGTTTTAAGCTCAGTGACTTTTCCTAAAGCCAAATGAGAAACCATCAAACTACCCGTAGAAGTACCAATAAACAAATCGTATTCTTTTTGTTTTTCTTCTAATAAATATTGCGCTACTCCACCGGCAAATGCACCTTTACTACCACCACCTGAAACTACTAATGCTTTCATGTGTATATAATATTTTTCTATTTCGGTCACATGCTGTTCGCTATTAATCATTATCCTTTGTGATAAAAACTTAGCATGCTCGTTTCACAAATATAATTTTATCATCCCTAAAATTAGTCTTTTTTATACAAAAAAATTACATTTGAAACTTTTTAGATAAAATATGCAAATTAAACAATCCCTTATTTCTACAATATTTTTATTATTTTTCTTTGTAATACAAGCTCAAAATATTACAATAAACTCATTTGAAGAGTTAAAAATAAAAAACACAAGCATTCGAGCTATTGAAATTGTTAATGATAGTACAGTTTGGTTTGGAGGTTCAAATGGTAAGTTTGGAAAGATTATCAATAACAAAGTGTTATTAGATTCCATCACGTTTGAAGATAAAAAGTTAAACTTTAGGTCTATCGCATTCAATGGGGAATCAATTTTTATTTTAAGTATTGAAAATCCTGCTATTTTATATAAAATTAACCCTTTGGAAGAAAAATTAGGAAATCTAGAAATGGTCTATCAAGAAAATCATAAAAGTGTTTTTTATGATGCCATGGCATTTTTTGATACAAAAAATGGTATCGCTATGGGTGACCCAACTTCCGATTGCCTTTCTGTAATTTTAACCCATAACAGTGGAAAAACTTGGAAAAAATTGCCATGCAACAACTTGCCAAAAATAAATGAAGGTGAAGCTGCTTTTGCTGCTAGCAATACCAATATCGCTATAAGCGGAAAAAAAGCATGGCTCGTTACAGGTGGTAAAAAAGCAAGAGTTTTTTATAGCAATGATTTAGGTTTAAACTGGAATGTAGTTGAAACTCCTATCACTCAAGGTGGAAAAATGACTGGTATTTATACCGTTGATTTTTATGATGAAAATAATGGAATTATCATGGGAGGGAATTGGGAAAAAAAATCAAGTACACTTGCAACAAAAGCCATAACAAGTGATGGAGGTAAAACATGGAAACTAATTGCCGAAAATAAATTACCTGGCTATATTAGTTGTGTGCAATATATGCCAGATACAAAAGGAATGAAAATAATGGCTGTTTCTACTGAAGGCATCTATTATTCAAGTAACAAAGGAAATCTTTGGCACAAAATAAGTGATAAAAGCTATTATAGCATTCAATTTATCGATAAAAATACTGCTTGGCTTTCAGGAAATAATAAAATTGCTAAAATACAATTACAATACAATTAAAACATTTTATACTTACTAGAATGAAATACATTATATCTATATTTATTTTAATCACCTCTTTATCAAGCTGTAACGAAAAGCAAACCGTTTCTAGTGCTTTTGACTGTAATACAACCCAACATTTAACCAAAACAAAAACATATAAAGATGTTTTAAGTCACTTTAAATTAGGTGTACCAAAAAGCTGGAAAACTAGTCTTTACTACGATGAATTCTCGTCAGAAGTTTATAGTGCTGATACTACAAAACAGTTATCTGAAACTTATATCGCCGATATCACTTGGCATCAAGGTGAGTTAAATTTCAATGACGATTTTGAACAAGGAATTAATAAAATTTTACAAGAAAAAGAAAAGCTAGAAATTGTTCAATCTGGTTATGCTGACTTTATCAAACATAAAAGTTACTACAACCTTGCTGTAGGAAAAAATACAGATATCACTTATCATTACTTGCAAATATACTTACAATATAGTGTAGATGAATATTATACCTTTACAACAAAAATTTATGGAGAAGATTTTGTAAGTGAGAGAATCTGTGCTTCTATTTCTCTATTTAAGAGCATTCAGTTTTTAAAGTAATATTTTTTATTTCAATCAAAATAAATACCATTTTTTAACGTTTAAATTATTTGAATACCTTTAAGTATTCTTTCTTAATTATTTAATTTAAAATACGATTGCTATGAAAAAAATAAGTATTTTATTTTATCTTGTTTTGTCATTTTTCACTTTTTTTGCATGTGAACAACAAGATGAAATCGATTTATCCAAATCAAAAGATTTACAAATTACCATTGATGCAAATAGCCAAGTTGTACTTGCACCAACTATCTTAACCAAAGACCAAATTGAAAATGATAATTGTGGTGACTTAAAAATTACAACACTATTTGCTGGTCAACACATTGAAGTTGGAGAAGTTACAATATCAAATGATGAATACAACCTTTTTATTACTTACAATGTAACAGGTAATTGGTGGTTAGAGGAAACCCATTTATTTGTTGGCTTAGAAACTAACCTACCTCTTAATGGTGGTGGAAACCCAAAAATTGGTCATTTTCCTTATCATGGAGATCATGATCTAACGCAAAGTTATACTTTTACAATTCCTCTAAATCAACTAGAAGAATGTTATGTTATTTCTACTCATGCTGTAGTAGTTAAAAAAGAAAACGGAGATATTACTTCTTCGGAAACAGCTTTCGGATTTGGAGAAAATGAATTTCCTGGAAATCGTTGGGGTTGGTATTTTAAATACTGTAACCAAGAATGTGACGATAAAGATGATGATCTTGATGACGAAACAGATGTTTGCTTAAATGCTTTTGCATATAATGCAACAACTCCTGATAGGTCTTATTGTTTTAGCTTTTCAGATAAAGACCAAAAAACTCATGTTGGTTGGAGCAATGAATTTAATTTTTATTTACGACAAGATAAACACCACACACTACCACTTTATGCAAAAGTTGAAAAATGTGATACAGATTTAACAACAGGTGATATCGTGAAAATTGGTTATGTTGATATCTATTTATTCCATGAAGGAGTTGGAGATGGCATGCAATTATTTACCACAGTTAAATATGTAATAACTGATGATGCGTATGAATTATCAGATGTAAATCTTTATTTAGAAAAAAATATCAAGTATCCAAATGATTTAAACCCTTCAAATGGTGATTACAATTACAATAATACTAGCAGTCATTGGAATTCTGATAACAACACCTTTGAAAAAATACCTTGGCCAGGAGCATATAACGATTGGGATACTTATTTCATTCCAAATGCTATGGTTTGCAAAAAATAAATGATTTTCTATAAATATGTTAAAAGAGACTGTAAATAAACAGTCTCTTTTTTTTATTTTATTGAATAGATTTAATATTTTTGATAAAAATTTATCACCATGCAAAAAATAATAAATCGTTTTTTAAAATACGTAAGTATTGATACACAATCAGACCCAAATAATCAAGAATTTCCAAGTACCGAAAAACAATGGGATTTAGCCAATTTATTGGTTGATGAGTTGAAAGAAATTGGTATGCACGACGTCAATATTGATGACAATGCCTATGTTATGGCTACTTTACCAAGTAATGTAGAGCATAAAGTTCCAATTATTGGGTTTATTGCACATTTTGATACAAGTCCTGATTTTACCGGAACGAATGTAAAAGCTCAAATTCATAAAAATTACGACGGAAAAGATATTATATTGAACAAAGAAGAAAATATAATTCTTTCTCCTTCTTATTTTGAAGATTTACTCCTTTACAAAGGACAAACCCTAATAACAACCGATGGCACTACCCTACTTGGTGCTGATGATAAAGCTGGAATTACCGAAATTATTTCGGCAATGGAATATTTAATTCAACACCCTGAAATAAAACACGGAACCATTAAAGTTGGGTTTACACCCGATGAAGAAGTTGGTAAAGGTGCACATAAATTTGATGTTGAAAAATTTGGAGCAGATTGGGCGTACACAATGGATGGAAGTCAAGTTGGCGAATTAGAATATGAAAATTTTAATGCAGCTGGGGCAAAAGTTACCATCAACGGAAAAATTGTACACCCAGGTTATGCCAAAGGTAAAATGATTAACTCTATGTTAATCGCAGCTGATTTTATGAAAGCCTTACCACAAAACGAAATTCCACAAGAAACTGAAGGTTACGAAGGCTTTTTCCATTTACATGGGATGCGTGGTGAAGTTGAGAAAACAGAATTAGAATATATCATTCGTGATCATGATATAGACTTGTTTGAAAAAAGAAAAAAACAATTCCAAGACATTGCAGATGATTTGAATAAAGAATTAGGTGATGATTTAATTCAAGTAGAAATTAAAGACCAATACTTTAATATGCGCGAAAAAATAGAGCCTGTAATGCATATCGTTGATATTGCAGAAGAAGCTATGAAACAACTCAACATCAAACCTTTAATTAAAGCGATTAGAGGTGGTACAGATGGCTCACAACTTTCATACAAAGGATTGCCGTGCCCAAATATTTTTGCAGGTGGTCATAATTTTCATGGTCGTTATGAATATGTTCCAGTGGAGTCTATTCAAAAAGCAACCGATGTAATTATAAAAATTGCCGAAATTACAGCGAAGAGATATAATAATTAATTATTTTTTAAACTCACGGATCGACTTGCAGTCACCCCGTGAGTTATTAATAAATACAAATCTTCATCATAAATTTTATCATTTTAGCTCATTTTGTTTTAAAATGCACAAACGCAAAAATTTATTGCAGTAAATTGCATTGAATCATTTACTTTTGAATTTATAAATTTTAATGTATTTCAAATGAAAAACAAATTCTTAATTTCCTTAACAGAAAAATACGAAAGTCCTTTATATGTATATGATGCTGAAAAAATCATATCACAATACCAACGGTTGACCAATGCTTTTTCAGGAGTAAAAAAGTTGAAGATAAATTATGCCATGAAAGCCCTTTCGAATATAAGTATTTTAAAGATATTAAAATCTTTAAATGCTGGCTTGGATACCGTTTCTGTACAGGAAGTACAATTAGGATTAAAGGCTGGATTTAAACCTCAGGACATTATTTTTACTCCAAATGGAGTTTCTCTTGAAGAGATCGAACAGGCAATGGGATTAGGAGTTCAGATCAATATTGATAATCTTTCCATTTTAGAACAATTCGGACAAAAGTATCCAAAAGTCCCGGTTTGCATTCGAATGAATCCGCATATTATGGCAGGTGGAAATAGTAAAATTTCTGTAGGTCATATTGATTCAAAATTCGGTATCTCCATACATCAAACCCCTCACATTCATAGAGTTGTGAAAAACACTGGAATGTTGATCACTGGTATTCACATGCATACAGGTTCTGATATTTATGATATAGATGCTTTTTTACGAGCAACAGATATATTATTTGATGCGGGGCGTGATTTTGACAATCTTGAGTATATTGATTTTGGCAGTGGATTCAAAGTTCCTTATAAAGAAGGAGACAATCAAACGGATATTGAAGAATTAGGCTCCAAACTATCAAAAAAGTTTAATGAATATTGTACATCAACAAAAAGAGATCTTACTTTAATGTTTGAACCCGGTAAATTTTTAGTTAGTGAGGCGGGTAAATTTTTAACCAGTGTAAACGTGGTGAAACAAACAACTTCAACAGTTTTTGCAAGCGTTGACAGCGGATTAAATCACTTAATCAGACCCATGTTTTACGATGCATATCACCATATTGTTAATCTTTCTAACCCTAATGGTAAAAAACGTTTTTATACTGTTGTAGGTTATATTTGTGAAACGGATACATTTGGAAGTAACAGAAAAATTAGCGAAATTAAAGAAGGTGATATTTTATGTTTTAACAATGCGGGAGCTTATGCTTTCTCTATGGCATCAAATTACAATTCTCGTTACCGACCGGCAGAAGTTTTAATTTATAAAGGTAAAGATTATTTGATTAGAGAAAGAGAAACTTTTGAAGATATTTTAAACAAACAAATAGCAGTAAATATTACATTATAAGTAGTTTAGAATGTAATTACACTATCGTCATTAGAAAGGGTAGTGAAATTTTTATCAACAATAGATTTAATTTTACTGCTCAAATAATTCATTGATTTATAGTTAGAATGCTCTAAAGTAATAATAACCAAATCAGAATCCGTATATTGTTTTATAGAAGTACTAAACCCATTCCATTTTCCATTGTGGTAAATTATTTTTTCTGAATTTTTATCATCAATTCTAAAGCCAAATCCATAAGGAATTTTTCTACCATATTTGGTTATTCCTTTGGTGTACATTTTATCTAACGCATTTTTTGAAATAATTTTACCCGAATTTAAACCATTAATCCATTTAAAAAGATCATCGGTTGTTGAATATACATTTTTATCACCAGTAATAGCATCGTTTACAGTACCTGAAATTTTGATATGCCTCCAGCCTCTATACAATCTATATCCTGATAATTGATTTTCATGAATAGCATCTTGCCCAAATCGGTAAACAAATGAATTATTCATTTGTAATGGTTTGAAGATATTGGTTTCTAAAAACTCACTATAATCTTTGTTAGATATCTTTTCAACCAAAGAAGCCAAAACAAAATAGCCCGTATTTGAATAATCAAATCTTGACCCTGCCCTAAAAAATAATGGAAGTTTATATTCGGATATCAATTCCATCATTTCCGAATTAACAGGTGCTTTCTCTTTTTGCCATTTGTGTTCAGCTAACCAAAAATATTTAGGCAAACCCGAAGTATGATTTAACAAATGCTGGATGGTTATTTCTTTATAAGGAAACTCAGGGAAATATTCAATTACCTTATCTTCTAACTTTAATTGTCCTTTTTCATATAAAATCAATATAGAAGCTGCTGTAAACTGCTTGCTTACTGAGGCTAATTGAAATACAGAATGCTCATCTAGTTTTGTTTTTTTACTAAAATCAGCATAACCATAATTATTCGAATAAATTAATTTCCCATTTTTTGCTACTAAAACACTGCCATGAAAATCATGTCGCTTATTAATACGTTTAAAAACGGAATCTAGTTTTTTGGAAACATTTTTTGTAAGCGCAGCAGGATAGGGTAAAACAATAGCCGCCGCTTTTTTATTTACTACCGCAATAGTTTCACTTAACTTGTCAACTTCATTAGAAGTAGCTGTTGAAGCCATAAAGTTGCTGAAAAGCAAAATAAAGAATACCAGAAAATATTTAAAATATTTACTCAATTTCAAGCAATTTTTGTTTTTTGTTAAAGTTGTATCTAGAATTAAACGCGAAAAATAAAAATTTATTTAATACCATCATTAAAAATAGTGTTAAAATTGGAATATAACAATAATCTACTCTGGATACTCTACCCTTAAATGGTAAATATTATTCAATTTCTTTTTTATCACTTTTTTAATGGTTTGAATCTCTTTAAACGTGATATCGGCATTCATAAACTGCCCATTACTCATTTGCCCGCTAATAATTTTCTCAACCAAATCATCTATTTTAATCGCGGTTGGGTCTTTGATACTTTTTGAAGCGGCTTCGCAGGCATCACACATCATCAAAATAGCGGTTTCTTTTGAAAAAGGAATAGGGCCTGGATAAGTAAAATTTTTGACATTCACTTGCCCTGGTGTTAACTCTTCTTGCTTTTTATAAAAATAATATACCGTACTTGTACCGTGGTGCGTTCTTATAAAGTCAATAATTCTATCGGGTAAACCATTTTTTTTAGCTATTTCAATTCCATGTAAAACATGGTTTATAATAATATTTGCCGAATCATTTGGTGGTAATTCATTGTGTGGATTTACACTGGTTGTTTGGTTTTCGGTAAAATACATTGGATTACTCATTTTACCAATATCATGATACAATGCCCCTGTTCTAACCAGCATAGCATTAGCGCCAATTTCATTTGCCGACGCTTCGGCTAAATTGGCTACTTGCATAGAATGCTGAAAAGTTCCAGGTGCTTTTTCATTCAATTCTCTCAATAATTTGGAATTGGTATTTGATAATTCTAATAAAGAAACATCCGAAACTAAATTAAAGGTTTTTTCATAAATCAAAATCAAGAATAATGACAAAAAGGATAAAACTCCATTAAGGGCAAACATTACAAAATAAGCGCCTTTTAAATTTTGTGCATTTCCTTCTTGAATTATTGAAAAAGCCAAATAAGCTAAGATATAAACTGATGTAATTTTAATGATTGAAAAAAACAAGTTGGCACGCCTATGCAATTCAGATACTGTCAAAATAGTAACAATACCAGCAATGATTTGTAAAAACATAAACTCAAAACTATTGGGTACAATAAACCCTAAAATTAACACAGTTATTACGTGTGTAAATAAACCCAAGCGGGCATCAAAAAACGCCTTTATAACAATTGGTAAAATAATTATTGGAACCACGTAAATATAGCTAAGCCAGTATTTTTGAACAACAGTTACCAATAATATAATAAGTAGAATATTGAAAAATATAAAAGTGAGTTTGGTGTTATTTTCAAAAATTTCGATTCTGTACTTATGCAAAAATAGCATAAGCATTAATAAAACTAAAGCTACCAATATGGTATACCCAAAAACAATCCAATTATAATTAGATTTACTCCAAAGTTGCGAATTATATTCGCTTTGTAATGAAATTAATATTTCAAATTTTTTACCTTCCACTACATCACCTTTAGATATAATTCGTTCATTTTCAGATACTAACCCTTTAGTTATTGTGATATTTTTTATCTCTTCATCAATTATTTTTCTAGTTAATTCTTCATCATAAAAAATATTTGGTTCTAGAATTTCAAAAAACAGTGTAGTAAAATTACTTTCTAAATGTTTGTATTTACTGTTTTTAAAATATTGTTGTAGTGATGGCACCAACAGTTCTGTTGTAAATAAATTGTCTGATAAAATATCTTTGGCTTCATTTCCAATTCTTACAGTAATTAAGGTGTTTTTTTTAGTTTTATTATTGTCTGATTTATTTAAAAACCCTGTTTTATAAACCTGATTTAAATATTTTAAACCAAAAGATCTAAGTCTACTTTTATTTAAACCAATTGCAGCCGAATCTTCTGAAATAATGGCAATTTGGTTTAGGTATTTATCTTTCACTTTTGTGAAAACATCTTCATCTTCTGTAAAAAACAACCTACTATTCTCCTCAATTTCTTGGGTTTCTTTTTTAAGATCTGAATCCGATTTCAATATGGCAAAGTCAAAAGGAGCATATAAATTTTCATATTGCCAAGGTTTTCCTTTTTGGATATTATATTTGAACTGCCCTCCTTTTGGAAACAGGTAAACAATAGTAATTGTTGTAATAATAAAAAGTACAACTTTATAAATTAAAGCGTGGTTTTGATAAATTTTATTAAGGAAGTCTTTCATACTATACAATTGATTTTCAAATGTAAATATTTAAAAACTAAAATTGCATTATTTAGTTAACATATCCTCTAAGCGAATAGGAGTTTTTAATTTAATCCAACTTTTATAACTATTAAAGCCTGTTTTTTCTTGCAGTTTTTGAGTTTTACTTAGAATTGTATCAATTACACTATCTGACATAATTTTTTTGGACTTGATTTCAGCTTCAATTTCATCCATTTGTTCTTGCACCTTATTTTTAATATTTTCGTTATAGTTGGTTAACCAAACTTCCATTAAATCTTCTTTTAACAAATGGTTATCAATAATTTTATTGGCCATTTCAGCTCCGTGTTTTTTCGATTCTCTAATATTTCCTCTACCTGTAACCGCATTACCAATGGCAAAAACATTAGAAAATTCAGAAACGCGATATCCATTTTTATTTTTCATTTTAAGGATAGAATAATCATACGGCAGCCCTGTAATTTTTTCAGGCAAACTTCCAATTGATGATATAATCATTGTAGTTTTTATTTCAAATGTATCTTCCTTTACAGGAATTAATTTATTGTCGACCATTTTGTTTTTATAAAAAATAACACCTTCTAATACACCCTTATTTTCTACTTTTTCTAGAGGAGAACTTAACGGAATAAATTGAAACATAAAATTTTTAGCATATTTATGTAATAACTTTTCTGAAACTTCTCTTGCTTTTAAAATACTTTCGTCTGAATTATCTCTTGGAGTTTTTAAAGGCATATCTGCTGCATTTCTTCTATAAACTAATGTCATTCCCTTGAGATTTAAATCCTGAAAAGAAATATCTAATTCTTCCAAAACTTTTAAAACCCCTTTCCTTTCAAAAGTAAATAAATCAATATCTATACCTTTGAGATTTAATAAAGCGTTTTGCACCAATTCAATCATCCCTAATTTCATCACATCTAATGAAGATAAGCCACCACCAATTACAATAGTTCCATCTTTAATTTCATAAGTCGGACCATTATAATTGGGCTCATGTTTGTGATTATACCAATACAATAAAGCATTTTGATAAATCAGGCCTTTATCAATAAACTTATTGATATCCGTAACTGGTAAATCTCTGTCTTTCCAAGCACCATTTGCTAAAATAATTACTGTAAACCCCCAATTTTTAACCAAATCTTCAAATAAAATATCTCTCCCAATTTTCACATTAGGTACAAACCTAATATTTTCATGATTCAATTTTTGGTCAATATTTTGTTCTTGTTTATTTCTTAAATTCACATGCCATTTTGGTAAGCCATCCTCTATTTTTCCATAAGGCAAGTTATTCATCTCAAAAACTACAACGCGATATCCTTTTTCTGCTAAAATAAATGCGGCTTCTGAACCTGAAATTGAACCGCCAATAATGGCTATATAATGTTTTTTATTTGAATCATCGATCATAAAAAAGTGGGGTTTTTATTATGGGATTAATATAATATTTATTTTCAAAACTCTTGGTAATAAAAATCACCTAGCGAATATTTTCAGTATTAAAAGTCCCTAAAATTAACTACTTTAGCATACTATTTAATTTTAATTAATAGTCTAAATATTCAAAGCATATATTATGGGTAAAGAAGTTGTAATTGTTGCGGCTGTAAGAACGCCAATAGGAAGTTTCTTAGGAAACTTATCTAGTATACCTGCACCAAAACTTGGTGCAATCGCAATTAAAGGAGCTTTAGATAAAATAAATCTAGATGGTAATTTAGTTGACGAAGTTTTTATGGGAAATGTTGTACGAGCTGGTACTGGTCAAGCCCCTGCTAAACAAGCGGCAATATTTGCTGGTTTACCCGATACTATTCCATGTACAACGATAAATAAAGTATGCGCTTCTGGTATGAAATCTATTGCTCTTGCAGCTCAAGCCATTCAATGTGGTGATGCAGATATTGTTATCGCTGGAGGAATGGAAAATATGAGTAGGATACCTCATTATATGCAAGGTAGAAAAGGTCAAAAATTTGGTGACATTAAAATTGAAGATGGCTTACTAAAAGATGGCTTAGTAAATGTATATGATGGCAAACACATGGGCACTTGTGGTGATGCTTGTGCTGCCGAATATAACTTTAGCAGAGAAGATCAAGACAACTTTGCTATTAGTTCGTATAATCGCTCTGCAAAAGCTTGGAAAGATGGTAAGTTTAATGATGAAGTTGTTCCTGTTGAAATTCCCCAAAGAAAAGGTGATCCAATAATTATTACTGAAGATGAAGAATACAAGAATGTGAAAATGGAAAAAATTCCTACTTTACGTCCTGCTTTTAATAAAGACGGTACGGTTACCGCAGCAAATGCTTCAACCTTAAATGATGGCGCAGCTGCTTTGGTAATTATGAGTAAAGAAAAAGCAGAAGAATTAAATTTAAAACCGCTAGCAGTAATTAGAGGTTATGCAGATGCTTCTCAGGCTCCCGAATGGTTTACTACAGCTCCCGCAAAGGCATTACCAAAAGCTTTAGAAAAAGCAAATATCAATGCAAATGATGTGGATTATTACGAGTTGAATGAAGCGTTTTCTGTAGTTGGATTAGCTAATATTAAATTGTTAAACTTAGATCCTGAAAAGGTAAACGTAAATGGTGGCGCTGTCTCTTTAGGCCATCCTTTGGGTTGTTCGGGAGCTAGAATTATTGTAACTTTAATCAACGTATTAAAACAAAATAACGCAAAGATTGGCGCTGCAGGAATTTGTAATGGTGGTGGTGGCGCTAGTGCGATGGTAATAGAAAACGTAAAATAATACCTGTTTTTTATATGAATTTCGGAATTTGTAATTTAAACTGTATTGCTATTCGCAAAGAACCAAATAATAAAAGCGAGATGGTTTCTCAACTTTTATTTGGTGAAACTTTTCAGATTGTAAATTCAGAAAATCAATGGATAAAAATAGTTTTAGATTTTGATTTTTATGAAGGGTGGATTTTAAAAAATCAAATACTTGAATTAGAAGAGGATACATGCAAAAACATAGTTGAGAACAATAGTCATATTTCAAATGAATTGGTAACTTTTATTACCAACACAAAAGGTGATCTACAAACTCTTACTTTAGGAGCAACACTCCCTTTTTATAAAGGCAACAAATTTCATATTTCAAACGAATTTTACGCTTTTGATGGTAAAACAAAATCTGAAAAGCTAACAAAAAATGATATTCTCGCCACTGCTCATATTTACCTAAATACACCTTTTTTATGGGGTGGAAAAACTCCTTTTGGTATGGATAGTTCGGGCTTTACACAAATGGTGTATAAAATAAACGGTCATGCTTTATTTCGTGACGCACATCAACAAGCCAGCCAAGGTGAAGTTTTAAGTTTTATTGAAGAAAGTACACCAGGAGATTTGGCGTTTTTTGACAATGAAGAAGGTGAAATTATTCATGTAGGAATTATACTGGCTAACCATTATATTATACATTGTGATGAAAAAGTTAGAATCGATAGACTAGACCAAAGTGGTATTTATAATGTGGATACCAAACGACATACTCATAAACTTAGGGTAATGAAACAAATTTTTTAAATTTTTTACCTCATTAATTTTAATTACATCCACTTCTCTTTTCTCTAATGTTTGTTATGTTATTATATTTATTTCAAAATTAATATTGCTAAAAAAAAGGTTGTCAAATTTGACAACCTTTTTTAATCTTATTAAAAAATAAGGACTACTTTAATGAGTCATATATTTTCTTCATTTCCGTGAACTTATCATCCATTTCAGCATTTTCATACAAGCTCATCAAAGTTCTTACGGTGTCAATATCGTTAGGTTTTAACTCATTTGCTTTTTCGTAAACTGGAATAGCCTTTTTATAAAGAACAACTTGTTTTGCTTTAATTTTATCATATTTATCAAAATTACTTAGGTTTTGATTCATTTCTTCAACCAAAGCTTTATCACCTTCTAATATTGCTGAGCCTAAATTTACATAAGCATCCACATAATCAGGCTTTAATTCAATAGCCTTATTGTAATATTCTTTTGCTTTTTCAATATCTCCTTGTTCACCACTAATTACTCCTAAATTAAAGTATAAAGAAGCGTTTGTAGGATCTAACTCAATGGCTTGATTCATTAAAGCTGCAAACTCATCTTTATTTCCTAATTTAATTTGCAAATTAGCTTCTGTTAAAATTAAATTAACATCATTTGGAGCAATTTTACGTGCATCTTTTACTGCTGCAATAGCTTTCTCAGTATCGCCTTTTTCAACATAAACAAAAGCAATATTTTTAATAATTGATGGTTGTTTAGACTCTGAAGTAGTAGTTTTAGGCTCAACATATTGTTTTGATTTTATCATCAAATCCATTTGTGTTTTAGATGCCATATTTTCTCTTTCTCCTGTCTCTACATTTTTAGCTGTATATTCGGTTAAAATACCCGTGTAACCTACTTCTTTTAATTGTGTAAAGTAATCTAGTGCAGTATCATAGTCTTTAGCTAAATAAGCTGAATTTGCTGCATACTCTAAAAATGCAGTATCTTTTTTACTTAAGGTGTAAACTTGATATAATTCATTTTTAGCAGCTTCATAGTTTTTGTCTTGATATGATTTAATACCTTTTGCAGATATATCGGAAATCATCGTATTCAAACTAGGCTCAGCTAACACAGTATACTTTTTTGATTTTATTTTTTTCTCTAAATCAAACAGAGTATTATAAGAATCTGCAGCAGCTTTATAATTTTCTGCCGTAGGAGCTGTTTTTGACAAACCAGCATAAGTTTGACCTTTTAAATAATAAAACTTAGCTTTTGTTTTATCATCAGCATTTGCGATTAAACTCTCTGCTTGACTAATTGAAGCTTTAGCAGTAGCAAAATCCATTTTTTTAATTGCTTTATCAGCAGCTTTTAATTCATTTTTTTGTGCAAAAGTTGTTAAACTAATAAATAATGTTAACAACAATAAGATTTGTTTTTTCATTGTGTATAATTCTTAATATTTAAACTTTTATTTTTTGGTTGCGCAAAATTAATCATTTTGCGTATCATTTTCATGATTTTCATCAGTTTTTGTCGGATTTTCCTCTGTGTTTTCTATTGACTCGCCATCTGGTAATTCTTCTACATCATCATCTTCATGCATTACTTTTGCAACAGCCGCAATAGAATCCGTATCTTTAATATTAATTAATTTAACTCCTTGTGTTGCTCTACCCATTACTCTCAAATCAGAAACTGCCATACGAATAGTAATACCCGATTTATTAATAATCATTAAATCATCATCATCAGTAACATTTTTAATCGCTACTAATCCTCCTGTTTTTTCAGTAATAT
>DAOUTI010000228.1 GCA_030626795.1 Flavobacteriaceae bacterium
CTTTAGGTAAAAGTGTGAATTTCTTAATTTTTTCAAATCCAGAAAAGTTTTTTTGTAGCTCTTCAAACCTTTTCTCAAACATATCTTTAATAAGGTTATTTGAAATTAAATCGTCAATACTATCAAAAGAAATTTTATGCTTATCAGCGTACTTTTTAAGGGTTTCAAAACTCGGTACTGTTAAAGCCGAAACAAACTTTTTTTGATCTCCAATAATTGCAATTTGTTCAATAAATTCATCATTAATTAATACGGTTTCTAATTTTTGTGGAGCAATATATTTTCCTCCCGATGTTTTCATTAAATCTTTAATCCTATCTGTTATATAAAGATTGCCCTCATCATCAATTTTACCAGCGTCGCCAGTACAAAACCAACCCTCTTTGAAAACTTCTGCGGTTTGTTTGGGCTTTTTATAATAGCCTTTCATTACTCCAGGTCCTTTTACTAAAATTTCATTATTGTCTCCTATTTTAATTGTTGAACCGACAATTGTTTTTCCAACAGAATTAAACTCAAAATGACTTTTTCCAAAAAGTGAAACTGTTGCCATAGTTTCGGTTAATCCATATCCACACTTCATATTTACACCAATAGTGTGAAAAAACTGAACAATTTTCGCATCAATTGGTGCTCCGCCGCAAGGCATCATTTTGATATTGCCTCCAAAAATATCGCGAAGTTTAGAAAGCACTAATTTATTGGCGATTTTATACTTTATTCTTAAAAACAATGGAACTTTTTTCTCAAGTCTTAGATGTTGATTATGGTAGTTATTACCAACAGATAAAGCCCAGTTCATTAATTCAACTTTTGTTACCGATGAGGTGTTTTTATTCTCTTGAACCGCTCCGTAAATTTTTTCAAACAATCTTGGAACTGAACACATATAATTTGGTTTTACCTCTTTTAATGCTTTACCAATATATTTGGGATTTTGATTAAAATAAACTTCGATACCATTATGCAAACAAACCAATGTCCAATTATGTTCAAAAACATGTGTTAGAGGTAAAAAGCTTAAAGATTTGTCTTTGTCGGAATAATCTATTTCAATATCATGTGCTTTAATGGTTTCTGAAAAATTAGCGTGATTAAGCATCACTCCTTTAGGCTCACCTGTTGTACCTGATGTATAAATTATACAAGCTAAATCGGTTAACATACATTCGTCATATCTCTTTTGAAGCTCTTGATTAATTTTAACATCATTAATAATTGTAGAAAAATCTTTGAAATAAATAGAGTTTTTATTATTTTCTATCTCAATACTGTCTTGTAAAGCGACTATTAATTTTAAATATTTATTGGTCTTTAATACTTCTAAAGCTTTATCGTATTGTTCTTGTTCACCAACAAAAATCACACTAATCTCAGCATCATTAATAATGTATTCTAACTCTTTATTTGAGTTTGTAGCATAAATAGGAACAGTTACAGCTCGAATGCTCATTATAGCAATATCTGCAATAATCCATTGTGGCATATTTTGCGCAAAAACGGCAATATTTTGTTGTTTATTTATACCGTGTTGCAAAAGAGTTTTTGAAACATTTTCAATTTGTTTCCCAAAATCAATCCAAGATATTCCAATCCAACTGCCTTTATTTTTATAATATACAGCTTTTTTATGTTGGTAGAGTTTTACCTTTCCTCTAATATTTTGCCCAATTTGTTGGTAGTCCATTTTGAAAAATAGTTATGTGTTAGAAATGGTTTTTAAAGTTTTTTTTAAAATAATTAAGCTGCTTAAAGTTACAAAGAATATCTTATTTCATGATTTTTGTTTTTTCAAAATCAAAATCTTAGAAATTAAGGTCTAATTTTTTTTCCTGTAAAATAGGAAATCAAAAGTAAAATAATAAAAATTGTTGGAAATGGATCAATTTCACCAATCATTACATGAGCAAAAAAAGCCAAGATAAAATTGAAGAAAAATCCGGCGTAAGCCAACTTTTTAAAAAAAGTATTTTTATTGTAAAGAATAATAATAGATCCAATAACTTTGGCAATAGCTAAAGGATAAATAAGATAAGTTGGGTAACCATAGCTTATAAAATATGCAACTAAAGTATTGTAGTAAGCAATATATAATATGCCCGTTATAATTAGAAAACCAAATAAGATAATACTAGATAGCCAGTATGCTTTTTTTAGATTTATCATGAATTATTTTATTAATCAAAAACATAAAAATACAAATTTAAAAAAGATAAATAAAAAGATGCTACTGTTGAGGAAATCATTAATTTTGTAGCTTTTAAAATTTAGATAAAAATGTATAGAAGTCATACCAACGGAGAATTGAGATTATCAGATGTAAATCAGGAAATTACCTTGTCAGGATGGGTGCAAAAAGTACGAGATAAAGGTTTTATGATTTGGGTGGATTTACGCGACAGATATGGTATCACACAATTGATTTTTGACGAAGAACGTACCGATAAAAAAGTTATTGAAAAAGCAAAAACTTTAGGAAGAGAATTTGTGATTCAAGTAAAAGGAAATGTAATTGAACGTGTTGCAAAAAATCAAAATATTGCAACGGGTGAAATTGAGATATTAGTTACAGAATTAACTGTCTTAAATGAGTCGAAAGTACCTCCTTTTACCATCGAAGACAAAACGGATGGAGGTGATGAGTTGCGAATGAAATATCGTTATTTAGATATTAGAAGAAACCCTGTTCGCGAAAATTTAATTTTTCGTTCAAAAGTAACCATGGAGGTTCGAAAATATTTGAGTAATGAAGGGTTTATTGATGTTGAAACACCATATTTAATTAAATCTACACCCGAAGGAGCAAGAGATTTTGTGGTTCCTTCTCGTATGAATAAAGGTCAGTTTTACGCATTACCACAATCGCCACAAACCTTTAAACAATTGTTGATGGTTGGAGGTATGGATAAATATTTTCAAATCGTAAAATGTTTTAGAGA
>DAOUTI010000064.1 GCA_030626795.1 Flavobacteriaceae bacterium
TACTAATTGCTAAAAAATAAATGCCTTGATTCGTATAAATTAAGCTTCCTAATTTTGCAATTTCATTTTTCTTTAAAATTTCAATTTTTTGTAAAATTTCATTCATATTTGATATCACCGAGAATTGTTGCGACGCTTTTTCCATTTCTAATTGCAACATAGCCCTACCCGTTTCATGCTTGTCACCAGCACTACTTTTAGTTTCTGATTGTAGTGCATTTTGATTTGAAGTAATTATCTCATTTACTAGTGATAATTTATTATCAACAAATTTCTTGCAATTCAAAAATATGTTTTCTTTAATGTTTTTCATTTCTACTTTAATACCATCAAAAATACTCTAAAATATTTTGTACTTTACATTCCTTAAAATAAATAAATGAAAAAAATAATAGTTTTAGGTTCAGGAATGGTTGGTAGTGCTATGGCAATTGATTTGGTAAAAAATTATGAAGTTACCTCAGCAGATTACAGCTTGGAATCTTTAGAAAAAATAAAGTCTAAACAATCTAATATCAAAACATTACAAGTTGATGTAACAAAAAAAGAGGAATTGATTAAAACGATACAAAATTTTGATATGGTAGTTTGTGCCGTACCAGGTTTTTTAGGTTTTGAAACTTTAAAAACTATTATTGAAACCAAAAAAGATGTAGTTGATATTTCATTTTTTCCAGAAAATGCGTTAGAATTAAATGATTTGGCTAAAAATAATAAGGTAACTGCTATTGTTGATTGTGGTGTTGCACCAGGGATGGGAAACATTCTTTTAGGTTATCATAATGAGCAAATAAAAGTAACCAACTTTGAATGTTTGGTTGGCGGTTTGCCTAAAACAAAAAAATGGCCTTTTAATTATAAAGCACCTTTCTCGCCTATTGATGTAATTGAAGAATATACTCGCCCGGCCAGGTATATTGAAAATAAAAAAGTCATTACACGTGATGCCTTAACGGATGTTGAGTTGGTTACATTTGACAAAGCTGGCACCCTAGAATCATTTAATTCGGATGGATTACGTTCCTTAATTTTTACCATGCCCCACATCCCAAATATGAAAGAAAAAACTTTGCGCTATCCTGGTCATATTGAATACATCCAAGTTTTGAAAAAAAGTGGCTTTTTTGATACCAAGAAAATTGAAATTAATGGCATTGAAATTTCTCCATTAGATTTTACCAATAAAATATTATTTAAAGAATGGTTTTTAGAAGATGATGATGAAGAGTTAACCGTAATGAAAATAACCATAAAAGGTGTTGATAATCAAGGTAATAAAAAAGTAATTATTTATAATTTATATGATGAATTTTGTCAAGAAACAAAAACTTCATCTATGGCAAGAACAACAGGTTATACTGCAACAGCAAATGTAAATTTAGTAATCCATAAGCTTTTTAATGAAAAAGGTGTGTTTCCACCTGAATTGGTTGGGAAAAATAAAATATGTTATGAGTTTGTACTAGATTATTTAAAAAATAGGAATGTAATTTATACTAAGACCGAAGTTTGATAATGGCAGACAGAAGTGCGAGCTTTAACAAAATGAAAATTCCAAAACATTTTCCTACTAGGGTTTTTTTAAACCTAGTAGGTATCCTAAAAATAACAAAGTTTAAAGACAAGAATCCAAAATACAACCTCTTTAAATCATTTAATATTTTTATCTTTAATTTATGAAAAACAGATGCTCGTGGTGTGGAGAGACACCTTTATATGTTAATTATCATGATACAGAATGGGGAGTACCCGTTTATGATGATGATAAACTTTTTGAATTTTTAATACTTGAAACCTTTCAAGCTGGTTTGAGTTGGATAACCGTATTGCGGAAACGTGAAAACTTCCGCAAAGCTTTTGACAATTTTGATTATAAAAAAATTGCAAAATACGACGACAACAAATTTGAAGAATTAATTCAAGATGCTGGAATTATACGAAATAAGTTAAAAGTAAAAGCAACCATTACCAATGCTTTAGCATTTATGGAAATACAAAAAGAATTCGGTTCGTTTTCCAAATATATTTGGGCTTTTGTAGATCATAAACCAATTAACAATAATTGGAAAAAATTAGATGAAGTTCCAGCAATGACTGAGGTTTCTGATAAACTTTCAAAAGATCTAAAAAAACGAGGCTTTAAATTTGTTGGCTCAACCGTTATTTATGCACATATGCAGGCAACTGGTATGGTAAATGACCATATTGTAGATTGTTTTAGATATAAAGAGGTGCAACCTTAATTTCCCTATTTTACTGCATTTTTAAATGAATTAATGCCCCAATTATGGGTAGAATAGTTAATACTGTTTTGCTAAATATCTTGAAAATTATCCATGATTTAAAATAAAAGTTAATGTGTGTTCATTTCACTTTTTCGTTTTTTCAGCTGTACTTCTAAATCTCGTATAGTTTCAGCCATTGATGCTTCAAAACTGGCTTCATTAGAAGAAGCGAATATTCTTGGACCTGGACAACTAAGTCTGATATCACATATTTTTCCCTTTTCGTAATTATTTTTTTCTACTTTAAAAAAAACATCTGCTCTAATGAGCCAGTCGTATTTTTTAGATAGTTGCTCAACCTTTTCTAGAACGAGTTGTTTTACTTTATTATCCGTTTCGGTTTGTATAAATTGAATTATTGATTCCATAAATTTTGTTGTTTTAAATAATTTTGATTTTTTAATCTTATTGTTTTATGCCTGCACCTAACGTATATAAACTCAATATTTTTATTCTTCAAATATTTGATTTTTTTCAACCGGAATATAAATCTCTGTAATTAAATTCGCTGGATTAGCTGTTTTCATAGGGCTATTTACGTGTATTTCAAAGGACTCTCCGTTTTCTGTCATTTTATGATCTGTCAAATTAGCAGCTTCATTCATTGCTGTTTCCCAGGCTTCTTTTGAATTATTATAACTTCCCGTTAAGGTTGTTTTAAAGTATTTCCCTCTTTCCATAAAACCTGTTAAAACATCACTTCCTGTTGGCGTAATTACCTTTTCAGCAATAGGGTAACAAACAGAAAACATGGTAGTCCCATTTTCTTCATCGTATTTATGATAGAGTGTAAAAGAGCCTCCAGTAGTTCTAATTTTGTTTTTTCTAATAAAAGGTAATACTTTCATTAACAGTGTTGAAAACTTACTTCCTATTTCATCAATTTTACACGAGGTGGTGCTATATAAATAAAACCCTCCACTATAATCAACTACACCGTTGGTTTTAATGCTATAAATTTTTGTTTTCTTTTGAATATTTTCATCAAAAAGTTCTAGCCCTCTTTCTTCCATTGGTCCAATTTGATCTTCCATACTACTTGCCATCCATCTAGTAAAAAAACCCATTTCTCCTTTCATTCCCCAAGTTAAATTGGTACCTCCTTTTACTTTTTCTAAAGTCCAATATACATCCGATCTCATATCTCCAAAAGGAGTTTTAAAAATAATTTCTTGATCTAAACTTTTTGGCTTATCAATTTTCAGTGTATTCATTGTTCCTGACCCATCTTTACCTGTCCAAGAATAAGAACCTCCTTCACCAATTGTCTGATCTGAATACGTTGCAACGATGGTTGAATCTTTTTCATACCACGGACCCCATTCTGCCCAATTTTTGTAATCATTAAGTTCATTAAAAACAACTTCAGGCTGTGCGTGTACTAACCTGGATCGCTTAACATCGTATGAACCATCAAGTGTAGCTAAGTAAATTGAACCTATAATTATTAAGGCTAATATTAAGAAAAAGATATATTTTAAAATTTTCATTTCATAAAGATTTAGTTGGTTTCAAATATAATAAATAATAATTAATCCATCTATTTTAAGTTTTTAATAACTATCCTTTTTTTGGTAAACCATCTCCTTTTATCTAAATTTGAACATTCTTATTTAGAAAAATAACATTAATGAAATTTAAACATTTTATCGATAATAAGAAAAAGGTGAAAATCTTACTTTTTTCTTATTATTACTTTTCCATAAATATATGACAGGTATTGTTACAAAATCAACAGGAAGCTGGTACTGGGTTCGTACGGAAGATCACAAGCAGCACCAATGCCGAATTCGAGGCAAATTCCGGATTAAAGGTATTAAAAGTACCAATCCGCTTACGGTTGGTGATTATGTTGATTTTGAATTAGAAAAAAATATAAATACAGGTGTTATCACTAATATTCACGATCGAAAAAATTATATTGTTCGAAAATCGGTTAACTTATCCAAACAAACCCATATCATAGCAGCAAATATTGATATTGCTTTTTTGATGGTGACATTAGATAATCCTCCAACATTTCCTGCATTTATTGATCGGTTTTTGGCTACCGCAGAAGCTTATCATATTGAAGCCGTTTTATTGTTCAATAAAATGGATTTGAATAATGAAAAATTAGAAAATGAAAAAAATAAATTGGTAAATATTTATACTAAAATCGGCTATACTTGTTTAGAAATTTCGGCTACTGAAAAAATTAATATTGATAAAGTAAAAGAATTGATGTTAGGAAAAGTGACTATGTTTTCTGGTCATTCTGGGGTTGGTAAAAGCACTTTAATCAACGCTATTGATTCCAATTTAAATTTAAAAACTGCCGAAGTATCCGCACAGCACAAACAAGGGCAACACACTACTACTTTTGCCGAAATGTTTGCGATACCTACAGAGCCAGAAAGCTATATTATAGATACACCAGGAATCAAAGGGTTTGGTGTTGTTGATTTTGAACAGCAAGAAATAGGTAACTATTTTAGAGAATTTTTCGCCCTAAAACATCTATGTAAATTTAACAATTGCTTACACGTAAACGAACCAAAATGTGCCGTTAAAAATGCCTTAGAAAATGGAGTTATAGCAGCTTCACGTTACAAAAGTTATTTGCAGTTACTTAATGGCGAAGAAGAACATTACAGAATCAATATCTACACTGAATAATTTTCCTTTTATTATCAAAAAAACTGTTAAAAATCATTTTTTCTATAAGAATTTTTTCTTTTATTTGAACAATTATATTCTCACCCTTGATATAATTAATTAAACCATTTAAAAAATGAAAGCAGTAATTCAAAAAGTTACATCTGCTTCGGTTTTGGTTAAAGGGGAAATAATTAGTGAAATTGATAACGGACTTTTGATTTTACTTGGAATCACTCAAGAAGACACTACTGAAGATATTCAACGGCTATCAAAAAAAATAGCCAACCTACGTATTTTTAACGATGAGAATGAAGTGATGAATAAATCACTTATCCAGATTGATGGTAATGCCATTATTGTTAGTCAATTTACTTTAATGGCAAGCACAAAAAAAGGAAACAGACCATCTTATATTCACGCTGCAAAACCTGAAATAGCGACACCGCTTTATGAACAATTTGTACATCAATTCGAACAGGATTTAAATAAAAAAGTTGGCACTGGAATTTTTGGCGCGGATATGAAAATTAACTTACAAAATGATGGACCAGTAACTATAATAATTGATACTAAAAACAAATAATTACTAACAACCACAATCTGTATCACAACCTCCACCTTTCTTTTTGGACTTGAAAAAATATTTTCTAACCAAAAATAAAATAGCTAAACCTAAAGCGATATAAACGAATATCTGTTGCATATAATTTTGTTAAACCAATACTGTGTAAGTCAAAAAAGCAGCTATATAAGCCAAAGTACTCATGCCAAACAATTGCAATAAAGGCCATTTCCAGCTATTGGTTTCACGTTTTACAATGGCAAGTGTACTCACACATTGCATTGCAAAAGCATAAAATACTAATAAAGACATCCCAACAGGGAAATTAAATAAAGGTTTACCCGTTTCCTGGTTTATCTCGGCAGCCATTCTTTGCTTGATAGTCGTATTATTTTCGTCATCATTACCAACACTATAAATCGTTGCTAAAGTACCTACAAAAACTTCGCGAGCAGCAAATGATGATATCAAAGCAATTCCTATTTTCCAATCATAACCCAGAGGTTTAATTGCTGGCTCGATGGCTTTTCCCATCACACCAATATAAGATTGTTCTAACTTATAGGAAGCCAATTGTTGCTGAAATTCTTCTGAAGATAAATTTGAATTTTCTACTTTATTTCTAAAAATTTCTTCTGAATTATCAAAATTTTCAGAACCATTAGAAGCTAAAAACCATAAAATTATGGAAATAGCTAAAATTATTTTTCCTGCTCCAAAAACAAATGTTTTGGTTTTTTCAACAACTGTATAAAAAATATTTTTTATTGAAGGTAATTTATAATTTGGCATTTCTATCACAAAAAAACTTTTGCTTTTTACTTTTAAAACATGGTGTAATAAATATCCTGAAAGTAATGCCGAACCAAAGCCCAAAAAGTATAAGGCCAATAAGGTTAACCCTTGTAAACTAAAGACCCCTAATATACGCTGTTGCGGAATTATCAATGCAATGATAATGGCATAAACTGGTAATCTAGCCGAGCAAGTTGTAAAAGGAACTACTAAAATAGTAATCAATCGCTCTTTCCACCCACTTATATTTCTTGCTGCCATAACTGCTGGAATTGCACAAGCAGTACCCGAAATTAGGGGAACAACACTTTTACCACTCATACCAAATCGGCGCATAATTTTATCCATTAAAAAAACTACACGGCTCATATAACCCGTTTCTTCTAAAACTGCAACAAATAAAAATAATATGGCGATTTGCGGAATAAAAATAACAATCCCTCCAATGCCTGGAATAATACCTTCGGCAATTAAATTGGTAAACATCCCAACTGGTAAAACTTCTTTTGCCTTTACACTTAAATTGGCAAAAAAAGCATCAATATAATCCATAGGCACACTTGCCCAATCAAAAATAGATTGAAAAATTAACATTAAAATCAAAGCAAAAATTACATAACCCCAAATTTTATGGGTTAAAATTTTATCTAACTTACTTCGCAAATCATTTGCTTGACTTCTATCAATTTTATAAGTTTTTTTTAGAATATTATTAATTTGCTGATATCTAAAAATAGTTTCTTTATGCTGATATTTTTTTAATTTTTCTTTATCTTTTTTAAACGTATTTATCTTCTTTATCTCATCATCATCCAAATAATCAAAATCTTCATCTTGTGTAATGGTTAACCAAGTTTTATATAATGGGAAATTAGGGAATGCATTTTTTAGTTCGTCAAAATATACTTTATCTATTTTATCTGAAATATTTGCTAAAGCAGATGTATTTAAGGTTTCATAATTCTCAATTACTTTTTTAAGATTATCAATACCTTGATTTTTACGAGCGCTAATTAAAACCACTTCCGAATTTAATTCCTTTTTTAATAACTCTAAATCAATAGTAATTCCTTTTTTAACCATCTGGTCGGCCATATTTAAAGCCAAAATAGTAGGAATTTGTAAATCTTTAATTTGAGAATATAACAGTAAATTTCTTTTGATATTTTCTATATCAGCAACTACAACAATTACATCTGGATAATCTTTATGATCTATATTTAATAAAGTATTAAGAACTATGTTTTCGTCTAAAGTAGTAGGGTTGATACTATAAGTACCTGGTAAATCTAATATGCTTGCAGTACAATTTTTTGAAATTTGCGAAGTGCCAACTTTTTTATCAACCGTAATACCTGGGTAATTACCAACTTTTTGATTTAAACCTGTAAGCTGATTGAATAGCGATGTTTTACCTGTATTAGGATTACCAACTAAAGCAACTTTTATAGCCTTATTACTTGACATTAATATTTTTTGGTAATCAATATTCGACTTGCAGTTTCTTTTCGTATGGCTAAATGGCTTCCGTTTACACGAATATATAAAGGGTCTAAAAGTGGTGCAATTTGTAACAATTCAACATCTTCACCAGGTAAACAACCCATTTCCAACAATGCTAACGGTATGTTTTCGAGCGAGATATCTTTAATTACTCCTCTTTCTCCAACTTTTAAATTTGCGATACTTGTACCCAATTTTTATTTAGATTAATTATAAATACTGTGCGAAATTACGGAAAAATTATTTCAAAAAAGTGATAATTATCACTTTTGGGTAAGTTTATTTTGAAGTTGTTTATTGAAAAAGACTAATGCACTCCCAACAAAGTAGTAGAAAATTAAATATTTTACTCGTTCTTTAAAATTGTAATATCGTCAATAATGCGTTGCATTTCCGATTTATCGGTACCATCATAAAAACCTCTTATTTGCTTTTTTTTATCAATCAAAATAAACTGTTCGGTGTGAATAAAATCTTGTTCTCCTCCATCTCCTTCGTCTAAAACCGCAAAATAAGACTTCCGTGCCAATTCATAAATTTGTTTCTTATCTCCAGTTGTTACTTCCCACTTGCCATCAATTACTCCTTTTTTATCTGCGTAAGCTCTTAAAACAGGAACACTATCCATAATTGGAGTTACAGAATGCGATAAAAATTTAATTTCATCATCATTTTTATAATATTTTTGTAAATCGCCCATGTTAATAGCCATTATTGGGCAAATGGTTTGACACCTTGTGAAAAAGAAATCGGCAACATAAATTTTATCTTCAAAATCTTTTTGAGTTATGATATCTCCATTTTGGTTGGTCAATTGAAAATCTAACACCTTATGATCTTTACTAATATGTTTGACCGCATCATCAACCAAACGAGGGTTAACATCAACAGGGTTATAAACAGGTAAAACACTTTTAGGCTTTACCAAAAAATAAAGGATGGGTACAAATATTATGGTAAAAAAAAATAAAAATATAAGTGTCGACTTAGACTTTTTAAAAAACTGAATTAAATACATTCTTTGTATATTTGAAATTCTTAAAACTTATGTAAAATTATATTACAAATTTACTTTTTATGAAGTATAAATTACTCTATATATTTATTTTATTTTACACCTTAAGTTATAGTCAAAAAATTGAAAATATTTTAGATGATAATTTAATAGAAATTATTCAATCTGAACAAAAAAATGCTAAAAGTAAAATCACTTTCAAAGCAAATCCTAACACAACAAATTATGATTTAAAATACCACCGATTAGAATGGCTAGTTGACCCAACTCTAGCTTTTATTAATGGGGTTGTTACGTCTTATTTTGAAGCAAAAAATAATTTAAATAGCATTACTTTTGACTTATCAGATAATATGGCTGTTTCAAAAGTAGTGCAAAGAGGTGTAAATTTAAGTTATTCACAAAACTCTAATGACGAATTGGTAATAACACTTCCTAGCACACAAAATTCAGGAGTTTTAGACTCTTTAACTATCACTTATAGTGGAAACCCAATTAGCTCAGGCTTTGGCTCATTTGAAATTAGTACACATGGCCCAAATACACCAGTTTTATGGACACTTTCTGAACCTTATGGCGCAAAAGGTTGGTGGCCTTGCAAGCAAGATTTGATTGATAAAATTGATTCTATTGATGTTTTTATCACACACCCTAAGCAGTATAAAGCGGCTTCAAATGGTTTATTAAAATCAGAAATTGTTTCGGGAAACAATACGATAACACATTGGAAACATAAATATCCTATTCCAGCCTATTTAATTGCAATCGCTGTTACAGATTATGCGGTGTACAATGACCATGTAGCTATTGGTGATTTTGATGTGGTTAATTATGTTTATCCTGAAACTTTGCAGGCCACAAAAAATGCTACAGCTATTACTCCAAGCATAATGGACTTATTTGGTAACCTATTTGAGTTATATCCTTTTTCTGATGAAAAATACGGTCATGCTGAATTTGGCTGGGGCGGTGGTATGGAGCACACAACAATGACATTTATGGGGGGCTGGAGTCGTGGTTTAATTGCTCACGAATTGGCGCACCAATGGTTTGGTAATAAAGTAACTTGTGGTAGTTGGGGAGATATTTGGTTAAACGAAGGTTTTGCAACCTATTTGGCTGCCTTAGTTATTGAAGATTTTGATGGTGAAAATGCTTTTAAAAATTGGCGATCAGGTACAATAAATGATATTACATTCCAAACAGGTGGATCAACTTTTGTAACCGATACGACCTCGGTAAGTAGAATTTTTGATGGTAGATTATCTTATAGAAAAGGGGCAATGATTTTGCACATGCTACGCTATAAATTAGGTGATGGTAATTTTTTTCAAGCCATTCAAAATTATTTAAAAGACCCGGCTTTAGCTTATTCTTATGCAAATACCAACAATTTAATTCATCACCTCGAAACGGTTAGTGGAGAAAATTTAACTGAATTTTTTAACGATTGGTTTTATGGAGAAGGTTATCCTATATACGAAGTAAAATGGCACCAAAATCAAACCAATAAAATTATTCAATTTACAGTAAACCAAACGCAATCTAATGCTTCGGTCAATTTTTTTGAAATGCCTTTACCTATAAAAATAAATGGTACTAATGGCGAATCAGAAATTGTAAGATTGGAAGTTAATCAAAACGGGCAACAATTTGATACTTCTTTAGCTTTTGAGGTTTCTTCAATTGAAATTGACTCAGAAAAACAGTTAATCTCAAAAAACAATTCGGCTGTTTTAGGGATTGACTTAGATAATTTACAAAATAGCATTTCTATTTACCCTAATCCTGTTAAAGAAAACTTAACGATTCAAAATAATAGTTTATCTATTATTAATAAAATAACTATCTATAATATTTTAGGTGAAATTGTATTATCTCTAAATAATCCTGATAATACAATAGCCTTGACTAAATTAAATTCTGGAGTTTACTTAGTTAAAATTAAAACAGACCAAGGTGTTATTCATAAAACTATTCTTAAACACTAATTATATTTTATTAATACTAAAAGCTTTATCATTATTAGCTTCTTTTTAACATCTATTTTTACTACCAATTTCTTAATATACATCATAAAGCGTACATTTGTCCGATTTAAAAATTCAGAAACAAATTAATGGAAACATTTATAAAAATCACTCAATTCTTATTGAGTTTATCATTACTAATCGTTTTACACGAATTAGGGCATTTTATTCCTGCAAAGTTATTTAAAACCAGAGTTGAAAAATTTTATTTATTTTTTGATTATAAATTTTCTTTATTTAAAAAGAAAATCGGCGAAACAACTTATGGTATTGGGTGGATTCCTCTTGGCGGATATGTCAAAATATCAGGAATGATTGATGAGAGTATGGATAAAGAGCAAATGGCTAAACCACCACAACCTTGGGAGTTTCGTTCAAAACCAGCTTGGCAAAGATTAATCATTATGCTTGGTGGTGTAACTGTAAACTTTCTTTTGGGAATATTTATTTACATCATGATGTTTAATGTTTGGGGTGATGATTATGTTGGTGTTAACGATGTGAAAAATGGATTTTCGGTAACCGATAATTTCAAAGCATTAGGCTTTCAAGATGGAGATAAAATCTTAAAAGTAAATAGCGAAGCGCCTTTTGATGTATTAGATGTTAATAAACATATGTTTTTAAGAACTATTACAACCATTCAAGTAGAACATTCTGATGGACAAAAAGAAGATATCAACTTACCTGAAGATATTGGTTTAACCATGTGGCAAGGTGGTACTATGGAACCTTTTACGCCAAGATTTAGTGCTGTTTTAGATAGTATTTTACCTAATACTCCAGCTTCAAAAGCAGGTTTATTAAAAGGTGACATTGTTACTGCTGTTGATAGCCAACCTATAAGCTATTGGAATGATTTAACTGGTTTGATCAAAAAAAATACGGAGGCTAAAGAAATGCAAATCACCGTAAATAGAGATGGCATTTCTAAAACGATGCTTATAACACCTGAAGATAGCCAAATTGGAATTTCAACAAGAGGTTTGACAAGTGATGATATTACTTTAAATCATAAAGAATATACTTTTGGTGAAAGCATTAGTAAAGGCTGGTCAAAAGCCTATTGGACACTAAAAGATTATATGGGGCAATTCAAATATGTTTTTACTAAAAAAGGAGCTACAAGTTTAGGTGGTTTTATAACCATTGGAAGTATATTCCCTTCTACTTGGAACTGGCAAGCATTTTGGAGTATCACGGCACTTTTATCAATCATGTTAGGTTTTATGAATTTATTACCAATTCCTGCATTAGATGGTGGACATGTAGTTTTTACTTTATACGAAATGATAACAGGTAGAAAACCAAGTGATAAATTTTTAGAATATGCACAAATTACTGGCTTTATAATTCTAATGGGCTTATTATTATTTGCGAATGGTAATGATATTTATAAATGGGTTACTGGGCAACTTTAAATTTTAAAAAAAATTATTAAAAGACATACTTAATGAAATATTTTTTAGCCTTATTTGTATTATTCACAATCGTTTCATGTAGTGATGATAATGATACTATAGACTTCGACAAACAAAACGAAATTGACATCAAAGATTACCTTGAAAAAAACAACTTAGTTGCTCAAAAAAGTAACTCTGGTTTGTATTATATAATCAACAAAGAAGGAA
>DAOUTI010000148.1 GCA_030626795.1 Flavobacteriaceae bacterium
GGATATTGAGGTGCTTCTAAGGTAATATTCCATAATGGAAAAGCAAATAACCCAAGTAATAATAGGGAACCTATTATCATTAATATTTTAGATTTCTTCATGATTTTTTTGATTTTTATTTCATACTAAATTCAATACAAATATACACATTAAACAATTGAAATTATGTGACTTAGCACACATAGAAGATAAAATTATCTTTTTATTTTTAATACAAAACGGACAAGAATTTAACTTCCTGTCCGTTTTCAACAATATTTAACTTAACCTTAATATTTTATTCAACATCAACTGCATCACCATCCAAAGTAAATTTGATAGGAACACTTGATCCTTTAGGTGATACTCTTATGTATCCTTGCATTTCTTGATGTAAAGCAGAACAGAAATCTGTACAATAAAATGGCCAAACACCAACTTGTTTTGGGTACCATATAAATGTTTCTGTTTGACCAGGCATGATCAACAATTCGGATGTTTGAGCACCAATCATAGAAACTCCATGAGGTACATCATAATCTTGCTCTAAATTAGTTACATGGAAATAAACTTTATCTCCAACCTGTACACCTTCAATATTATCTGGAGCAAAGTGAGAACGAATCATTGTCAAATATATATGGACTTCATTACCCTTTCTAACTACTTTAGCTTCTGCTTCAGTTTTAGTAGCATATGGATGCATATTCTCTTCTAATCTATATATTTTTTTAGAATTTTTAGCTATAATCTCTGCTGGAATACCTGCTGCATAATGAGGCTCTCCAATAGTAGGAAAATCTAATAATAATTCCATTTTCTCTCCAGTAATATCATACAATTGTGCAGATTGAGTTACCTCAGGACCTGTTGGTAAATAACGGTCTTTAGTAATTTTATTCATAGCCAATACGTATTTTCCAAAAGGTTTACGTGAGTTACCACCTGGTATCATTAAGTGACCTACAGAATAATAAGTTGGTTTTCTGTCAATTACTTCCCAAGTACCTAATTTCCATTTTACAACTTCTGAAGAGATAAAGAAAGTAGTATATGCATTACCTTTTCCATCAAACTCAGTATGCAATGGGCCTAAACCTGGTTGTTTAACCGTTCCTGCCAAGGTAGCTTCATATTGTAAAATTGGAATACCATAAGCATCACCATCAAATTTTTTCTCTTCAATAGCTTTTAACATTTTGCTAAAAGAGTGAATAGTAAGTTCGGCAGCTAATTTACCATTACCAACAATGTACTCACCAGTTGGATCAACATCACAACCATGTGGAGATTTAGGAGTTGGCATAAAATAAATTGCTCCAGGAACTTCTGAAGGATTAACAATTAATATTTCTTTTTTTATAGTTGATGTCGCAGAATGTGTATGCTCGTCATAAACGTTATGCGCATATCTTGCAGGTGCTTTAGTACCTCCACCATTGTTCACATATTCCTCAATTTTTTTCCAGTTAATGGCTGCAATAAAATCTTTATCATTTTGAGATGCATTAACTTCTAATAATGAATTCGCTTCCTCAGTATTATATGTTGTAAAGAAAAACCAACCATGAGATTTTCCACGACCAGGATGAGATAAATCATAATCAAATCCAGGCATCATTATTTGAAATTTGATATCCATACCACCATCTTCAGGATCTACAGAAATGAATGTTAAGGCACCTTTAAAATTACCTTTATATTCATCAATTGGCATATCTCTTTGTGGGTATGGTATAGAAAAACGAGTTCCTGCAACAACATATTCTGTGTTTTCAGTTACAAATGATGAACTGTGATTACCAGCAGAATTTGGTATTTCAATAATTTCAGTAGTTTCAAAAGTAGTTAAATCAATTTTTGCAATACGAGGTGTATTGTTACCATTAATAAATACCCATCTACCATCTAATACACCTGCTGTTTGAGAAATATCTGGATGGTGAGAATCATCCCAAGGAATAAAACCATGAGAAGTATTTAGCATTGGTTTAGTTTCTTCATTAAAACCATATGCTTTTTCAGCATCTACAGAAAAAACAGGAATCACTTTGAATAATCTACCTGATGGTAAACCATAAACAGCTAATTGTCCGCTAAATCCACCTGAAACAAAAGCATAAAACTCATCGTGCTCACCTGGAGCAACATATACTCTTTCGGCAGCATTACTAGATAAAGCACCTTGCTTCGAAGACTTGCTTGAATTTGCATCACCACAACCTACCATCATAATGGATAAGGTAAAAATGGCAATGAACGATTTAATCATTGTTTTCATAATTATATTAAATTTAGTTTAGTTTATTATTTAATTTTTTGTTCTTAAATATTCTAAGATAGCTCTTGCCTCATCTTCAGTCAAACTCTGATTTGCCATTGGCGCACTATACTCAATTAATAATTCCTTTGCCCTAGCATTCTCAACAACCATTACTTCGGGATTTAAAATCATATTCATGATCCATTCAGGAGTTTGTTTTTTAGTTACACCTTTTAAACCAGGGCCAACAAATCTCTTACTTATTTTATGACAAGCTGTACATTTTGCTTTAAATATTTTTTCACCCTCAGTTACCATAGCTTGATCTATTTCACCTAAAGTAAGGCTCTTAATTGGCCCTACTCCTTTATCTTTCATAGGATCTATTTTTTCAAGCTCTTTTGCTACTTCTTCTTTAGCAGGAGTTGCCACTTCTTCTTTAGCTTTTTCACCTCCACAACTCATCATCATAGCACCTAGTGCCAAAACAGATAAAAATTTCAATTTCATTTTTAGTTAGATTTTTTTTAATTATTATTCAGCTGGAACCAACACATCATCAATTACGTGAATCCACCCATTACTTACTTTTACAGATTTTATTATTTTTGTTCCGCCAACATAAATTTCACCATCTTTATTTTCTACAACTAAATATTTACCTGAAGCCATATATAATTTTCTTCCTTTTTTAGCTTCTTTCTTTAATTGTTTGATAGGATAGTTTGCTGGAGCCACATGATTTACCAAAATAAATGCAAGTTTAGCTTTATTTTCTGGTTTTACTAAAGTCTCAACTGTTCCTTCGGGCAATTTAGCAAACCCGCTATTTAAGGGTGCTAAAATTGTTAACGGACCTGCATTTACAACTGCATCTTGCACGCCTGCTGCTTCAATTGCAGCTACTAAAGTTGAAAAATCTTCAATTGATTTAGCTACTTGAAGTGCATTTGGCTGTTCACCTTCTACTGCTGCAACACCTGCTTGACCATGAGCTTCAACAGCTTTTACTTCTTGTTTAACTTCGCTTTTAATCACTTCTTGTTTTTTTTCTGTATTACAAGAATAAAAAACAAATGTAAGCAATAATGCTACTGTAAAAATTTTAGTTTTCATATTAGTTAGTTTTAGTTATTTTATATAAAAATTTGTTAATGAAATAATGGTTACAAAAGTATGTTACCAAAGATACTAAAAATATGATTTTTATCATATAAAGGATAAATATATCTTTTATATCTTTGCTAAATGTTAAGCAATCAAAGTAAATATGCAATAAGAGCCGTACTATATCTTGCGGTAAAAACTAGCCAAGACAATAAATTAGGCTCAAAGACTGTTGCTGAACTCATTGATGTTCCTGCACCTTTTTTAGCAAAAATTTTTCAAAAGCTAAGCAAAGCTAAAATAATTTCGTCAACTAAAGGACCTAATGGCGGATTTTATTTAACAAAAAAAGAGCTATCAAATAACTTATTAAATATTATTGATTGTATAGATGGACTAGAGTTTTTTAAAACTTGCTTTGTTGGTTTGCCAAAATGCAGTGACGAAAACCCATGTGCCATTCATCATATCGCCTCACCTTGCCGTGATACTTTGATGAAAGAACTAAAAGAAAGGACTATTGCAGAATTTGCCGAAGATACTAAAGATGGTAAATCATTTATCTTTTTAAAATAATTCCTATCTTTGTAAGCCAATAATAGTCAGCGCTTAACAAATGGTTCAACAAATCACAAAAGATATAAAAATTTCAATTACTTCAAATTTTGAAGAAAAGCGATATCAAAATACACGAATATATTACGCTTTTAGTTATAGTATTACTATTGAAAACCAAGGTACAGATACGGTTCAATTATTAAGTCGTCATTGGAATATTTTTGACTCACAAAATGATATTGAAATAGTTGAAGGAGAGGGCGTTATTGGTGAAAAACCTATTTTAAATCCCAAACAACTTTACACCTATACTTCAAATTGTTATTTAACCTCACCTATTGGCGCTATGAATGGTTTTTATAATATGATTAACTTCAATACTTCTGAAAAATTTAAAGTTCAAATACCAACGTTTCAATTGATGGTTCCTTCTACATTAAATTAAAATTCTTATTTTAACAATACCCTATCTACTAAAAATTTTTATATTTACTTGTTTTAACAGAATTCTTTAATGAAATCTACTACAAGGTTTAAACGCAACAAAAAAGGTTTAACTTGCTTAAATTGTGAACAACCAATATCAGATAATGATAATTTTTGCTCCAATTGCGGGCAAGTAAATGATGTACTTCCGTTAAGCATAAAACAATTTATATCTGAATTTTTTTCTGGATTCTTTTCCTTTGACTCTCGTTTTTTTAAAACATTTATTCCTTTACTTTTTAAACCTGGCAAAGTATCAAAAGATTATATTGAAGGCAAAAGAAGAAGATATGTAAATCCTTTTCAACTATACTTACATGTAACCATTATTTTCTTTTTAATACAAGGTCTTTTTTCAGCATTAGATGAATATCAAGTTTCAGGATCTTATTTAAAAAATGACACAAAAATACCTACTGATTCTATAATAAAAACAGAAAGTGAAAACTTAAATCAACTCAAAAAAAATTTAGCTGAAGAAGGCATTAAAGAAAACGTACCTGTCATCATAAATAATGATTCTATAAATAATAGTGTAATCGACTCCATTTTTAATGAAATAAAGAACCATAAACTTCAACGTATTTATAAAAAGGTTACTGACTTTATGGATTACGATAAAAAGAATAAAGACATTACAGCTCTTCAAGCATTAAAAGAATTAGGGTATGAACCATCTTCATGGAATATTTTTTATTATAGTAAAGCACAAAATTTAAATAAAATTATAAGTGATTCAGAATTTAGAAAATCCTACATTGACAATGTCGTTTCTAAAATTTCTGTGGCACTCTTTTTTCTTTTACCAATATTTACTTTGATTGTTGCGCTACTCTATATTAGAAGTAAATACAATTATACCCAACATTTGGTATTTGTTTTTCATGTACAAACTGTATTTTTTATTTTATTAATTCTTACGATAATATTTGACAAAATTTTCAATACCGATAAAGGAATGTTGTTTTTCTTTTTAACCTTTTTATTCTACTTATACAAAGCATTGCGCAATTTCTATAATCAAGGGCGGTTTAAAACGATAATAAAATACTTTCTATTGAATACTTTTTTTGTTGTATTGGCAGTAATTGGAGGTGTAATTATTTCATTTTTAGCTTTTGTACTCTAAAATTTCAACTTCTTTATTCCCATCGAGTATGTCTTCGTAACTTATGGTTTTGGTGTTTTGTTCTTTTGTTATGGATGTAATACTAACTGTGCCTCCTAAACCTCTATCCATAATCACATCTATATTGGTATCACCAACACCAGCATGATGATGAAATTCTAAAATATTTTTTTGAGTAAAAACCTTATCTTTTTGCCAATTAGCAAACCAATCGCGTCTTAATTGTTTTACACTTTCATCATACAAAGTAGATGATGACCAAATATGTGGTTTTTGAGGTAATATTTTAATGTGTTTTTTCTTGCCATCCCAAACGAACTCAATCAACTCGAGAGTTTTATTCCAATCCACTATCGCTAAAGTAAACTGCTCTACATCAATCAAGTCGACACTATCTAACTCATCATGAATATAATCAGATTTCAATAAATCTTTAACAATAATTCCTCTACTTTTTTTATAAGATGCTCTAGAAGTATGATATTCAAACCCGCCATTTAATAAGCAAATCAATCTATTTTTTGAACTAGTTCCAATCCATGTTCCACCAGCTTTTCCATCTTTGGGATAAAAAAGTGCAACGCCATCTTCCAAATATTTTTTAGGAGCAAGAGATTTTTCCCGTGAAAACGGAACATCTCTACTCGAAGTAAGTATAAAGTCCGAAGCATTTAGTGGTAAATAAGTTACTGTACACATGAATAATTTATATTAGATTCTAAATAAAAAGTTAA
>DAOUTI010000234.1 GCA_030626795.1 Flavobacteriaceae bacterium
ATTTCTTTTTTCAAAATTATATTGATGCTTTAAAAATTAAAGACGAAGAAGAAAGAATTAAAAAGGAGCAGGAAGCAATTAATCCTGGAGTTGGGTCATTTGATAATGTTGGGTCATTACAAAATGATAAAAGCTCTACTTTTTATTTTTACAATGTACAGTTGGTTGGACTAGGTAAACAACAATTTAAAAATAGATTTGGAAATAGGCCATTGGCTGATAACTGGATTATCTCGGCTTACGGAAATTCAACCAGCACCAATCTAGATGTGTTAGATGTAGATACTGCCATTAATGATGAACAAAAATATGATGTTAATTATTATATTGAGCAAATTCCGACAAGCAAAACCAAGCTTGACAGTATTTCAAACCAACGTAATGATGCCTATTACAACTTAGGTTTAATCTATAAAGAACAATTTAAAGAATATGAATTGGCAGCAGTTGATTTTGAAAAATTTTTAAACAACAATCCACAAAATAATTTAATACTCCCAACCAAGTATCACTTATATAAAGCCTATGCAAATTTTAACACCGATTTAAGCAATAAATACAAAGATAAAATCGTTAATGATTATCCTGATTCACGCTATGCTGAAATCATTCAAAACCCGAATAGTGTTTTAAATTTTGGTAAAGATGAAGAGAGCCCAGAATATGCTTATAAAAACATATACGTATGTTATGAAGAACAAGATTATGATTATGCATTAGAAAATGTTAATCGTGCTCTTGAAAAATTTAAAGGATCAGAACTTGAAGCTAAGTTTGAATTATTAAAAGCATTTTTATTATTAAAAACTCAAGGAGAAAATGAGTTTATTGATAAATTAAATTTTGTGATTATTAATTATCCCAATACGATAGAAAGTAATCATGCTAAAACTGCATTAGATAAAATGCAAAACAAATTAAAAAAATAATACCTATTTTTAATTTGTTGTATAATAAAAGGCATTAAAATTAAGGGGAACTATAAATACAAAGGTTATGTTTAACGACAAAAGAGGAGTGCCTAATCAATTAGGTGAAAGAAACATTATTGCAAAAAACACATCATTGGTTGGCGATATAAGTTCAGATGGAGATTTTAGAGTAGACGGTAAAATTGAAGGAACTATAAAAACAAGTGGCAGAGTAGTTATTGGTAAAGAAGGAATTGTAACAGGAACTATCAATTGTGTAAATGCTGATATTGAAGGAACTTTTTCTGGTAAATTAATAGTTGATGAAATTTTATCTTTAAAAGATTCTGCAATAATAAGTGGGGAAGTTACTTTAGGGAAACTTTCGGTTGAACCCGGAGCAACTTTTAATGCGACTTGCGTAATGAAAGGCTCTGTTAAAGTAATGCAAAATGGAGAACAAGAAACCAAAAAAACCGCTTAACAAATATATACGATTAACAGGTATTGGCTTACAAATGGGTATAACCATTTATTTAGCTGCTTACTTAGGTAAGTGGTTAGATTCAAAATACCCTAACGAGAACGACTTATATACAATAGGGCTAACCTTAACTGGGGTTGCATTATCATTTTATAGTTTATTAAAACAAATTAAAAATATAGATAATTAACATTTGCTATATGTCCCCAATTTTCAAATTTATTTTTTCTATTGCTACTAGCTTATTTCTTGTATTTCTTCTACATATCTCTATTTTACATTTACTAAACCTACCTATATTTGAAAATAAAATTATTGAAGCTTACATTATCAATTTTTTTATGGCTATTGGAATTTACTATGGTCTACTTCTACTTAAAAAAAAATATAGTGACCAATTGGGGTTTCTATATATGGGAGGCAGTTTTATTAAGTTTATTGTATTTTTTTTAGTTTTCAACCCTTCTTACAAACTAGATGGAAAAATGGATTTTCTTGAGTTTGCCGCATTTTTTACACCTTATGCCGTGAGTCTTATTTTCGAAACTTTAGGAGTCATAAAATTTCTAAAAAAATAAAATATTATTCCTAATCTATCCAAATAAAAATATTACATTTGCACCGATTTTTAAGCCAAATAATTTGTTTACTATGCAAAGTAAATTTTTAGTAAAATTCCTTACAATCACGCTTTTAGTTTTAAACTTAAGTTTATTCGCTCAACACGATGCTCAAAAGCAAGATGCTAAAGAAAAAGAAGACCAATCTGGAATTAAAGCAGATATACAACATCACCTTTTAGATTCACATGATTTTACATTTTATAGTGATAGTGAAACCGGCAAACATTTTGGCTTTTCTTTGCCTGTAATTTTATGGGATAGTGGTTTACACATGTTTATGTCGTCAAAATTTCACCATGGTAAAACTGTTGCCGAAAGTAATGGTAATTATTATAAACTTTACCATAATAAAATATACAGAACCGATGCCGAAGGATCTATTGAATTAAACGATCACCATCACCCTACCAACATAAAACCTATTGATTTTTCGATTACAAAAAGTGTTGTCATGATTATGGTTACTGGTCTTTTAATGCTTCTTCTTTTTGGTGGCTTGGCTAAATCATTTGGCAAAGGTCCGATTGCAACAGGTGCAGGTCGGTTTTTCGAACCCATCGTAGTCTATATTCGCGATGATATTGCAAGACCAAATATTGGTGAAAAAAAATATAAAAAATTCATGCCCTATTTACTAACCATCTTCTTTTTTGTATGGTTTTTAAATTTATTCGGCTTAACACCTCTTGGTGTAAATGTTACAGGTAATA
>DAOUTI010000078.1 GCA_030626795.1 Flavobacteriaceae bacterium
CGATACTACTATAGATGAAGATCTACCATGATAACCAACAGGAATATGTAACCAGTTTGGTAATAAAGCATTATCAGGATCTCTAAACATCGTACCTACATTTGTAGCATGTT
Organism: Flavobacteriaceae bacterium; assembly: GCA_030626795.1. Lineage (GTDB taxonomy): Bacteria > Bacteroidota > Bacteroidia > Flavobacteriales > Flavobacteriaceae > Lutimonas. The sequence continues at coordinate 114 of DAOUTI010000078.1, forward strand.
CTTTACTGGAATAAAAATCAGTATAATCACCAATTTCAACTGGTAAAAGCATTGCTACATCATCAATATCAAAAATGATTTCATTTCTATGTTTTTTATTTTCTTTTAATTTTGAATTTTCATCATCAAAAATTTCAGCAATTTTATTTCTTACCAAACGCCATGTAGTTCTTCCATCTGATATAAAATCATTTAAAGAATCTTGCATAAAGATATCATCTGTCAAAGGTATTCCTTTAAAATAGCCTAATTGGTGTAATGCTGCTAAATCTATAGCGTATTCACCAATTCGTGTTCCAATGGTTGTGATATCATCTTTAGTTAGAAAAACACCGAAAGGGATATTTTGTATAGGGAAGTCAGATCCTTTATTAATTTTTAACCAAGATTTTCTGTTTGGATTGTTAGCAGTTATTTTCATTTGTATTGAGAATTTACCAATATAAATTGATTTTATTATTAATTATAAATATTTGTTCAAATATAAAAGTTTCTTCCCATTTGCAAAATGAATTTATTATTTTTGTGTACGATTTAACATAAACTTAAAGATATTTATTTATGCAACGAGATCAAATTATTTTTGACTTAATTCAAGACGAAAAAGAAAGACAAACTGACGGATTAGAGTTGATTGCTTCAGAAAACTATGTAAGTAAGCAAGTTATGGAAGCAGCTGGCTCTGTTTTAACCAATAAATATGCCGAAGGTTACCCCGGTAAAAGATATTATGGTGGTTGTGAAGTTGTAGATCAAGTAGAGCAAATTGCAATTGATAGGGCTAAAGCACTTTATGGCGCAGCATATGTTAATGTACAGCCTCACTCTGGTTCTCAGGCAAATGCAGCGGTTTATCAGGCTTGTTTAAATCCTGGAGACACTATTTTAGGTTTTGATTTATCACATGGAGGGCATTTAACTCATGGTTCGCCTGTAAATTTTTCGGGTAAATTATATAAAACCTCTTTTTATGGTGTTGAAAAAGAAACTGGTGTTTTAAATTACGATAAAATTCAGGAAACTGCTACCAAATTTAAACCTCAATTAATTATTGCTGGCGCTTCTGCGTATTCAAGAGATATTGATTTTAAAAAATTTAGAATTATTGCTGATAGTGTTGGGGCAATTTTAATGGGCGATATTTCACATCCATCGGGTATGATTGCTAAAGGTATTTTAAACGATCCCATGCCGCATTGTCATGTAGTTACAACAACAACGCATAAAACTTTACGTGGCCCCAGAGGAGGTCTTATTATGTTGGGTAAAGATTTTGAAAACCCTTTCGGGGAAAAAACTAAGAAAGGTAAAACAAAAATGATGAGTACTTTGATTAACTCTTCTGTTTTTCCAGGTATGCAAGGCGGACCTCTAGAGCATATTATTGCAGCTAAAGCTATTGCTTTTGGAGAGGCTTTAACCGATGAGTTTTTAAATTACCAAATTCAAGTAAAGAAAAATGCCGCTGCTATGGCGCAAGCTTTGGTAGTAAAAAATTATGATATAATTTCTGGAGGAACTGATAATCACATGATGTTGATTGATTTACGTAATAAAAATATTACAGGTAAAGAAGCCGAAAATGCTTTGGTAAAAGCAGAAATTACAGTAAATAAAAACATGGTTCCTTTTGATGATAAATCACCATTTATAACATCTGGAATTAGAGTAGGTACAGCTGCTGTTACTACAAGAGGGCTGAAAGAAGTAGATATGGAAACGATTGTAGATTTATTAGATGAAGTGATTGTTAACTTTGAAAATGAAGAAATTTTAGAAAGTGTTGCTCTAAAAGTTAATGATTTAATGAGTGAAAAACCACTTTTTGTTTGGTAACCTGAGTTCGGCCTAATATTCTTTTTAACATGATTTTAATCATTTAATACCCAAGAGATTTACAGTATATTTATGCAGTAAATCTCTTTTTTATGGGGTCACAATCGGTAAAAACAATTGATAGTTTAAGTGAACGTAAAGACTATTTATATCATTTATTAAATGATGTGAAGGCTTTAGAAATAATGATTGAAAATGACCTTTTTGAAAAAGGTATACAGCGTATTGGTGCAGAACAAGAACTCTGCTTGGTTGATAAAAATTTTCATCCATCAAATAATGCTTTAAAACTCCTCGAAAAAATAAATGACAACCATTTTACAACCGAATTGGCACTTTTTAATTTAGAAATTAATTTGGATCCAATAAAGTTAGAAGCTAATTGTTTTTCAATGCTTGAAAATCAATTAAGTAGCCTATTATCAAAAGCGCATCATGAAGCTCATAAAATTGATAATAATAAAATATTACTTACAGGAATTTTACCTACCATAAAAAAAAAGGATTTAGTTTTTGAAAATATTACACCCCATAAAAGGTATCGGGTTCTTAATAATATTTTAAAAAAATTGAGAGGAAATGATTTTAGACTTAAAATAAAAGGAGTTGATGAATTGATTTTAAAACATGAATCCATACTTTTTGAAGCTTGTAACACTAGTTTTCAAGTGCATTTACAAATCCCATTAAAAGAAATAGTTGATAAATACAATTGGTCACAAATGATTGCTGGTCCAATGCTCTCCATCATGACAAATTCGCCTTTATTATTGGGAAAAGAGTTATGGAGCGAAACTAGAATAGCACTTTTTCAACAAAGTGTTGATTTAAGAAATAAGTCTTACTTGCTTCGAGAACAAAAACCAAGGGTTTCATTTGGTAGCAATTGGCTACGAAAATCATTTTTAGAATTGTTTAAAGATGATATTGTTAGATATAGGCCTCTTTTGACTTCTAATTTTGATGAAGACGCTGTAGTGGAATTAAAAAGAGGAAAAGCACCAAGATTACAAGCTTTAAATATCCATAACGGAACTATCTATAAGTGGAATAGACTTTGTTATGGACAAAACAATGGCGTACCAAATTTAAGAATTGAAAATAGATATATTCCATCTGGACCTACAGTTAATGATGAAATTGCAAATGCATTATTTTGGGTAGGAGTGATGCAAGGAATGCCAAATAAATATAAATCAATTTATAAAAAAGCTCCTTTTAATGAAGCAAAAGGAAATTTTATCAATGCAGCTAGAACAGGAATAAATACTTACTTTAATTGGTTTGGTAAAGGTATCTCAGCAAATAAATTGATAAAAGAAGTGTTATTACCTTTTGCCTATGAGGGTTTGAAAAAATCAAATATCAATAAAAAAGATATTAAGTATTATTTAAATATTATAGAAAAAAGAGTAGAATCACACCAAACTGGTAGTGTTTGGATTACCAAGAGTAATAGAAAACTAAGAAAAGAATTAACCAAAGATATTGCAAATGCAACCTTAACTTCTTGCATGTATAAAAAACAGAGAAAGGGAAAGCCAGTACATCAATGGACTTTAGTAAAGCCTGGACAATGTATTGATATCAATGTTGGAGAAAGTAAATTAGAAAAATTTATGACAACTGAAATATTTGTTGTTCATGAAAATGACTTAGTTGATTTGGTAATAAGTATTATGAAATGGAAGAATATTCATCATATACCAGTTGTAAATGATGATAATAAAGTTACCGGAATAATTAGTAAAACTAATTTGGATGAAATTAGCTTAGACAAAGAAAAGTTACTGGTCGCTAAAGATATTATGATAAATGATATTATTACGGTTAATTCAGAAACTTCAATAGAAAAAGCAAAAGAAATTATGATAAAAAATAAGATAGGTTGTTTACCTGTTCTAGAATACAATGAGTTAATTGGAATCATAACTAAAAACGATCTTAAAAAATTATTATAAACTTCAAAAACGAATGATTAAATTAAGTAAAATATCTCCAAATTATTATAAACAATCTGATCGAATTTTAGCAAAAATTGAGGGAGTAAAAAATGGGCCTACTGTAATTATAATTGCAGGAATACATGGTAATGAAAGTGCTGGTGTTGAAGCTTCAAAAAAGGTATTGCATAAAATTAAAGAAGAAAGAATCATGTTTAAGGGTAGCTTATATGTGCTTTTAGGTAATATAAATGGATTAAATAAAGGGGTTAGGTTTGAAGATGTTGATTTGAATAGAATTTGGAAAAAAGAAAATTTAGATGCTATAAACAATAGCAGCCAACCAATTAATAATGAGGTAAAAGAACAAATTGAAATTTATAAAATAATTAAAGACATATTAAAGAACGAAATTGGACCATTTTATTTTTTAGATTTACATACAACTTCTGCATCATCAGTGCCTTTTATAACAATAAGTGACTCATTAAATAATCGAAAATTTTCTTCTAATTTCCCTGTACCGGTTGTATTAGGCATTGAAGAATATTTAGATGGTCCGCTTTTAACCTTTATCAATGAATATGGACATGTAGCGTTGGGGTTTGAAGGAGGTGAGCATTATGATGAAAAGTCAATTGATAATTGTGAAGCCTTTATTTGGAAAGCATTGGTACATTCAAAATGTTTATCCAAGAAAAACATTTTCAATTATAAAAAATATAAAAATAACCTTTCCAAATTATGTTGTAAATATGATTTCTTTGAAATTAATTATCGATATATTTTAAAAAAGGATGAAGATTTTAAAATGAATTTAGGTTTTGAAAATTTTGAAAAGATTAAAAGAAATCAACAATTGGCTTTAAGTAATGGCGTAGTAATAAAAGCTAAAGAGAATGGGAGAATATTTATGCCATTATACCAAGAATTAGGTGAAGATGGTTTTTTTATACTTCAAAAAATATCAAAATTTTGGCTAAAAACTTCAATGATTGCTAGAAAGTTAAAAATAAATAATTTTTTAAGATTAATTCCAGGAGTTGAAAAAGCACCAGAAAACAATTACACCTTAATTGTTGATCCAAAAATTGCCAAATATTTGGCTAAAGATATATTCCATTTGTTTGGATATAGAAAACAAATATTTAAAGATGAAAAATATTATTTTATAAAAAGAGATAGAAAAATTACTAGTTTAACATGAGTTAGATGTAGAAATCATCAAAATACCTTTATAATCAATTATTTACCTTGTTTTCGTCTCTTCGAATTTTACTTTTTTCAGTAAAATGTAGCAGTCTCTTCGTTAGAAAATAGATTGCCATCCCGAGGGTTCGGGATACCTCCTTCGCAAAAACGTTAACATCTAACATTCTAGTAGTTAATTTACTCTTTACGTCGATCTCACGTTAAATTTGATTGAAACTAATTAATGTGTTACTTTTTGTATTTCAAAATAATACTTTAAAACACCAAGTGCATAATTACTAGCTATTTGTTTTGCGAATTTTGGAAAATCAATATGTGAATTGTCATTTGCTTTATCAGAGATAGTTCTAAATATACTAAACGGAATATTGTATTCATAACAAACTTGAGCAACAGCAGCTCCTTCCATTTCAACACAAGCAATATCGGGTAAATTAGTTTTGATAAAAGTTAATTGCTCATTAGTTGATATAAATTGATCGCCACTAGCTATGTTTTCAATATGAATTTTAGGATTTTTAATGAAAAACTGTTGTGCTTCAGCTTCAGAAATAAATAAATTAAAATTTTCTAAAAACAATTGAGAAGCTTTTTGAAGAAGATTACTTTTGCTAAGTGTTACTTCAAAGTATTTTTTTTGGTGTAAAGGAATTTCAAATGGTTCAAGTAGCGGACTTGCGTCCATATCATGTTGATAAAGATTTTTACCAATAACAATGTCGCCAATATTAATATATTCTTGAATAGACCCAGCTACGCCTGTGAAAATAATTTCATCAATTTTAAAGTCATTTATCAATTGAGTTACCGTAGTTGCAGCTGCAACCTTACCCCAGCGAGAAAACACCAATACAACAGGTTTATCGAACAATAATCCTTGGTAATAAGTTCGCATGCCTTTTTTTGTTGTAGTCTTATTTTTAAGATTATCAAGCAGAGTTTGAATTTCCTCTTGCATCGCACTAATGATACCAATCATATGGATTATTTTCTGCTAATTAATTAGGACCTAACAATAAGTCCATCTTTCATTTCTAATTTTCTATCAGCCATATTTGCTAATTCTTCATTATGAGTAACAATAACAAATGTTTGATTAAACTGGTCTCGTAGCGTAAAAAATAATTCGTGTAAACTTTTAGATGCAACGGTATCTAAATTACCACTTGGTTCATCGGCAAAAATAACATCGGGTTTGTTAATTAAAGCACGAGCCACTGCAACACGTTGTTGTTCACCACCAGATAATTCACTGGGCTTGTGGTCAAATCTATCTGAAAGACCTAAGAAATCAAGAATTTCTTTGGCTTCAGCTATTACTTTTTGTTTCGGTTTGTTAGCAATAAATGCAGGAATACACACATTTTCTAATGCAGTAAATTCAGGTAACAATTGGTGAAATTGAAAAATAAAACCAATATGTTTATTTCTAAATTTAGATAAAGCTTTATCTTTTAAATTAATAATATTGATGTCGTTAATTACAAGTTTATCTGTAGAAGTTGGTTTATCTAAAGTGCCTAATATTTGTAATAATGTAGTTTTACCGGCACCACTTGGACCAACAATAGCAACAATCTCACTTTTTTTAATATGTAAGTCAACACCTTTTAATACTGCTAAGTCTCCGTAATATTTATGAATATTTTTTGCTATAATCATCTTAAAATAATATGGATGTGAAAATACATAAATTTAGTGGTTTACCAAGGTGTAAATTCCGCTTAAGCGAAATATAAATTAGCATACTTAATTATTATAACCATGTTTTAACTTGGTTATAATCTAAATAGTAAATTATTTTTATTGAAAAACTTTGACCTAAGGGTTGGTCAAATAAATTACCAATATTATCTTGATAAGAAAGGTCTGCGTCACTTCCAAAATTTAAAATAGAGTTTCTATATAATGCTACCACTTCACTGCCTCGAGTAAACTCCCAAACATAACGTAAATCTAGATTCCAGCTATTAAAATTCAAATCATTATCTCCACTGTAATTATTGTCTGATAAAGTGCCATCATCTTCTAATTCAAAATACTCCTCTTTATAGGTAACGGGCGACCAATAATGTCTTGCAATAAGTGAAATTGAAGATCGGTCATTAAAACTATATTTTGTAGATAAACTATTTTCAATTTCTTTTATATCTCGTTTACCAAAAATAATGGTGCCATCATCTAATGTAGTTACATAACCTAAATCGTTAAATTCTTTATCCATTTCAATGGAATAATTAAATTGTAACTTGTCATTAACTCTATATCTTGGTCCAAATTCCCACCAATATCCATAGCCATCGTTACCGTTATACCAACTTCCACCAGCTGCAACATCGTAAGCAAACTTTTTACGATAATCGCTAGAAAACCACATTCTAATATTTGTTTTGGGGTTTTCTAACCAAAATCTACCTTCAGTTCTTGGCTCAAAATAATCTTTTTGATCACCAATATCTGAACCAATATTACCACCAAACGAATTTTGTTTTTTTGTTGTAGCAAACCCATATAGATTAATAAAATTACCAGTATAAACACTTGGTTTAAACCTTCTAAAATACCCAGCAAAGAGTCCTACTCGAAAATTATTAAAATGTTTAGTTGGTTCAAATATCTGATAATTAACATTGGCGGAAAAATATTGAAAGTTATTTCGTCGTTGAAAGCCTAAGTCATTTTTATTGTATTTGTCATCATTAAATTCATGATCTAAATTAAAGCGTACATTCCCTTTTGTTTTGCTAAATCTTAAACTTGAAGCAAAACCCGTAGTATTTTCTTTATTTTCTCTTACCGTGCTTGTACTACCATCACCGCTAATTTTATATGAATTTTCTTTATTGGCTAAATTGAATACAAGTGAACTAACATTTGCGTCTCTAAAGCTGCCATCTCGTGTTACATTGGTATTTACAAAGCCAATAGAAGAATTTTTATTAAATTCTTGATCAATTACCAATACATTATAATTTGCTAGAGGCTCAGTTATTATTTTTCTAGCATCTCCAGTAAGGGTATCTAATATGGTAGCTTTTGTTTCTTTGGTTATTGCATTAAGTACAGCAATACCCAAGCCTTTTTTTGTTCTACCTGTAACTTTAATTGCATTTAATACATCAACTTCTGTTGGATTCTCAGTTACTTCTTCATGTGTATTTAAATCGTCATAAGTATCAGAATGGCCTACAGGGCGGTTACCAATTCTTCTTGAAAAGAAGAGGTTACCTTTGTTAAGTAAATCGGCTCCTTCAATAAAAAATTGCCTTTGTTCATCAAAGCGCTGTTCAAAAGGTCCAAGATTTAAGGTAATATTATCGAAACCAGCTTGTGAAAAATCAGGAATTAAAGTTGCAATTAGTGTAAAGTTATCCGTTAATCCATATTTTAAATCCAATCCAAAAGCAAAATTAGTATCGGTTACATCATCATAATTACCAACATTAAATGAAGCAAAAGGAGAAAAACTTAATCGGGTAGGAGGTGTAATATCCGATATTCCTGTTAAGACACCTGCATATTGAGATATATTTCCTTTTGTTTTATCTACAAAATTCCAAGTATATTGTTCGCGTTTACTTTCAATTCTTCTATGTAAATTGACACCCCATATTTGTGTTTTATCATTGGTAAAACGCAAAGCCGAATATGGTATTTTCATTTCTACATACCACCCTTTGTCATCGTAACTTATTCTACTAAACCAGACTTCACTCCAGCTAAAATCTTCGCCATTAGATGGAGATACTTGCGCATCCATTTGTGTTCCGGCTGCAGTTACAAAAAATTCAAACTCATTTTGGCCATCATTGTTTGGATTAATGCTTATCCCGAAAAAATCGGTTGTACCAAAATCATCTCTTTCCGTTAGCTGCTGTAAAATATGAGTAGGATCAGGGTCAAACATCGAGGCGCCAATATAAATACCTGTATTATCATATATTATTTTTACTTCAGTTTTTTGATTATCTGGCTCGGCATCACCACTTCCAGGTCTAATCATTACAAAATCACGAGCGATATTGGCATTTTGCCAGACCAAATCATCTAGTTTTCCATCAATTTTAGGAGATTCATTTACTCTAATTGCTTGTAGTTCTTTTTTTTCGTTTTGACTATAAATTATTGTGGTAAAGAAAAATAAAATAATGAGGGTAATATTTTTCATAGTGAATTAGAGTGATTATTTGAATTAAAAGCGAAAATATTTATAAGTTTTTTAAGTCAGTCTTAATAATTTGTTAAACTCTTTTAACGACTATTAAAAAATGAAATTGTTACAGTAAAATTATTTAAAAAAAATAAACATTCTACATCTCGCATTCTGAATTAATACTTACTTTTGTATGGATTTAATTTAAAAAAAATTAAGTAATGAATTTACATGAATATCAAGGTAAAGAATTATTAAATAGTTTCGGTGTTAAAATACAAAGAGGTATTGTTGCCGATAACCATAAAAAAGCAGTAGATGCTGCAAAACAATTGGCTGCTGAAACCGGTACAGGTTGGTGGGTAATCAAAGCCCAAATTCACGCAGGTGGTAGAGGTAAAGGTGGCGGAGTTAAACTTGCCAAAAGTTTAGAAGAAGTAGAAAGTATTTCTCAAGATATCATAGGTATGATGTTGAAAACGCCTCAAACTTCTGCTGAAGGAAAAAAGGTGAATCAAGTATTAATTACCGAAGATGTTTATTATCCAGGTGAAAATGAACCAGAAGAATATTATATGTCCGTTTTGTTAAATCGTGGCACAAGTAGAAATATGATTATGTATTCTACTGAAGGAGGTATGGATATTGAGGCTGTAGCCGAAAGCACACCGCATTTAATTTTTACTGAAGAAGTAGATCCTGCAACAGGTTTAATGCCGTTTCAAGCTAGAAAAATTGCATTTAACTTGGGTTTATCTGGTAAAGCATTTAAAGAAATGACCAAATTTGTTACTGCTTTATACAATGCGTACATTGGTTCTGATGCAACATTATTTGAAATCAACCCTGTATTAAAAACTTCAGATGATAATATATTGGCAGTAGATGCTAAAGTAACGTTAGATGATAGTGCTTTATATCGTCATAAAGATTATATCGATTTACGCGATTTACGTGAAGAAAATCCTATTGAAGTTGAAGCCAATGCAGTTGGTTTAAATTATGTTGACCTTGACGGAAATGTTGGTTGTATGGTAAATGGTGCTGGTTTAGCGATGAGCACAATGGATTTAATCAAACAATCGGGTGGTGAGCCAGCTAATTTCTTAGATGTTGGGGGTACAGCTGATGCGGAAAGAGTAGAAGCTGGATTCAGAATTATATTAAAAGACCCAGCTGTAAAAGCAATCTTAGTAAATATTTTTGGTGGTATTGTTCGTTGCGATAGAGTAGCACAAGGTATTGTTGATGCTTATACAAATATGGGCGATGCAATTAAAGTACCAATTATTGTAAGATTACAAGGTACCAATGCTGTTGAAGCCAAAGAATTAATTGAAGCTAGCGGATTAGACGTGATTTCTGTTGTAGAATTTAAAGAAGCTGCAGATAAAGTTGCCGAAGTTTTGGCTCAAAAATAAATATTGTAATACTTTTTGTTTATAATGTAAAAAGGCTTGAAAATTATTTTCAAGCCTTTTTTATGTTTTTGATATAGGAGCCCTTTTCGATTAAAACTCCGTAATCGTCTTCTTAATAATTGAAATACAATCCATTAATTGCTCTTCATTCATTACTAATGGAGGAGCAAACCTAATAATATTACCATGAGTTGGTTTTGCTAATAAGCCATTGTCTCTTAATTTTATACAAATATCCCAGGCCGTAGTACTATCTTCAGTATCATTTATTAAAACAGCATTTAACAAGCCTTTACCTCTAACCAGTTTTACTAGGTTATTAGTTTTTGCAAATTCTTGTAATTCACCGCGGAATATTAACCCAAGTTTTTCGGCATTTTCGGCTAAATTTTCATCGGTTACAACTTCAAGTGCTGCTATGGCAACAGCAGCAGCAATTGGGTTTCCACCAAAAGTAGAACCATGCTGTCCGGGTTTAATCACTTCCATAATATCATCATTAGCTAAAACAGCGGATACTGGGTAAACACCTCCTGAAAGGGCTTTTCCTAAAATTAAAATATCTGGTTTTACATTTTCATGATCTACAGCCAATAATTTACCTGTTCTTGCAATTCCAGTTTGAACTTCGTCGGCAATAAATAAAACATCATTTTGTTCGCAAATTGCTTTACATTTTGATAAGTAACCTTCATCTGGTACATA
>DAOUTI010000118.1 GCA_030626795.1 Flavobacteriaceae bacterium
AATGTTATATACTAACTTTAGGGTGTATAAATTAAATTCTAAATTATTATGAAAACAATAATTACAAAATTATTTTTAATTCTAACAATACCATTAACATTTTTTGCTTGTGAAATAGTGGATGCAATAGATGATAATGTTTCTGAATGTGATGCTACAGCAAATCAAATTAACCCTTCAGAAATTAGAGTTTTTAGTAATATGGGTTGTTATGTGAGTTGGAAAGATGGGTCGAATGCTGAAAATTTAACAGTCAAATACCAAATATATAAAAAATATTGTAATGGGACTACTAAAGGTCTTTATGAAGTATATTTACCTGAACAGCTAACAAATAAAAGCGGATGGTGGAATTCATGGTTTCAAGCAACTTATAAGTATGGGAATAAAAAAGACAAGGTTATAGTTAAATTTACAATAGCTCCAGGAGCATATGATTGGGAGTATGAATATGAATATAGATGGGAAGATGTTGATGAAAAACACGAACTTGACTATTGGGGCAAAGTACCTTCAGATATATATATCACTCTTCCTATAAATGCTGATGGGTCATAAAAGCTCGTTAAAAATATGAATAGTTTAGTATTTTTTAAACAAGCTCTACTTTACACAAAACCCCCTCAATTTTGTTAATCTAATTAAAGGGGTAGGGCTTTTTTATTGTAATGCATTTGATTTGATATTTTACAGCTTATATTAAAAGCGTGGAGCCCCATACAGTACTAATCTAATTTTAACTAACTTTGAGTTCAAACACAAATAATGAGAAAATTAAGCTCATTTATGTTCTTACTATTTAGCACCATAGTGTTTTCTCAAAACACTATGGTAGATAGTTTAACTTTGGTATTAAGAAATACAAAGGACAGTACTGAAATTGCACAAATAAACCTACAATTAGCTAAACAATACGAACGTATTAATATTAGTAGGAGTAAAGGTTATTCTTTAAAATCCTTACAATTCAAATCCAATGACTCTATTGTGGCAGAAACCTATAATCAATTAGGTCGTATTTCTTTTTTTGAAGCTAAATTAGATTCTGCAAATTATTATTTTAATAAGACCAAGCAATATTTTAATACATCTAATAATCAAAGAAGAATTGCTGAAGTAAATATTAGTATAGGAGCTGTTCAATTAAAACAGGCTGATTATAATAAAACCATTAAAACCCTAACCCAAAGTGCTACTTATTTTGAAGAAAACAAAGACAAACTTAATGCGGCAAAATGTTATAATAATATAGCGAGTGCTTTTGCAGAATTGAGCAATTATTCTAAGGCTATTGAGTACAGCAAAAAAGCATTGGTTGTTTTTAATGACCAAAATCATATACAATATCAGCTCATTACTTTGCCAAATTTAGCAATGCAACATTTTAAAAATGGAGATACTTTATCAGCAATTGATTATAACTTAAAAGCAGAAAAATTAGGACTACTAACGGATAATAGATACTCTCTGTCAATTGTATATAATAATTTAGGAAGTATCTATTTAGATAAAAATTCAAAGAAAGCAAAAGAGTATCTTGAAAAGACACTAAAGTTGAAAAGAGAACTAAATCTGAAAAATGGAATAGAAATAACACAAGGAAACTTGGGGTATTTACATTATAAAAACAAAGAATATGAAAAAGCTATTCGATATTATAAAAAAGTAGAGAAACAAGTAAACGGGAAACAACTTGTTTTTGTTTATGATAAAATTAAAGACTGTTACAAAGGTCTAAATCGCTTTAATATTGCTTTGGATTATTCTGAAAAATCAAAAATTTTAACAGATAGTATTTTAAGTATTGAAAATCAGAAACAATTTATTGAAATACAAACCAAATATGAAACAGAGAAGAAGGAAAGAGAGATAGTTGAGTTGAAAACAATAAATACTGAGATTAATTATAGGAGAACACTAAATAGACATTTATTGTTTACAGTTATAGGCATTTTAGTGATAACGCTATTATTGGCTTACTCAATTTTGAAAAATGTTAAAAGAAAAAAACTTCTGGTACAACAAAAACATACTATTGATACACAAAAATTTGCTAAGCTTTTAAAAGATCAAGAATTAGAAGGGATTGATGCTATTATTAATGCACAAGAGAAGGAGCGTGAGAGAATTGCAAATAATTTACATGATAATTTAGGGAGTAAAGTTGCTATCTTAAAACTTTATATTGAGGAAATTACAGATAGTGAAAATTATAGCCAAAAAGATAAAGTTCAACTGTATAAAAAACTAAAAGATTTAGCGGGTGATACCTATAAAGAAATTAGATTAATAGCTCACAAAAAAAACTTTGGAACATTTATAGATAAAGGTCTTATTTTATCAATACAGGCTATTGCTGATCAAATTTCAAACACACATAAATTATCGATAAAAGTAATTAATGTAAATGTTAAAAAACACATAACTAGCGCAATTGAAATTCAAATCTTTAGAATAGTACAAGAGCTAATAACCAATTGTATTAAACATGCTAATGCAACCGAAGTTATTATACAATTTTCAGAGTATGAACATGTGCTAAATATTATTGTTGAAGATGATGGTAAAGGTTTTGACAAAAATATGACTCCTTTTGGTTTTGGGTTAAAAAATATTATAAATCGGATAGAAAAAATAGGAGGTATAATTGATATAGATTCTACTTTGAATGAAGGTAGCACAATTATGTTAAATATTCCATTATAAATTAATAATTATGAATATAAAAATTATTATAGCAGATGACCACAAATTATTTATTGATGGTTTAAAGTCTATTCTATCTAAAGAAATAGGAATAACAATTATAGGAGAAGCAAATAATGGTTTAGAAATTATTAAGTTATTAGAGAATAATTATCAACCAGATATTATTTTAACAGATATACGCATGCCTATCATTGATGGTATCTCTTTAACTAAAATACTTACAAAAGAATACCCAAATATTCCTGTAATGGCACTAAGCATGTATGATCAAAGTGCTGAAGTAATTGAAATGTTAGAAGCTGGAGCAAAAGGATATCTAACCAAAGTTGTAGAAAAAAAAGAACTTATTCAAGCCATACACGCAGTTGTAAAAGGGGAATATTACTTTGACAAAAATTTACCAAAGGATATTGAAGGATGGTTTAATAAAGAGCATAATTCTAATACAAAAATTCTTACTAGAAGAGAAAAAGAAATTTTACAACTTATAACAAAAGGAAGAACTACTTTACAAATTGCACATCAATTAAAATTAAGTCGATTTACTATTGATACTCATAGAAAAAATATTCATCAAAAACTAGGTATAAAAACAAACACGGGTTTAGTTAATTATGCTCTAAAAAAATTAAATTTTTGAATAGTTGAGTTTTGTAAAATCTTAAATTAACCATTAGTCAATTTAAGTAAAAAAAAGACGGAGGTATAGGTTTTAGATAGATCAATTGAACAAACCTCTATAATTTCTTGTCACCAAATTGTCACAGATTGACATTTATCCATTATATTTATAAAACGATAAACAAGGTTCAAATGGCTGTCAATCTTCGTAAAGTTTATAAAGGTAAAAAAGAAGTCTTCAAAAAGAATAGACAAAGAATAATTTAGTTAAAGTAAATAAAATCAATTTACCCCTAGTGATGCGACCATTTATTTGATGAATTGGTTTTTTAGGTGTATTTTTAAAAAAATTAACCTTTATGCGTCTAATAAAAAAAGTCATCCTAATTGCACTTATTCTAATCGTAGTATTTATTGGCAATATTTTTATTTCTACTGGTTATTTTAGAACGATAGAAAATAATTTTGATGGCAAAATTGTTAAAAAAATAGCGCTTCCAGGAGCAGAAGATATTACTGTAAGCTCAATAGATAGTTTTGCTATTGTTTCTTCTACAAATAGAAGAGTATATCCATCAGAAAAAGAGCAATATGGCGGATTGTATTTTATGGAATTGAAAAGTGGAGACTTTCGTATAACACCACTTACTTTAAATATTAAAACTTCTTTTGCGCCTCATGGCATCTCTATGATACAAAAAGACAGCACGTATAAAATTGCTGCCATTAACCATACACCAAAAGGGCATTCGATAGAAATATTCACTCTTATTGGTAAAAGTTTAAGTCATGAAAAGTCTTTAACTGATGATGTAATGATTAGTCCAAATGATATAGTCTTTATAGACGAAAACCGTTTTTATTTTACGAACGATCATGGTAAAACAAAAGGAATAGGAAGATTTTTGGAAGATTATGCAGGGCTTGAGGCATCAAATGTTATATATTTTGATGGCGAGAATTACAGTGAAGTTGCAAAAGATATTGCTTATGCAAACGGTATAAATTTTGACGCCAAAAGAAATTTAATTTTTGTTGCTTCTCCACGAAAATTTTTGGTTAAAGTTTATTTTAGAAATAAAGATGGCACCCTTAATTTTATTGAAGATATTCCTTGTGGAACAGGCGTAGATAATATTGAAATTGATGAAGATGGAATTCTTTGGATTGGAGCGCATCCTGATTTATTAAAATTTGCTACTTATGCTAAAGGAAAAGAAGAAATTTCACCCTCAGAAATAATTAGAATAGAATATAGAAATAAAAATGATTTCACTGTCGAAACAGTGTATATGGAAGATGGTACAGAAATGTCTGCTTCAACAGTTGCCGCTCCCTTTGGTAATTTACTTTTAACAGGAAATGTAATGGATGATGAGTTTTTGATTTTAAAAAGAAATATCCAATAGGTATTGATTTTGAGCCATCACCTTTTGATACTAATTTTTCCTTCGTTAATTTTTAAAAGAGCTAAATTATTAGCTCTTTTTTTATTTTAGATAATCTACAGTATATTTTTTAACTTTAACAAAAATTTTAAAAATGAAAAAAATATACATATTCTTCGTTTTATTTGGATTAAGTAACATTTTATCTGCCCAAAATGTGATGACTCCCCAGCAACTTATTGAATTGAATAGAGTTTCGGCTGTAGGTCTTACCGATGATTTACAAAGTGTAGTTTATACCGTGTCAAAAGTAAATCTACAAGAAAATAATAAAAGTAAAAAAATATATATTTTACCAATAAGTGGAGGTGAAGCTAAACAAATTAAAGATTATTCAAAACAAATTACAAATAGATTGGTTTCTCCAAATGGCAAGTGTAAAATTTTTACAAAAGATGTAAAACTCAAACCAGTTACTGGTCAGGATTATTATAAAGATGTACCAGGATCTAACGTAAAAATTTATGAATCTTTAAATTATAGACATTGGGATACCTGGGAAGACGGTTTATATAGTCACGTATTTATTAAATCAAAAGATGGTGAAATTGATTTGATGAAAGAAGAACCTTATGATTGTCCGCAACAGCCTTTTGGAGGAAGTGAAGATTATATTTGGAATCCAGATAGTAAAAAAATGCTTTATGTTACTAAAAAAAGTTATGGAACAAAATATACAGTTAGCACAAATACAGATATTTACCAATATGATTTAGATACTAAAAAAACTACTAACCTTACGGGATATAATAAAGGTTATGATGTAGCTCCTGCTTTTTCAACAAAAGGAGAATTGGCATGGCTGCAAATGAAAAGAGATGGTTATGAGGCAGATAAAAATGATATTATTGTTCGAAGAAATGGAAAAGATATCAATCTTACTAAAAATTGGGATGGCACTGTAAATAGTTTTACTTGGAGTAATAAGGGGGATAAAATATACTTTAATGCACCCGTATTTGGTACAGTTCACTTGTTTGAAATAGAAATTTCATCTGGTGTTCAGCCAAAACAAATTACAAAAGGTCAGTTTGATGTAAATGGTATTGTTGGTCAAAGTAAAAAAACAATGATTGTTTCTCGTAGAGATATGAATCATGCTCCTGAACTATATGCAGTAGACTTAAAAAATGGCTCAATGAAGCAGTTAACACATGCAAATGATGCTATTTATAATAAATTGACCCTTGGTAAAATTGAAAAAAGAATCACAAAATCTACTGATGGAAAAGATTTACTTTCTTGGGTAATTTACCCTCCAAATTTCGATTCAAATAAAAAATATCCAACCTTATTATACTGTCAGGGCGGACCACAAGGCGCATTGAGTCAGTTTTATTCTTACCGATGGAATTTTCAATTAATGGCTGCGAATGGCTATATTATTATTGCACCAAACCGTAGAGGGATGCCAGGTTATGGTGTGGAATGGAATGAACAAATTAGTAAAGATTATGGCGGACAAAACATACAAGATTACTTATCGGCTATTGATGATATATCAAAAGAATCTTATGTAGATGCGGACAAATTGGGTGCTATTGGAGCAAGTTACGGTGGTTATTCGGTATTTTATTTGGCTGCTTTTCATGAAAATAGATTCAAAACCTTTATTTCTCATGACGGAATTTTTAATGAAAAGAGTATGTATGGAACTACCGAAGAATTATTTTTTGTGAATTGGGATTTAGGTGGCCCTTATTGGGAGAAAAATAATAAAGCCGCTCAAAAAAGTTATACACTATTTAACCCTGTTGAGCATGTTGAAAAGTGGAATACGCCAATTTTAATTATCCAAGGAGGAAAAGATTATCGTGTTCCAATTGGACAAGGTTTAGAGGCATTTCAAGCGGCGCAATTACAAGGAATAAAAAGTAAATTATTATATTTTCCTGAAGAAAATCATTGGGTTTTAGACTATCAAAATTCCTTAGTTTGGCAGCGTGAATTTTATAAGTGGTTAAAAGAGACACTTTAATTTTACCTAAAATGATAATTCTAGATAGAAATGACTGAAAAAGAAAAGATGTTATCTGAGAAATTATACAACCCGATGGATGCAGTTCTATCTAAAGAAAGGTATGATGCTAGAATAAAATTTCAACGAATTAATAATTTATCCGATAAGGAGAAAAAAGAACGCAATAAACTATTAAAAGAACTGGTTGGCGAGTTTGATAAGAATTTTTTTATTGAACCTCCTTTTTATTGTGATTATGGCTATAATATCAAATTAGGTAAAAATGTTTTCATCAATTTTAACTGCTGTATTCTAGATGTTGCAGAGGTAAAAATTGGTAATAATGTATTTATTGGGCCTAATGTTCAATTGTTTACCGCTGTTCACCCGATAGATATTAAAACGCGAAATTCTTGGTTAGAATCTGCTAAACCAATAAGTATTGGTAATGATGTTTGGATTGGTGGAGGAGCAATTATCAATCCAGGTATTACTATAGGAAATGGAGTAGTTATTGGATCAGGCTCAGTTGTAACAAAAGATATTCCTGAAAATGTAGTAGTTGCTGGGAATCCAGCAAAAATCATCAAAACAATAGATAATTCATGAAATATTTAAGATGTTTAAAAATAGAAAATAAATTATGAAGTCAGAATATTACAAATTAATCTTATTGTTTATACTATTTTTTCAATTTTCTAATGCACAAAATATAATTATTCCTAAACCAGTGAAATATGAAAAAAGTGAAGCTCTTTTTATTGTAAATAATACGCTAAAGTTAGAAACTAGAAATTCAAAATTATTGCATTTAAATAGTGTTAAAAATTTTCAAGATTATTTATTGAACATTGGAATTCAATCCGATTTTGAAAAAGGTAAGAATGGAAATACAATTTCTATTAATTTAAATAAAAAGCAGAATCCTGTTTTAGGTAATGAAGGATATAAATTAGAAATTGATAAGACTCATATTTATTTAAACGCAAACCATGAAGCTGGTATTTTTAATGGCTTGCAATCTTTAAAACAATTATTTCCTGTTGTGAGAGATAAGTCAAAAAGTATTGAAATACAGACTTGTAAAATTACGGATTACCCTAGATTTAAATGGAGAGGATTGATGTTAGATGTAAGTCGTCATTTTTTTACTGTAGAGGAAGTAAAATCTTATTTAGATAAAATGTCTGAGTATAAATTCAATGTTTTCCATTGGCATTTAACCGACGATCAAGGTTGGCGAATTGAAATAAAATCATTACCAAAATTGACTGAAGTTGGTGCGTGGCGTGTTGAACGTTATGGACGTTTTGGAAAAGAAAGAGCTTTCCCTGAAAAGGGAGAAAAAGCAACTTATGG
>DAOUTI010000206.1 GCA_030626795.1 Flavobacteriaceae bacterium
GAAGAAAGCGTTGCCATTTCTTTTGCAGAAGGAAAGTAATTTTCTAAAAATATAGCGTTTTTATGTTTGATAATCTCTTTACATTTACTTGCTCCATCTCCTAAAAAATAGGTTTTTCCTTTTTCTAGAAATTCTAAAAAGGAGTTTTCATCAATTACTTTTGCTTTTGTCTCTTGAATTTGTTGATAATTTGAGTCATATATTGCACAATATACTTCCATGCGTCGAGCATCTAAAAGCGGAATAATAAACTCTCCTTTACTTACAGAAATGGCATGAGATAACGAAGTAAGCGTAGCAATCGAAATTAAAGGTTTATCTAAAGAAAAACACAATCCTTTAGCCGCAGAAACTCCTATTCTCAAACCTGTGTATGAACCTGGACCCTTACTTACTGCAATAGCATCAATATCTTGCATGCTTTTTTTTGCATCGTGTAAAACATCTAAAATAAAGGTATGTAATTTTTCGGCATGAGAAAACTGGCCTTCATTAAATTCGGCAAGAGCCAAAATTTTTTCATTTTCAGATAAACTTACTGAACAATTTTTTGTTGCTGTTTCAATATTTAAAATAATAGCCATTTTGCAATAAAATTTATTTTTAAAAAACTATTACAAAAATAAGAATTATTATATAGTTACAGGGATACCATAATAGAATTCTAATAATTTTACTTTAAAAATAAAATCATATTTAGCTCTTAAAAAATCAGAATTGGCTTTAACCACTCTATTCTTAATTTGGCTAAAATCAAATGAATTCAATACACCAACATTAAATTTTTCTTGCGCATATCTAAAAGCTCCTTCTTGCGCACTTAAAGTTTTTTGTGAAGCCTCATAAACTTTTAATGCTCCTAAAGCATCTGCATAAACAGTATGGATAATCTTTTCAAGAACTAGCTCTTGTTCACCTAATCTATTTTTCTGTTTTTCATAAAAAACTTCAGCTCTCTTCACGCTATTTGAAGCTTTAAAACCATTTAAAATAGGTACACGTAAACTCAAACCGAATGAACTACCTTTATTTAAATCAAAAAACTGCTCTGAAAATCCATTAGGGCTGCCAGTAATAGGCAAAGTGTTTTGTGTAATTACATTTTCACCTGTTCCTTCTACCTGACCAATAACTCGAGTTGGGTCGTTTGGGTCAATCTCAAAACCAACAACTCTATCTAAATTTGAATATCTAGAATTCCAATTATAAAACCCAGAAAGTGTAGGTTGTAAAGCTCCTTTGGCTAATTTAATATCTTTTTCAGCTATTTCAATATTTGTATTTGCAACTTTAATTTCATTTCTATTTTCAAGTGCTTTTTGATAAACATCATCTACAGAATAATTTGCTAAATTTACTAAAGGTAAACTTTCAATTTCATCATCAGCAATATCAAAATTATTATAATCTTCTAACTGTAATAATTGCGCCAAACTAATTAATGCTATTTCAACATTATTTTGGGTAACAATCAAATTTTGTTCGTCATTTGCTAAAGTTGCTTGAATTTCAAGTAAATCACCTTTAGGTAAAGTACCTGCTTCTACCAATTTATTGGTACGGTTTAATTGTTCTCTTGAAATTTCTAATTGAGGCAATGCAACATTAACAGCCTCTTTACCAAATAAAACTTGCAAATAAGCATTGATAACATTTAAGGAAACATCATCTTTAATTTTATCTAACTGATAGCGATTTGCCAAAATACTTAAATCGGCTCTTCTTAATTGATTGTGGTTTTGTAAACCTCCATAAATAAGAATTCCTGAAGATACTCCTCCCGAAGTAGTTTGCGTAGTTTGATTACGTAAAACTCCTGTTGTTACATCGGTAGTTAATCCTCCATTCCAAGAATGAGAACCACTTAAATTAATGCTAGGCAAGAAATTACCAATTGCATCCTTTCTATCTATTTCTGATAATGAAATATCGTATTCACTTTGTTTAACCGTAAGATTATTTTCAATGGCATAATCTACACATTCTCTTAATGTCCATTTTTTTTGATCAAGATTACTTTCTTGAGCAAAGTTTGATAAAATAAAACTAAGTAGAAAAACTAGGGTAAGTTTTGTTTTCATAAAATTAATATATTCGAATTTGCTCTATATGACGAATGGTTAAAAAATTTGTTACAAAAAAACAGAAAAATATTAAGGATTTTTTTTCTTCCAATTTCTATAAAATAAATATGCAGCAACGCCTACGATAACATAAGGGAAAGCCATCAAATAAACAATACCCGAATTAATCCCTTCAGCCATTTCCTCTCCGCCCTGTTCTACTACTGCTCTGCACATAGCACATTGTGCTGAAATGAATTGTGGTAAAAGTAAAATTATAGTAATTATTATTTGTCTAGCCATCCTTTTTACATATAAATGCAAGAATTATTTTTCTTGACTAATAAAATATTTTTGTAAAAATAATGGTTTCGTTCAAGTTGAACAAACATAAATTACTGTGATTTTACCATTTATAAAATAAATACTATTATAAAATTGAACTACTAATCTCTATATCCGAATCACTCCAAGCAATATTAAATTCTTGTTTAATTTTATTAGCTTCATCTATTTTACCTTGACCTAATAAACTCTGATATAATCCCATTAACGACCAACCATTTTGTCGATAATAAACCAAATCTTCTAAAAATACTTTTTCAGCTTCTTTATAGTTTTTAGCTTTTAACAAAACCGACCCCAAACTTTGTCTTGTAGGAATATACCAAACAGATGGTTCATCATAAGGTAATTCATCTTCAAAAGCCACCGCATTTTCAAGGTGTTTAATTGCTTTGGTTAAATTTCCTTTTCTAGATTCTATTTCACCAGCCAACACTTCATAAGCTACTTTTGCAACATTTTCTTTATCTAAACTTTTATCTCGAGAAGCTATAAAATCTAATTCTTCTTGAGCATCCTTTAAGTTGTTCTTTCTTACAAATGCAATTCCTCTAGTATAATGCCAAATCAATTTCATATAGGCATACGCATCACCTGGATAGGGAACCGTTAATATTTCATTCCATTTTCCAAATCTAGTATAGGCCAGTAAAGGTGTAACGGCAAAATTTTGTAAAAAAGTGGATTCTTTTAATTGACTTAATGGTACTTTTTCGGCAGTTTTTTGGGCTGCATCAATTGCAATTTTACTATCTCCTAACATACTGGCAGCCGACCATAAAAAATGAATGTTATGTGGGTAATACCCCAAAGGGTACATGCCTTGCGCATAACATTGTGAAATATAATCTTCATCAACTAAAATTGCTTTCTTGTTAGCAATAACTGCATCTTTATATCGACCAACTCGCATATAAATATGCCCTGGCATGTGCACTAAATGCCCTGCGCCTGGCATTAACTCACCTAATCTATCCGCGCAAGCGACAGCAAGGTCAGGTTTTGGTAATTCAACCATATGAATATAATAATGATTTACCCCTGGGTGATTGATATTTATTTTCATCGCTTTTTCAAGAGCTAATTTTGCTTCTTTGATATTTGGAGATGGATTACCTTCTTTGTCCCAATAATTCCAAGGAACAGTATTCATAATAGCCGCAGCGTACAGGGTTAGAACATCTGCGTCTTGCGGATATTGTTTAGTAACTTTAGCCATGGCTTTCATATATGCCATATTTAATTTTGTTATATCAACAGAATCTTTACTATATCTATATGTTAAAGCTTCTATCAATGCTTGTTCTTTTGGTGTTGATTTTGATGCTAACTTTTTTGCTTTTCGAACTGCTTCAAATGATTTCAATCTCCGCTCAGCATCTGGCAATTGATCATTAATATTTGGGCCCAGAACATAAGCCTGACCCCAATAAGTCATTGCAGCATTAGGATCTAATCTTGACGCTTCCATAAAAGAACGATGTGATTCAGAGTGATTAAATGCATAGGCTAAATTTAGACCTTGGTTAAAATAAGTTTGAGAATTTTCACTA
>DAOUTI010000159.1 GCA_030626795.1 Flavobacteriaceae bacterium
ACACTAACGCAGGGGCCTATTCTGCTTAACTTTTCATAACCGTCAACAAATTCACTCATAATTTTAAAAATGGCCCAAGAGTCATTTGTTTTTATTTCATTCCAAGTTTTTTGTTTTAGTTTTTCACGTATTTTTTTATCTTCGTTTGGAGTCATATTTTATTCTTTTTTAGATTCAATCTGCTTTTAAAGCAATTTATAAATTTAATTCTTTTTTTAAGAACTTAGCGGTATAGCTGTTTTTGTTTTTGATTATTTCTTCTGGTGTGCCTGAGCAAAGAATTTCTCCGCCGTCTCTACCTCCTTCTTTACCAATATCAATTACGTAATCACAAAGCTTAATAACATCTAAATTATGCTCAATAACTAAAACGGTATTTCCTTTATCGGTTAATTTATTCAAAACTTTCATCAAAATATTGATATCTTCAAAATGTAAACCAGTAGTTGGTTCGTCTAAAATATAAAAAGTATTACCAGTATCTCTTTTTGATAATTCGGCTGCTAATTTAATACGCTGTGCTTCACCACCCGATAAAGTTGTAGATTGCTGTCCAAGAGTTATGTAGCCCAATCCAACATCTTGAATTGTTTTTAATTTGATATATATTTTCGGAATATGCTTAAAGAAATTTACCGATTCATTGATAGTCATGTTTAAAACATCAGAAATTGATTTTCCTTTATATCGAATTTCTAAAGTTTCGCGGGTAAATCGTTTTCCTTGACAGGTTTCGCACTCTACTTCAACATCTGGTAAAAAATTCATTTCAATCACTCTAACTCCGCCACCTCTACAAGTTTCACATCGTCCGTCTTTAACATTAAATGAAAACCTTCCAGGTTTATAACCTCTAATAAGTGCTTCAGGTGTTTTTGCAAATAAACTTCTAATTTCGCTAAAAACACCGGTGTAGGTTGCGGGATTGGAGCGAGGTGTCCTCCCGATGGCTGTTTGATTGATGTCGATAACTTTATCAATATGCTCTAACCCTTTGATGGTTTTATAGGGAAGAGGTTTTTTTACGGCTTTGTAAATGTGCTGATTTAAAATAGGGTAGAGTGTCTCATTAATTAGAGTAGATTTTCCGCTACCCGAAACTCCGGTAACGCCAATCAATTTCGCTAACGGGATTTTTAGAGTAACATTTTTTAAATTATTCCCTGTCGCTCCAGTTAAAACAATTTCTTTACCATTTCCTTTACGTCGCTTTTTGGGAATTTCGAAAAATTTAGTTCCGTTTAAATAATCAGCAGTTAAAGTAGATCCATTTAAGAGTTCTTGAGGCGTTCCAATACTTATAATTTCTCCGCCATGTTTTCCCGCTTTAGGACCTAGATCAATAACATAATCAGAAGTTATCATCATGTCTTTATCATGTTCAACAACTAAGATTGAATTACCGATATCACGTAATTTTTTTAAAGAAGTAATTAATTTTTGATTGTCTCTTTGGTGTAAGCCAATGCTTGGCTCATCTAAAATGTAGAGCACACCAACCAACTGAGATCCAATTTGAGTAGCTAATCTAATGCGCTGTGCTTCCCCACCCGATAAGGTTTTTGACCCTCGACTTAAGCTTAAATAATTTAAGCCAACATCTAATAAGAACTGTATTCTGGTTTTAATTTCTTTTATTATTTCTGACCCAATGGTTAATTGCCTTTCGGATAGTTTTTTAGAAACGCCTTCAAACCATTTTGCCAAATGCGAAATATCCATATTCGATAAATCAGCAATAGATAATTCATTTACCTTAAAATGAAGCGCTTCTTTTTTTAATCTACCACCATGGCAAATTTTACAAGGTACTTCATCCATAAATCCTTTCGCCCAACGTTTAATTGAACTGGATTCACTATCTTTATATTGGCTTAAAATAAAATTATTTATGCCTTCAAAATCAATTTCATAGCTTCTTTTAACGCCCAATTCTTTTGAATTAATTTCAAGTTTTTCTTTTCCTCCATAAAGTATAATTTCTAAAGCTACTTTTGGAATACTTTGGAAAGAATCATTTAACGAAAAAGAATATTTATCTGCAATATGACTTAATTGCTTAAAAATCCAAGAATTTTTTTGTTCTCCAATAGGTGCAATAGCACCATTTTTTATAGAAATTTTGTTGTCAGGAATTATTTTATCTAAATTTATTTCTTGTACTGTTCCCAAACCATTACAATTTTCACAAGCACCTTTTGGTGAATTGAATGAAAAAGAATTAGGCTCAGGTTTGGGATATGAAATTCCGCTTGACGGACACATCAAATTCCGACTAAAATATCTCGGTTTTATTACGGATTCTTCTTGCTCAGCAGACATTATCATTAATGTTTCATCGCCGTGATACATAGCGGTTTTTATACTTTCGCTTAACCTTTTTACCGATTTTTCTTCAACAATTAAGCGATCAATAATAATTTCAATATCGTGAGTTTTGTAACGGTCTAATTGCATTCCTTTTTCAATTTCTTGAATTTCTCCATCTACACGTACTCTTACAAAACCTTGTTTTGATATATGTTCAAATAATTCTCTATAATGCCCTTTTCTGGATTTGATTACAGGAGCCAGAATAATTGTTTTTTGATTATTAAAATCCTTTAAAATAAGTTTTTGAATTTGATCATCATTATAACTCACCATTTTTTCACCTGTATTGTAAGAATAAGCTTCACCAATACGCGCAAATAGCAAACGTAAAAAATCATAAACTTCAGTAATCGTACCAACAGTTGATCGCGGACTTTTACTTGTTGTTTTTTGTTCAATGGCTATAACAGGTGATAAACCATCAATTTTGTCAACATCAGGTCTTTCTAATCCTCCAAGAAATTGTCGGGCGTAAGCCGAAAAAGTTTCAATATATCTTCTTTGACCTTCTGCATAAACCGTATCAAATGCTAGTGATGATTTTCCACTACCGCTTAAACCCGTGATTACAACCAGTTTTTCACGAGGAATTTTCACATCAATATTCTTTAAATTGTGAACTCTAGCACCTAAAACCTCAATATATTCTTGCTTTTTACTCATAAATTATTTGAAAAACAGCAAATTTAGTCATTTGTTATTTGTTTTTTAATCAAGTTCTTTCAATTTTATTGCTTAATGTTATTTTTTTGTAAAACTTTCAACTTTTGACTTCCTGCTTTTAACTTTATTTGATAAATTGCAGAAAAAGTTTAACAAATGAAATTTATCAATTCAATTCGACATTTTTTTGAATTAAGAGGCTTTGATGTTTCTTCTCGATTGGCTGATAAATTAGGAATGAGAGCAACAAATGTACGATTGTTTTTTATTTACATTTCATTTGTTACCGTAGGTTTGTCGTTCGGTATTTATTTAACATTAGCATTTTTATTACGGTTAAAAGATATGGTTTATACCAAGCGAAGTTCAGTTTTTGATTTGTAATAATATAAAATTAATATTTGTGATATTTAAAACTAATATAGTAAAATCTAGAATTTACAAGGCTTTGCTATTACTATTCACATTAGTAGTAACGGGGACTTTAGGGTATATCTTAATTTCTGATTTTAGTTTTATAAATGCGCTTTATATGACTGTGATTACAATTTCAACGGTTGGTTTTAAAGAAGCACAGCCATTAGATTTATATTCTAAAATATTCACAATATTTCTTATTTTTACAAGTGTTGGTATTTATGGGTATGTTATTTCGGTTATAACCGAATATATTTCAAATAACAATTTAATTCAAGATTTAAAATTTAAAAAGGTGCAAAAAAAAATTAACAAATTAAAAGAACATACTATTGTTTGTGGTTATGGAAGAAATGGAAAGCAAGCAATAACTAAATTACTTAGTTATAAAAAATCTTGCGTGATAATAGAGAGCGACATAGAACTAATAGATGTGATTGAGCAAGATCTAAATATTCTATATGTGAAAGGTGATGCTACCGATGATAAAACTTTACAAAGGGCCGGAATTGATAAAGCATCCAGTTTAATTACAACTTTACCTTCTGATGCCGATAATTTATATGTTGTACTTTCAGCAAGACAATTGAATAAAGAATGCACAATAGTTAGTAGAGCCTCCAATGATTCTTCTTATAGTAAATTAAAAATCGCTGGTGCGGATAATGTAATTATGCCCGATAAATTAGGCGGTGCTCATATGGCTTCTTTGGTTATAACTCCTGATGTTATTGAGTTTATTGATATGTTGTCTATCGAAGGGGATAGTACATCGAATATTGAAGAATTAATAATTGAAGATTTACCGGTGGAGTATAGAAATAAATCCATATTTGAATTGGATTTACGAAGAAAAACAGGTTGTACAATTATAGGGTTTAAAACTCCAGATAAAGAGTATATTATTAATCCAGACGCAACCATAAAATTAGTGCCAAATTCCAAATTAATTGTTATCGGAAACCCACAAGAAATAAAAAAGTTAAATGAGCTGTTTTAGTACTCGTATTAAAAATAATAATAACGCTTTCGCGGAATTGTTTTTGTGGATAAAAAAAGTGTTAAAGCAAAAACAAATAAATGAAAAAAATACTCATCACAGGAAGTAATGGTTTACTAGGTCAAAAATTGGTAAAACTGTTTTTAACTCAAAAATATTTTGAAATACATGCTATTGCTAGAGGTGAAAACCGCCTAAAAAATAAATCAGGCTATACCTATTATAGTATGGATATAACCGAGCATGATAAATTAACAAATCTAGTTCATAAAATTCAACCAGATTATATAATTCATACCGCCGCAATGACCAATGTTGATGCATGTGAATTACACCAAAAAGAATGTGATATTATTAATGTAGAAGTGGTTAAAACTTTAGCAGATGTTTGTAAAAAAAACAAGATACATTTAATTCACCTTTCTACCGACTTTATTTTTGATGGAGAAAAAGAAACCTTTTATACCGAAGATGATAAGCCAAACCCAATAAGTTATTATGGGCTTTCAAAGCTAAAATCTGAAAAAATTATTTTAAAAGCAGATATTAAATTTACCATTATCCGCACCATTTTGGTTTATGGCATGGTTGATAATAAGGATAGAAGTAATATAGTGCTTTGGGTTAAAAATTCAATTGAAGAAAAAAAACAAATAAATGTGGTTACCGATCAATTTCGGATGCCAACTTTTGCAGAA
Organism: Flavobacteriaceae bacterium; assembly: GCA_030626795.1. Lineage (GTDB taxonomy): Bacteria > Bacteroidota > Bacteroidia > Flavobacteriales > Flavobacteriaceae > Lutimonas. The sequence goes on from DAOUTI010000159.1 coordinate 5,152, forward strand.
GATTTAGCAGAATCTTGTTTCCTTGCTATTAAAAATGACGCAACAGGTATATATAATGTGTCAAGCAATGAACTTTTGAGTATTTATGATATTGCAATAGAGGTTGCAAATACATTTAATTTAGATATAAATTATATAAAGCCAATATTTACATCTAGTTTAAATCTCCCAGCAAAACGACCACCCAAAACAGGATTTAACTTAAATAAGTCAATAAGTCAATTAAAATTATCTTCATATTCTTTTTCTGAAAGGCTTCAAATTTTTAAAAATCAGATTATTAACTAAATGTTAGTTTAGCCTTTTGAAAGGGATACATTATTGTTAATAACTTTGAGGTGGTTTTTGTTTTGTAATTATAAGATTTGTTTTACATTTGCAGTCCCAAAATTATTGGGGAGTTCATTGTATGCAAGCTTATTTAAAACGTTGATAAAATAAATCACATTTTATTTGTTAGAATAGAAAAAGGTTTGTAATTTTGCATCCGCTTATCGGGACGGGGATTATGTAGGGGAAGATAGCGAAGGAAGAATAAGGAAGTTCATTGAAAATATTGAAAGAT
>DAOUTI010000008.1 GCA_030626795.1 Flavobacteriaceae bacterium
CAAATTGCAAAGGCCCCAATTGATATAAAGAGCGTAAATGAAATTCTTGAATAGTATCTTTTGCTACATTTATTCTCTCTTGAGTAGCCATAATCATATAAGTTCCTTCATTAGGAGAACTTATTCTTAAGGTGTCATTTTCTGTAAAAATATTGGTTGCACCTTCGGTTGGGTTCTCAAACGAAATTAGAGAATTATGCATATTTAAAGTTTTCCCAGCTTTAATAAAATGTTCGTGACGAGATCCACCACTGGATTCTACAATTTTTAAAAATTTATCTCCCGATTCATTTTGCTCAAATTGCTCATAAGCATTAGCTATATAATTTACATATTTAACGGTTATAGGCTTATCTTTAAAATCGGTTTGAATTGTAAAATCATTGCCGCCTCTTATTAAATCTAAAAACTGAACTACACCTGTTATAAAATTATTAGCATCTTCTGTTTTTTTAGCAAATAAGTAATGTTTATATATAGGTTTCTTTTGTTCTTTATCATCATCAATATGCACTTTAAAATAAGCTTTGTCTGACAGCATTAAATCTGTAGTCTCCCCTTCATAAATTGGCATGATTCCTTCAAAACTAATATACCTAGTAATGGCTGCTCCGGCAATAATTAAAATAAAAGATAAGTGAAAAAGTAAAACAGAAAATTTTTCTTTGCGCAGTAGGTTATACTTTTTAATGTTTCCTATAAAATTGACCATAAACAAAAGCATAATCAATTCAAACCACCATGCATTATAAACCAAAGCCTTGGAAGTTTGTGTGCCAAAATCGTTTTCTATAAATGTTGCAATTGCCATAGAAGCAGCAAACAAAATAAACAAAATAGCAGTTAATCTAGTGGAAAACAATATGTTAATTATTTTTTTCATGATTGGTTTTATATAATATTTAGCTGGGCAAAGCTAGTAAATATAAATACAAATAATTTTTATTTATAAAATATTTAACACCATTTTTTAATCTAAAAAATAAAAAGAAACAATTATTGTAACAAAAGTTTCTTTTTTATGTAACTTTTATTCCATTTAGATTCGCTAATTTCTCATATAAAAGACTCTATTTTCTATATCAGACTGTTTTTCAGTACTTTAACGCTTATGTAATACTGACTTTTGTCATAGTAATAACATTATCTTGTCTTTAAATTTGACTTAAGTTTATAAAATAAAATATTATGAAAAAATTAAAATTTATTGGGTTCTTAACCATTTTATTAACTAGTTTAATCTTTATTCAATGTACTCATGACGATCCTATTCCAGGTCCACAAGGAATTGCCGGTATTGATGGAATTGATGGAGTTAACGGAATAGATGGGACAGATGGGACAGCTTCCTGTACATCCTGTCATTCAGATAGTCATAGAGAACCTATAAATAGCTCCTATTTATATTCAGGGCATGCTGCAGGAGGAGCTGTTGGTTATGCAGGCTCAAGAGCCAGCTGTGCTCAATGTCACTCTAATGAGGGCTATATTGATTATATGACACTTGGATCCACCAACCCTGATGGATATTCCAATCCCACACCTATATCATGTACAACATGTCATGACCAACACAGCACGTTTGACTTTGAAAATGACGGTTATGATTTTGCCTTAAGAAGCTTTGATCCGGTAACTTTAATAACTGATGAAACTTATACCATAGATTTTGGCGACAAAAGTAACAATTGCACTAGTTGCCATCAACCCAGAAGATTACCCCCATCAAATGATGGCAGTGGAATGTTTGCTGTAACTAGTTCTCACTGGGGACCACACCACGGACCACAATCTACCTTATTAGAAGGAATTCAAGGAGCTGAATTAGCAGGTTCTGAAGCTTATCCCGGTATTGGAACTGCAAAGCACAGAACAGGTTCTTCATGTGTAACTTGTCATATGGGTCAATCAGAAGGAGGTGACAACACTGGTCAACACTCGTTTAATCCAACTTCAACGGCCTGTACTACATGTCATCCAAGCGGTGCACCAAGTGAAGTTGCAGGTTTAGCAGATGACATGGAAGCTTTAGCCATATTATTAGAAGACGTAGGTATAGTTCATGAGGGTCATCCTGTTGTTGGAAGTTATACACTTACACAAGCTGAAGCCGCCTGGAACTACTTACTTATTATGGAAGATTCCAGTAATGGTGTTCACAACCCGGCTTATGCAAAAGCCTTAGTTAAGAATTCATTAGAAGCATTAAAATAATTAATAAAAAGCATTACTAAATATATATATATATATGTAAATAAAAAAATGATTAGCGCCAAAAAATTCAACAAACCTTTAATTATAAAAAAAAATATAAACATTAATAAATAATAAAATGAAAACAAGAAATAAAAGTTTAATTATAGCAATGATATTTTTAATATCATTAACAAATTGTACACACGACGATGCACCAGAATATGGTCCTCCTGTAGATCCAGGAGTTGGAGAAAGCACAGACGTTTTATTAGTCAAAAAATTCTCTACTGCTCCCTCTTTTGATGGCGATATTGATGATGTTTGGAAAGAAGCAAGGCCTCTAGTTAATGCAGCAACAGTATCTGGAGCTGGAGATAGAATAATTACTTTGAACGGTTCAAGTAATGGGGATACTTCCTTAGAGCCTACTGACTTAATGGATCCTTATACAGGTGAAAGCTATAGATACACCCTAAGAGGTGGTCACGATGATGAATATCTTTACCTATTATTTGAATGGGAAGATGAAACTGATAGTCAAGACAGACAATCATGGTATTTTGATGATGTATCTAAAACTTGGAAACAAGAAAATAAATATGCAAATCATAAAAATGATAAATTTTATGAAGACAAATTTGGTTTCATGTTTCCTATTGGCAGCCCTGAAGGTTTTGCAGGAGGTACTTGTACTGTTACTTGTCATACTAATTTAGCAGATCCTCAGTCAGGAGAAAAAGTTACTAGACACTATATGAAAAATCAAGGTGAATTGACCGATTTTTGGCATTGGAAACGTGACAGACATGCATTAGCAGAAGCTTGTGATGATGGTTTTGTTCAATGGGAAGAAGACGAAGGTATGGCTTCAGCCAACGGAAGAAAAAATGATGAAGGAATTTCACCATATAGTACTAGTATGAAATTTACAGATGGAACTACAAATTTAAGTGGACCAAAATATGTAATTCCAAATAAAGAAAATTACTATTGGATTACACAAACCGAAATTGATAATGGAACTGCTAAAGCAGTTACTGCAGTTGCTGTTGATGGTACTTTAACTTATGCTGGTGGAACGATTGATCCTAATGGAGATCCTTCATACTCACAAGGTTTTGGTAATAAAAGAATGCCAAGTGTAATTATTAATCCTGGAGGACAAGGAACTGATGGAAGATCCGAAGTACAAGTTAGAGGTGGTCATATTGGATCAGGCTGGCAATTAGAAATTAGAAGAAAATTAAATACAGGTGACCCAACAGATGTTGTATTTGAAATTGGTAAAGAAATACCATTTGGATTAGCAATTTTTAACAACGCTGCAATTGGTCATGGACAAACTAATTTCTTAACCATGAAAATAGAATAATAATCTTTTCTTTTGAGAGTGCAGATGCTCTATCTGCACTCTCCTTAGTAAAACTCGATTATTAATTTAAAACCTTAAATATGAAAAATTTATTTAAAATTTTGATACTAATTAGCATGGGGTTGTTTTTAAACTCCTGTTATTATGATGCCTTCCCAGAAGATCTAGATCCTGTTGATCCTGAAGAAGAAGTGTCATACCAAAATGACATAATGCCTTTGTGGGTGCAATGTGTTGGATGCCACAACGGTAATGAACCGCCTGATCTGCGAGATGAGTTTTCTTACATTAGTCTATTAAATGGCTATGTTATACCAAATAATGCTGATGCAAGTATTTTATATAAATCTCTTTTAGGAACTGATGGAGTTTCATTAATGCCTCCAGGGTCACAATGGCCAGATTCTAAAACAGACTTGGTGAAAGCTTGGATTGAGCAAGGAGCAAAAGATAATTAACCTTTAAGAAAATAGACATGAAAAATTATATAATATTACTTTTTGTTTTTTTGATGCTACCTCTTACTGGAATTGCTCAAGAAGATGATGTAAAAAAAGAAAAAGATACCATCGTAAAAGTTAAAGAAAAACTAGAACGTGCTGCTTTTGAAAGCTCTTTTATTATTGATAATCCAACCAATGTTGTGCTTAGTAAAAATGCTTTAGAAGCTCAAATGAATCATAGGTTTGGAACCTTTAATTTGGATGAAAATAATATGGCAGGGATTTGGGGAGCTGCAAATATTCGACTTGGTGTAGCTTATGGTGTACATGAGAGAGTTACTTTAGGGTTTGGTACTACCAAATTTGATAGACTTCTAGACTTTAATGCTAAAGTTGCAATACTTAGACAAACTCGCTCCAATAAAATGCCTGTGAGTGTAACTTATTATGGTAATTGGACCGTTGATGCTCGTACTAAAGATCAAGGATATTTTCCATATTCTGTTGCAGATCGTTGGTCATTTTTCAACGAATTAATTGTAGCCAGACGATTTAGTCCTGAGTTTTCTGCACAGGCTGCAATAAGTCTTTCTCATTACAATGTAGTTGATCGATATATAAGAAACGATATGGTTGCTTTTTCACTTGGCGCACGATATAAAATAACACCAAATACTGCCTTGTTGATTGATTATAGTCAGCCAATAACCGAATTTATGAAAGATAATCCACATCCTGGTTTAAGTTTTGGTGTTGAATTTGGGACTTCGGCACATGCTTTTCAATTATTTATAGCTAACTATAGTGGAATCGTACCTCAAAAAAATTATATGTACAATACTAATGATTTCTTTGATGGTGATATTTTATTAGGATTTACAATAACTAGAATATATAATTTCTAAGATTAATATATCAAAACAGTAAAACAGGATGGTAATAAAATTTTGTTTTACTGTTTAAAAAACTTTAAAATTATGAGTAATAAATCTAAAAAAGGAATACAAATTTCGAGAAGAGGTATGCTACCTATATTAGGAAGTAGTTTACTATTACCTTTTTTAGGATTTAGCAAAACTTTAGATAATGGAAAAAGTATTTCTAAAGACGAAGCAAAAGAAGAATACCAAACTTTATTAAAACCTGACGGTACTGCCGTAAAAGTTAAAATTAGCACACTTAAAAAATCAAAAGTCATCAAAAAAAACCTTAGCAATAGGTCATTTCTTAAATGGCTGGGTAAAAAAATCTAATTGTAATTAATGACTACTAATCATGAAAAATAAAAATACAAGCTCAAGGCGAAAATTTCTTGATAAAGGCTTAAAATTGGGAATAGTTACCGCAATTGGAGGAATTGGTTTATCAAAAATTGTTTCAAAATTAAATGCTAAAACGGAAAACTCTTCGCATGATAAAATGGAATTAATGACTACAGATGGTACATTAATTCAAGTTGACTCTACCGAAGTTATTGCAATTGACCACCCATCAGAACACAACGAAAAATACAATGTTAGAGAAGGCTTTCCTAATCGAAAATTTGTAATGGTTGTTGATTTAGCTAAATGTAAAAACGCATTGAGTTGTCAAAGTGCTTGTAATAAACATCATTTTATTACTGGTGATAATGCATGGCTAAAAGTTTACAAAATGCAAGAATCCAAAGACACTGCACCTTACTGGATGCCAACCACTTGTCAACATTGTGATCAACCAGCATGTGTTACCGTTTGCCCAGTTGATGCTACATTTAAAAGAAGAGATGGCTTGGTATTGATTGATAATACACGATGCATTGGCTGTCGTTTTTGTATGGCTGCCTGCCCTTACTCTACAAGAGTTTTTAATTGGAGTGAACCCGATCAAGGTGAAATTAGTTTAAGTATGGATATGGAGCAACACGGGCATTCATCATCATCTCCCATACATGCCGGTGTACCAAGTATAAAAGGAACTGTAGATAAATGTGACTTTTGCCCTCATTCCGTTGATAAAGGTGAACTTCCTCATTGTGTAACAGCCTGCCCAAATGGTGTATTTTATTTTGGAGACAAGTATGAAGACACAGTAACCAATGGTGATGAAACAGTAAGACTTAGCCAATTATTAGAAGACAAATCTGGATATCGTTTAATGGAAGGATTAGGAACAGAACCTAGCGTTTATTATTTACCCCCTGTAGATAGATTGGTTGATTTTGAGGATGGTTTAAAAGATTTTAACGAATTCGAATCTGTTGAAAAACCTGAATAATTATGAACAATTACGATAAACTTCTAAAAGATTTAGCACCACAAAAATTTAATAAATTAGGTGTTATTTGGACAAGCCTACTGATAATTATTATTATTTTAGGAATTGTTGCATATATAGATCAACTTATAAAAGGACAAGTAGTAACTAATATGCGAGACTATTCATTATGGGGAATTTACATTTCAAATTTCGTGTTTTTTGTTGCAACAAGTTTTGTTGGATCTGTTGCTGTTGCAATTTTGAGGTTAACTCATAAAACATGGAGAACTCCATTAGTAAGAATTGCCGAAATAATTACACTAGCATCTATTATTATGGCAGGAATTACCATTATGATTGACATGGCAAGACCCGATAGATTATTAAATTTATTTATCCATGCTAGATTACAATCGCCAATTACTTGGGATGTTATAATTATTCCTACCTACATTGTAATTAGTTTTTTATTACTCTACTTTCCTTTGATTCCAGATTTTGCTATTCTTAAAAATCATTTTAAAGAAAAGAGTCCGTTTTTAAGTAAATGGTATGGTAAATTATCACTAAACTGGACAGGTAGCGAAGCTCAAAAAGCAATTCAAACAAAGTCTGTTAAAATTGTTTCTATAATGATTATACCTGTTGGTTTGATATTACAAACTATTGATGCATGGCTTTTTTCAACTACTTATAGAGTTGGTTGGAACAGCACAAACATGGGTGCTTATTTTATCTCAGGAGCATTTGTTGCAGGTATTGGTGCACTTGTAGTTGTAGTATACATTTTAAGAAGAGTATATAAATTAGAAAATTATATAACTGATTTACACTTTGATAAAATTGGAAGATTGCTAACCCTTGCCTGTTTAACTTATCTATATTTTAATATCAATGAATATTTAATTCCTGCTTTTACAGCAAGTGTTGAAGAAGAAATTCATTTAAGGTCACTTTTTACAGGTCACTATGCACCATTATTTTGGTCGGTTACCATTGGTGGTTTGATTATTCCTATTATAGTTTTAATATTTAAAAAGGGTAGAAAACCATTACCAATGTTTATCATTGGTATGTTGGTTGTATTGGGCTCTTGGTGGAAAAGATATATTATTGTAACCTCTACTTTATTACACCCATTTTTACCTATACAAGGAGTTCCTGAAAGCTGGCATCATTATTTTCCTAGCTTACATGAGTGGCTTATTACATTTGCAACTTTAGCAATGGCATTATTGATTATTACCATTTTAGTAAGGTATTTACCAATAATTCCTATACAAAGAACTGCAGATGAACAAGAAAAATTAAAAACCAATAAAACTACCTAATTATGAATGTTTTAAGGCAAAATCAATTAAAATACCGTTTTATTTTTCTTGTACTTATAAGTGTTTGGTTCTTTAGTATGGGTTCACAAAATTTATATGCTCAAAAAGCAAAAAAGAATAAAGTCAGACTTAACGTACAATATGTAAAAGTAATGGGTGGTGAAGCATATTTTAATATCAAAGCTTCGTCAAAAGTAAAAAAGAAAAACATTAAAGTATCCAATATTAATTTATCCATTTTTAATGTGATTGAAGACGAAAAAATATTATTGGGTAAATCAAAAACGAATAGTAAAGGAGAAAGTAAGTTTGTTTTAAAAAATAGCTATGCTTCGCAAGCTGATTCTTCTCATACATTTAATTTTTTAATAACCTTTAAAGGGAATAAGTCTTATAAAAAAGCAAAGAAAAAAATCAGTTTTATCGATGCAAATATTGAAGCAAAAATAATTACTAAAGACAGTGTCAATTATATCACTGCAACTCTATTTGATGCAAATTCAAACAGTCCAATTATTGATGAATCACTAACGGTTCAAGTACAGCGATTATTCAACCCTTTACGGATTGGGGAAGAGTTCAATAATACGGATGATAACGGAAAGATTCTTGTACCTATTGAAGAGGGAATTCCAGGCGTTGATGGCAATTTGGCACTTGAAGTGGTTTTAAATGACAGCGATGATTATGGTACTATAAAAGCTATAGTTAATGCCCCCATTGGTACAGTAATTATCGACGAATCAACTTTTGACCAAAGAACCATGTGGTCACCAAGAAACAAAACACCAATTTTTTTATTAATATTTCCAAATTTATTAATTATCGGAATTTGGGGATTTATTGTATATTTAATCATTAATTTATTTAAACTATCAAAATCATGAAAACATTTAAAATTTTGACAATTATCGGAGTACTCGTATTTATTTTCTTTTCTTTCAATTCATTTGTTCAAGAAGAATGGAAAGTACCTGAAAAGTATGTAAATATGAAAAACCCAACAGATCCTAAAGTAGATCTAAAAATAGGAAAATCTCTATACAGCAAACACTGTAAATCATGCCATGGTAAAGAAGGTTATGGTGATGGTACAAAAGCTGACGAAGTAGAAGGTGATTTAGGTGATTTTTCTTCTGAAGAATTCCAAGCACAAACTGATGGTGAAATATTCTACAAAACTACTTTTGGTAGAGATGACATGCCTGAATACACAAAAAAAATGCCAGATGATGAAGATAGATGGCTTATTGTTAACTATATGAGAACTTTAGCAGAATAATTGTTTTATACCCCAACTTTAAAGAGGAACATAATTGTTCCTCTTTTTTATTTTAAACAAAAAAATATTAAACTTATTATAAATCACTTAATTATCGATAAACAATAATTATTTACCCCTTTAAGATAAAATTAACATAGTTGCAGATGCAACTAATTCACAATTTATACTATATTTGCAATCTCAAAAAAAAGATTGTGAACAATTCTGTAAAATTTGAAAAAACACTACTCCCCTACTTAGGCAAAACAGCCAAATTAGCGGGATTTTATTTTATAGATACATTTCATGAAAATGGCATTGAACTATCTAAAGAACAGTGGATTGTATTAAAAAAGCTCCACGATAAAGATGGTCAAACACAAAATGATTTGGCTTTTATTACCAATCGATCAAAGACTTCTTTAACCCGACTTATCAATACTATGGAGAAAAAAGGTTTGGTTTTTAGAATGCTTTCAAAAGAAGACAAACGAATTAATCACATTTACCTAAGTGATTCTGGCAAAGAAACTTTTTTAACTTCCTTACCCGTTATTAAAAAACTAACGAAAGATTTACAAGAAAATATCAGTTCAGAAGATTTGAGTAAAACAATTCAAGTATTAAATCAAATTCAAAATAATATCAATAAAAAATTAAAACCTTATTAAATTAACATAATGAGAAAGTATATAAGTATCGTATTAGGAATTTTAATAATTGTTGCTTCAGTTTATATTGTTAAAGCGATGGTAGCTAATAATCAAAAACCACAACGAAAAGCCAAAAAAATTGTAAAAACAGTTTTTATTGATATTGTTGAAAATAAAGATATTCCAATAACCATTAATGCCAATGGTAATTTGGTTGCAAAAAATAAAATTGAAATTTTTAGTGAAGTCCAAGGTATTTTACAAACAACTTCTAAAGAGTTTAAACCAGGTACTTCTTACCGTAAAGGTCAAGTAATTTTAAAAATTAATAATGAAGAACACTATGCAAATTTACAAGCACAGAAAAGTAATTTGTACAATGCAATTACTTCAATTATGCCCGATATTCGTTTAGATTACCCCGTTGAATATAAAAAATGGCAAAATTATTTAAGTAGTTTTGATTTTGATAAAACGACACCCAAATTACCTGAAATGAATTCCGAAAAGGAAAAATTCTTTATTTCGGGTAGAAATATCTACACTACTTATTACAATGTAAAAAACATGGAAGTAAGATTAAATAAATATATTATTCGTGCTCCATACAATGGTATTTTAACCGATGCTTTAGTAAACCCAGGCTCTTTAGTTAGGCAAGGTCAAAAATTGGGAGAATTTATCAACCCGAGTGTTTATGAAATGGAAGTTGCCATCAATGCAAATTATATTGATTTATTGAAAAAAGGAAATACAGTAAAAGTACAAACACTCGACAATTCAAAAACATGGAATGGTAAAATAATTCGTGTAAACGGAAAAGTAGATCAAACTTCTCAAACCGTTAAAGCTTTTATCCAAGTTGATGGTAAAGATTTAAAAGAAGGCATGTATTTGGAAGCCAATTTGGTTGCGAAAAAAGAAAAAAATGCGTACGAAATGCCCAGAAAACTACTGGTAAATAACGAAAGTGTTTTTGTGTTAAAAGACTCGGTTTTAGATTTGGTAAAAGTAAATGCTGTTTATTTTAAAGATAAAACAGTTGTAATCAAAGGCTTAGAAAACGGCACTAAAGTTTTATCAAAAAGTGTTCCTGGTGCATATGCAGGTATGGCGGTTAAAGTTTTTAGTAAAAACGCCAAAGAAAATTAATTTTTACTTAAAGACATTTCCATGAAAAAAATTATAACTTATTTTATAAAATATCCTGTTGCAGTAAATGTCATTATTTTAGCATTTATTATTTTTGGTTTTCTTGGTGCAAAATCGATGAAATCCTCTTTTTTCCCACTAACCGATTCAAAAAATATAACTATTAGCCTCTTTTATCCTGGTGCTTCACCCGAAGAAATGGAAGAAGGAATTGTTTTAAAAATTGAAGACAATTTAAAAGGTGTAGTTGGTATAGATAGAGTTACTTCTGTATCGAGAGAAAATTCGGCTTCTATCAATGTAGAAATTGAGTTAGATAAAAATATAGATGTCGTTCTAGCCGATGTTAAAAACGCAGTTGACAGAGTTCCTTCTTTTCCTTCTGGCATGGAACCTGCTGTAATTGCCAAAGTTGAAAATACCACACCAACAATTAATTTCACTTTGAGTGGAGAAAATATTCCTTTAACTACACTAAAACAATATGCAAGAGAAGTAGAGAATGACCTAAGAGCTATGAAAGGTATTTCACAAGTTTTTTTAACTGGGTTCCCTTTAGAAGAAATTGAAATTGCAGTTCGTGAAATTGATTTAAGAGCTTATAATTTAACCTTTGCAGATGTAGCAAATGCGGTTAAACAAACCAATTTATTAATTACTGGAGGTAATATTAAAACAGATGCTGAAGATTATTTAATTCGTGCTAAAAACCGCCAATATTACGGTGATGAATTGAGTTTTATAATTGTTAAAGCAGATAAAAGTGGAAATATTATTTATTTGAAAGATGTTGCTGATGTTAAAGATGTTTGGAATGAAAATCCTGATCGAATATTTTACAATGAAGAAATAGCTATCAATATTCAAGTAAACAATACTAATAATGAAGATTTATTGGTGTCGGCAACGGATATTAAAAACTATATCAAAACTTTTAATGAACAACATGAAAATGTTGAGCTCAATATAGCAAGTGATAGATCAATTACTTTAGAACAAAGAACAAAACTATTAACTGAAAATGCCATTATTGGAATGCTTTTGGTTTTGCTATTTTTAGCCATATTTTTAAACATTAGATTGGCCTTTTGGGTAGCAGCTGGCTTACCTATTGCTTTTTTTGGCATGTTTATTTTTGCTGCACAATTAGGGGTTACCATCAATGTTTTATCACTATTCGGAATGATTATCGTTATTGGTATTTTAGTAGATGATGGTATTGTAATTGGTGAAAACATTTATCAACATTATGAAAAAGGAAAAACTCCAATTAGAGCTGCCATTGATGGAACATTAGAAGTAATCCCTCCTATTGTATCGGCTATTTTAACTACCATGTTGGCTTTCTCAACTTTTTACTTTTTAGATGGTAGAATGGGCGATTTCTTTAAAGAAGTGTCAACAGTTGTAATTTTAACTTTAGCCGTATCACTAATTGAAGCCTTAATTATTTTACCAGCACATATTGCTCACTCAAAAGCATTAGTACGTAAAGAGAAAAAAAGGACTGGAATCTTTAAAGTATTTTATTCTATTAATCAAAAAGGAGATCAATTTTTAAGGTTCTTAAGAGATAAGTTATACGCTCCATATTTAAGATTTTTCTTAAAAAATAAAATTTTAGGCTTTGCTATTCCTATAGCTTTATTAATTTTTTCCATCGGTGGAATTTCAAGCGGTGTTGTAAAAACTTCATTTTTTCCGAAAATGGCAAGTGATAGAGTATCAATCAACCTGACAATGCCACAAGGTACAAATGAGAAAATTACAGATTCAATAATTTCTCAAATTGAAACAGCCGCGTGGTTGGTTAACGATGAGTTTACAGAAAATAATCAAGAAGATCATCATCAAGTAATTCAAAATATAATCAAACGAATTGGACCTGGAACAAATAAAGCGAGCTTAACAGTGAATTTATTACCTGGAGAACTAAGAGATTTTGCTTCTATTGAAATTACAAATGCTATTAGCGAAAAAGCTGGAAAATTTTATGGTTATGAAAGCTTGACTTACGGCTCGGGAATGAATTTTATGGGCAGTCCGATTGCTGTTTCCTTATTAGGAAATAATATTAAAGAATTAAAAGCAGCCAAAGCAGAATTGAAAAAAGAATTATTAGGCAATCCAAAACTAAAAGATGTTGCAGATACTGACCCTGCAGGAATTAAAGAGGTAAGAATCAAATTAAAAAATAATGCACATATTTTAGGTTTATCATTACAAACTGTAATGACTCAAGTCCGTTATGGCTTTTTCGGGTTTCAAGCACAGCGTTTTCAACGCGGTCAAGATGAAATTAAAGTGTGGGTACGTTATGACAAAAAAGACAGATCATCTATCAAAAATTTAAGTGATATGTGGATTTCTACTCCTTCAGGAAGTAAAATACCATTTAGTGAAATTGCAACTTATGAAATTGAACGTGGTGAAGTAGCCATAAATCACTTGAACGGACAAAGAGAAATTCAGGTAACTGCCGATTTAAAATCGATAGAAGATAGTGAAGTTGAAATCATGAATGATATCAAAACTCGTGTCATGCCAGAGATTATTTCAAAATACCCTACGGTTAAACCGAGTTATGAAGGACAAAATAGAGATGCCGATAAAACTAAAAATTCTGTAAATATAGTTGGCCCTATTATTTTGTTATTGATTTATATCGTTATTGCTTTTACATTTAGATCGTACAGCCAACCTTTATTATTATTAATTATGGTACCATTTAGTTTGATTGGTATTGTTTGGGGGCACTATATTCATGAATTTTCTATAAATATTTTATCCTGGTTAGGTATTATTGCTTTGATTGGAATTATGGTAAACGATGGTTTGGTTTTAATAGGTAAATTCAATAGCAACTTAAAAGATGGTTTAAAATTTGATGAGGCTTTAGTGCATGCAGGTATATCTCGATTTAGAGCAATTTTCTTAACCTCAATTACAACAGTAGCGGGGCTAGCTCCATTGATGTTAGAAAAAAGTAGACAAGCACAATTTTTAAAACCAATGGCCATATCCATTTCTTACGGAATTACCATTGCAACATTTTTAACCCTTTTAATGTTACCTCTTTTATTATCATTAAGCAATAGTATTACCGTATTTGTAAAATGGTATATTACTGGTAAAAAAGTAACTAAAGAAGAAGTAACAAGAGCTGTAAAAGAATTAAAAGTAGAAAACGATGAATACTAATAAAACAATTTTATTTAGCATTATGCTAAGCTCGTTAATGGGCTTTTCTCAAGAAAAGTTAACCAAACAAAATGCTGTAAATATTACTTTAGAAAACAACTACGATATCAAAGTTGTTAATAATAATTTAGCTGCTGCTAAAAATAGCTCTAGTATTTATAATAGTGGTTATTTACCTACAGTTTCAGCAAATGGAGGCGCTAATTATCAAAATAGAGATAGTGAAAACGAATTTGAAAACGGAACTACTCAAAATAACAATTCGATTACCGACAGCTATAATGCTTCTATAGGTGTTAATTATTTATTGTTTGATGGTTTGGGTAGAATGTATAATTATAAAAAACTACAAGAACTGTACAATTTATCAGAAATTCAGGCAAGACAAGTAGTTGATAATACCATTTTACAATTATTAGCTTCCTATTATGATGTGGCAAGATTAACAGAAAATAAATCTAATCAAGAAAAATCTTTAGCAATTTCTAAAGATAGATCTTTACGTGAAAAATACAAATATGAATACGGTCAAAATACACAACTAGATATGCTAAACTCTGAAGTTGATGTAAATAATGACAGTATTACATTATTAAACATAAGTAGAGAGTTAAACAATGCTAAAAGAGATTTAAATGTGGTTTTAGGTAGAAGTATAACCACTGATTTTAAAGTAGATACAACGGTTAATTACACTATTAATTTAACTTATAATAATTTATTAAATTCTGCCAAAGCAAATAACACCATTTTATTACAAGCAGAAAAAAATATTGAATTAAGCAATTTTGATTTAAAAATAAACAAATCAAATTGGCTACCACTTGTGGGAGTAAATGGCGCTTATGGCTGGAGTAATTTACATATTGATTCAGACACACAAAATGCATTTTCATTATCTGCCCAAACTGCCACAGGAATAAATGGTGGCGTAAGTCTATCATGGAATATTTTTGATGGTGGTGCAACAAAAATTCGTGTTGACAATGCAAAAATTGCTATTGACAACAGTGAAATACAAAAAGATCAAATCGAGCAAGACTTAGAAAGAAATGTTGCCAATGCATGGGAAACTTATCAAAATGCACTCTATATTTTACAGGCAGAACAAAAAAATGTAGAAACTAATAAAAGAAATTTTTCTAGAAGTGAAGAACAATTTAAATTAGGGCAAATAATATCTGTAGAATTTCGCTTAGCACAAGTCAACTTACTTAATGCGGTAAACAACTATAATAAAGCGAAATACACAGCTAAAATAGCCGAATTAAGACTTCTACAATTAAGTGGTAAAGTGCTAGGTGCGGATTATTAAAATTTGAGGGTTTAAACAAATAGATTTTAGACTGTAAACTTTATTAACTCTTTAGTGAAGAGGTGACTAAATATTAGCCACCTCCTTACTTTTTTTATTTAAAATTCAATAATCAAATTAGCACCTCCATATTTATGAGATAATCCCCATTAAACTCAGGGCTTAAAAAAGTTTGTTTTAAACCTAACTGGAATTTTTTGTATCTAAAATTCAAATTTACCTCATGAATAAAATTTTCTATGTCGTTAGGTAAAATAACAAAGCTATTATTATTTTTATCAAGAATCCCTCCAAGCAATGCCACCCATCTACTATTCCATAGAATTTCAGAATAAATATAAATCCCGTTACCAAACCGTTTTGTATTACCTACAACTTGCGTATAATAATTTGGCATCCAACCATATCTGACTTTGGCTCCTAAACCGATATTATCTCTTAAAGTTCCTGCTTGTGCATTAGCAATAATGCCATAAAGTCAAGATATTTACTATGAAAAATTCCTTTTTCATAAGCATACTGTATATCAAAAAGAAATTGGTTTTTGATTTGATTATCCCAACCTAGAACAGGGTTATTTTTTGATATATTCTCCTTTGGCTTCTGTTCCTATAAGCCCTACCCCTATCTGAAAATAATTGGCACTTTTCGACTTAATCTTTCTTGTTTCTTTATGTAGATTGAATAAAAAATAAGAGGCAAAAGGTCTATCATCTTCTAAATCTATTACATTACTCTTATCAATCGGTGTATATATTTTATGTTCAAATCCAATTCCATATCTATCAAACTGATTCGGTTTGGAATCTGAAAACAACCCAAAAATAAAAGTATTTTCAAAATTAGGGGAAGAAAAACTTAATATAATCCCATTGGTGTAATAACGGTCCGTTCTATTAAAAACATCATTCTCTAATATCAAACCTACCCTATTAAAATCATCATTAATTTGGCTTTCTACTTCTTGCCCTATAATTGAAAAATAGTAAAAGAAAACAAAATAGAAAACAAAAATATTTAGCATATCTTATTATAAAATTTAATTTAAAAATTAAACAAATTACAGCCAAATTTTATTCTTTAATAAATAAGAGTATTGTAATTTAAACAATCCAAATTGTTTACCAACATTTAAAATAAAAAGAATAAACAGTAGCTTATTTTAAGTTCCAACAATGACATATGTCATTAATAATCAATGATAAATTTGATAATTTTATCACTATTTAAATTCTAAAATAGTAATTATCATGGGAACATTGCAAGAAATTAAAACGAGTGTGTACAAATTCGGCAACAAAACTGCTGATGGTAATAGCAAAATGAAAAATCTTCTAGGTGGCAAAGGGGCTAATTTAGCAGAAATGAGCTTACTCGGCATACCAGTTCCTCCTGGTTTCACCCTCACTACTGAAGTTTGTACAGAATATAATTTACTTGGTGAAAATGTTATCATTGAAAAGATTAAAGAAAGTGTAGAAGAAGCTATTAAAAATATTGAAAATATAATGGGTACAACTTTTGGTGACAATAAAAACCCATTATTAATTTCTGTAAGATCGGGCGCAAGAGTTTCTATGCCTGGAATGATGGATACGGTATTAAATTTAGGCTTGAATGACGAAGCTGTTTTAGGACTAATAAATAAAACAAATAATGAGCGTTTTGCATGGGATTCTTATCGCCGGTTTATTCAAATGTATGGAGGTGTTGTTTTAGGAATGAAACCTGAATCAAAAGAGGATATTGATCCTTTTGAAGAAATTATGGAATGTCTTAAAGAAAAACGAAATATTCAATTAGATACTGATTTTACAATTCAAGATCTGCAAGATCTTGTGTATGATTTTAAAGATGCTGTAAAAAAAAGAACAGGTCATGATTTTCCTTCTAACCCACGGGATCAATTATGGGGTGCTGTAATTGCAGTTTTCAATAGTTGGAATGGCGATAGAGCTATTTATTACCGAAATATGCATGGATATCCTGCAGAATGGGGTACAGCTGTAAATGTTCAAGCCATGGTTTATGGCAATATGGGAGCTAAATCAGGTACAGGTGTTTGTTTTACTCGTGATGCCAGTACTGGTGAAAATGTTTTTAATGGTGAATATCTTATCAATGCTCAAGGCGAAGATGTAGTTGCAGGTGTTAGAACACCACAACAAATTACTAAATTAGGATCAGAGCGTTGGGCGGAATTAGCTAAAGTTGATGACGATGAACGAATTGAAGAATATCCTTCTCTTGAAGAATTGATGCCTTCCATTTTTACTGAACTCAACAGCTATCAAAATAAACTTGAAAAGCATTACAAAGATATGCAAGATATGGAGTTTACCATTCAACAAGGCAAACTATGGATCTTACAAACTCGAAATGGTAAACGTACTGGTGCTGCAATGGTTAGAATTGCAATGGAATTACTAAAAGATGGCTCAATAAATGAAAAAGAAGCCTTGCTCAGAATAGAACCTAATAAATTAGACGAATTATTACATCCTATTTTTGACCCGAAAGCATTAAAAAAAGCTAAAGTTATTGCACAAGGGTTACCTGCTTCGCCTGGTGCAGCTACAGGGCAAATCGTTTTCTTTGCTGATGAGGCTAAAAAATATAAAAACACCATTTTAACACGTATTGAAACTTCCCCTGAAGACCTTGAAGGCATGAACATTGCTAAAGGTATACTCACAGCTCGTGGCGGTATGACTTCACATGCGGCTGTAGTAGCAAGAGGTATGGGTAAATGCTGTATTTCTGGAGCAGGATCTCTTCGTATAAATTATAAAACTCGGACTATGATTGTTGATGGTAAAAAATTCAACGAGGGCGATTGGATTTCTTTAAACGGTAGCACCGGAAATATTATTGAAGGAAAAGTAGCTACAATTGAACCAGAATTAAGTGGTGAATTTGCCGAAATCATGGAGTTGTCTGAAAAATACTCTTCTATGAAAGTTAGAACAAATGCAGACAGTCCGAAAGATGCAAAAATTGCCAGAGGCTTTGGTGCTGTAGGTATTGGTTTAACAAGAACCGAGC
Organism: Flavobacteriaceae bacterium; assembly: GCA_030626795.1. Taxonomy (GTDB): domain Bacteria; phylum Bacteroidota; class Bacteroidia; order Flavobacteriales; family Flavobacteriaceae; genus Lutimonas. Next base: position 18,211 of record DAOUTI010000008.1, read on the forward strand.
ATATGTTTTTTGATACCAATCGTATAAAAGCAATGCGCGAAATGATCTTATCGGAAACTGTAAAAGGTAGAAAACAAGCACTTGAAGATTTACTCCCTATGCAAAGAGATGACTTTGAAGGTATTTTTGAAGCCATGCAAGGTTTACCTGTAACTATTCGTTTGTTAGACCCGCCTTTGCACGAATTTGTTCCTCATCAATTGGCTACTCAAAAAGATCTTGCTGAAGAAATGCATATATCATTAGAAGCCGTTAAAAGTAAAGTTGCACAATTAGAAGAATTCAATCCAATGCTAGGTCATAGAGGTTGCAGGTTAGGAAATACTTACCCTGAAATTACTGAGATGCAAACAAGAGCTATCATTGAAGCTGCTTTGAATTTAAAAGAGAGAGGTATTAAAGCAATTCCTGAAATTATGGTTCCATTAGTTGGTACATTAAAAGAATACGAAGAACAAGAAAAAGTTATTAGATCTACTGCAAATCAAGTTTTTGAAGAAAGAAATGATACCATTGATTATTTAGTAGGTACCATGATTGAAATTCCTCGTGCTGCTCTAACAGCAGATCTTATTGCACAACGAGCCGAATTTTTCTCATTTGGAACTAATGATCTTACTCAAATGGCATTTGGCTATTCAAGAGACGATGCTGGAAAATTCTTGCCTATTTATATTGAAAAAGGAATTTTAACCGTTGATCCATTTGAGGTAATTGACCAAGAAGGTGTTGGACAATTAATTAAAATGGGCTTAGAAAAAGGGAGAGAAACAAAACCAAATTTAAAAGTAGGTATTTGTGGTGAGCATGGTGGTGAGCCAAGTTCTATTGAGTTTTGTTATAATATTGGGATGGATTATGTTAGTTGCTCTCCATTTAGAGTTCCTATAGCTAGGTTAGCATCAGCTCAAGCAGAAATTAGAAGAAGTTGATCTAAATAATGAAATTGGATTATAAAAAAGAGGCAAAATATTTTGTCTCTTTTTTATAAAATAACTTGTTTATCTTCGCTATATGATTAAAGTAGTTTTACTTGGCGCTGGCAATGTAGCTGTACATTTAGCAAAAGCTATTGGCAAGGCAAAAAACCTCGATTTTGTGCAACGATATAGTCGAAATACAAAATCAGATAACTATTTTGATACGCTTATTTCAAAAACAAATAATCTTAATCAATTAAAAGAAGCTGATATTTATATTATTGCCATTAATGATGATTCTATAGCCGATTTTTCAAAAAAATTAACTTTTAATAATGGTTTGGTGGTACACACTTCTGGTAGTATGCCTTTAAACACTTTACAATGCAAAGCTAACAAAGGTGTGTTTTATCCCTTGCAAACTTTCTCGAAAGATCAAACTATAGATTATTACGCTATACCTATTGCCATAGAAACTGAATATAAAAAAGATGCTGTCTTACTAAATAATTTCGCTAAATCTATTAGTAATAATATATACGAAATCAATTCCTCGCAAAGAGAAAAATTACATATTGCAGCTGTTTTTGCAAATAATTTTAGCAATCACATGTATAAAATCGCAAAAGATATTTGTGAGACAAATAATTTCTCTTTTGATATTTTAAAACCATTAATTTTAGAAACGGCTAATAAAGTACAAACTTTAAACCCTGCGAAAGCACAAACCGGTCCTGCAAAAAGAAATGATCAAGAAGTAATACAAAATCATATTTCTCAATTGGCTGGCGAGCAAAAAGAAATTTATCAATTGATTAGTGATTCAATTATCAAAACGATTAAAAATTAAAAAAAATAATGGAGAAAAGCTATAAAGAATACTTACCACAAATCACTACATTTATTTTTGATGTTGATGGAGTTTTAACAGATGGTACTGTTACTATTTTTCCTGACGGAGAATTGGTTCGTAAAATGAATATCAAAGATGGTTACGCATTAAAAACTGCTGTTGATATGGGTTACAATGTTTGTATTATTACTGGTGGAACAAATCCTGCTGTTAAATCTCGTTTACAAGGTTTAGGAATTACAGATATTTATTTAGGAGCACATAACAAAGTGGAACAATTAGATGAATATTTAGACGTTTACAATATAAAAGCAGAAAATGTATTATACATGGGAGATGATATTCCTGATTATCCAGTAATGAAATTGGTAGGCTTACCAACCTGCCCAAAAGATGCAGCTCCAGAAATTCAACATATTGCAAAATATATTTCTCAAAAAAAAGGAGGAAATGGTTGTGTTAGAGATGTTATTGAACAAGTATTAAAAGTACAAGACAAATGGAAAGATCAATTTGATGCCAAATATTTTTAAAACCTAAAATGGATATAAAACTATTAAAATTTCCAATAATACGATGGCTTGTTCGCTTCTTGCAAAGCATCAAAATACCTGGATTAGAAGGGATGAATCTCTATGATCTTTTGGATATGTATATTTCTGGAATTATCAAAGGTGCGCTTACTTCTCGTGCCGGTAGTATTGCTTTTAGTTTTTTTATTGCACTTTTCCCTTTTGCTCTTTTTATTTTGACTTTAATACCTTTTGTCCCTATTGAAGGGTTTCAAGAAGATTTTATGTCTTTTGTTTTTAAAGTAATGCCCTCAAAAGAAGCGAGCGATGCTGTAGCCTATGTTTTAAATGATATCGCAAATAATAAATATGGAGAACTGCTTTCTTTTGGTTTTCTATTATCTATTTTTTTAATGACCAATGGCGTTAACGCCATTTTAAGTGGCTTTGAATATACCTACCACGATATTGAAACCCGAACAGTTGTTAGGCAATATATAGTTTCTTTAATTATATCTTTAGTGTTGGCATTTTTATTATTATTTACCGTTGGAACAATTATTGTTTTAGAATTTTTTATTAACTCACTAAATAAACAAGGTATTGTTGGTGATGCTGCTTTTTGGATAGGGATTATTCAAATTATAATTTTAATCTTTATGGTTTTTATAGCCATTTCATTATTGTTTTCTTTTGGAATAAAAGAAGGTAGAAAAACTTCTTTTTTCTCGCCCGGTACAGTTTTCACAACAATATTAATCATTATCAACTTTAAGATATTTAAAATATATATTGAAAAATTTGCACAATACAATCAATTATATGGTTCTATCGGTACTATTTTAGTGATTATGTTATTCATTTGGTTAAATTCAATTATATTGCTGCTCGGGTTTGAATTAAATACCAGTCTGATGAAACTACATCATAAAAATTTAGCCAAGAAAAATGCTAAAAATCAGTAGTCTAAAAAATATAACAAGCATTTTATTTTTTTTCCTTATGGGAATTTGTTCCGTAAAAGCACAATCTATTTTTGGCAAATGGAAAACCTTTGATGTTTTTAACAAGGATAAAGAGGAATCTATTGTCGAGATATACAAGCAAAACGATTCGTTGTTTGTTAAAATAGTAAAGATAATTCCTAAAGAACATCGTGAAGATGTTTGTGAAAAATGTGAAGGTGAAAATAAAGACAAACCCATACAAGGTTTAGTGATCTTAAAAGGTGCTACTTTAAAAGACAATGTTTGGCAAGGAGCCAAAATTTTAAATGCCAAAAACGGATTTTATTATGGTTGTAACATTTCACTAAAAGATGAAATCTGGCTAAAAGTTAGAGGCTTTATTGGATACCCATTTTTTGGAAAAACTGTGTATTGGAAGAAGGTAAGGGATTAGTTGTTGGTTGTTAGTTGTTAGTTGTTAGTTGTTAGTTGTTAGTTGTTAGTTGTTAGTTGTTAGTTGAAATATAATGTTTTACAACCATTTATTCATTTTATCATTATCTCTCAATAACATACCTTAAATTCAAACCAAATCCGTACCAATGAAAATCAGTACTTTCAATTACAATAATTACTGGTCTATAATCTAAACTGAGCGTTAAAGGTGATTTTGGAAAACGATATTCAATACCTACTTCTGCTGCAGCTCCTAATTCAAAATCACTTTGAATCAAAGTTGTTAAACCAACTCCTAAATAATAGTAAAAATCATCAATTCCGTTAATTGGTTTTACAAAAAAATCATAAACTACATCAAAACCAACACTTTTACCAAAGGTTATGTCAGCATGAACTCTTCCTTCTTTAAAGTTGTACACCCCATCAATGGCAACATTGTTACCTGCCATTTCACCAAAACGAATACCTACTTCTTGCGCATTTACTGTACAAAAAAGAGGACTAAATAATAAAATATAAAATAATTTTTTCATTTTTAATTATAAACGTGAGTTCGATACAATAAATCACCATAACATACTCACAATCAGTTAGTTTATTCACATTCGTCTCTGTGAATTTTACTTTTTCAAGTAAAATGTGGCAGTCTCTTCATTGAAAAACAGATTGCCACAGTCGTACCTTCTTCGCAAAAACGTTAACATCTAACATTCTAGTAGTTAATTTGCTCGTTACGTCGAACTCACGTTATTAGTCCTCTAATATATAAAATAATACCAATTTAATTTTATAAAGTCGTATAATTGAATTGAATTAATTTTTGCAAGATTGAGGCAAAATAATTTAGTATAGCCTTGTTATAGTCAACTATTTTAACAATAATATTGTGAAAATTAAATAGTTTTAAAACGGCATTATGATGTTAAATTGGTACAAGTTGTTAAAAACTATTGAAACACAACATCTCCAGGTATAATTCCTGTTGTAATCGTTTCAACTGAAGTATCACAATAATGTGATACGGCTAATCAAAACATCACTTAAACCACCTGTAATAAGCAAAACAAACTCATTCCACATTGAATAATACCTCTAAAAATCAATCTGTAATCCAAATTTATAATTTCTGCCTCTTGTTGAAAATCCAGCAATTTCTTGATAGTCTTCATTAAATAAATTTGAAACCGAGGCAAAAACAGTTAATTTATTATTTAACATTTTATGGTTAACAAAAAGGTCTAAAAGCTTATAGGATTGTAATTCTATATCACCAAAATCTTTTGTTGAGTCAACATATTTACCATTAATAGAAACTTGGGTGTTATCGAGTATATGATAAGCAATATTAACTCCTAGCTTATTTTTTGGTATTTTTAAAAGCAAACTCTCTTCTCTATTTATATAACTATAGTAAAATGTAAAATTTATTTTTTTAACAGGTTGATAATTTAATTCAGCCTCTACTCCTCTTGCTAAAAAAACGCCTTCATCATTAATAGTTTGAAAAGTGGTGAAATCATATCCTATTTTATCTGTTTCTTCTCTATAAAAATAAACAACATTAAAATTTAATTTATTTGATAAATACCATTCAAAACCACCTTCAAGAGTAAAATCTTTTTCTGGTTTCAAATCACCGATAGATGGTTTTTTATTGAATATTTCTTGTAATGTTGGAGTAATAAAAGCAGTACTTAATGATCCTAATAATTTAAAATAAGACTCATCAGAAGTTGAAAAATTATACGAAGGATTTATACTGTAAACAAAATGTGTTCCATATTCATCATGAATATTCAAACGTGTACCTGCATTTAGATTAAATCCAAAAGTACTATGATAATTTATTGATACATAAGGATCATAAAAAATTTGTTCGGCACTACCCTCTTCTATACTTGAAAACATTGTTTTTTGATACATATCTTGATACTGACCAGAAAGTCCTAGAAGTACAGAGATTTGTTTTGAAAAATTATAATTGTTATATATGTCAAATCCATAAGCTTTTCCTTTGTACTTATCATCGGTCGGACTTACATCTCGTTCTATCTCAGTATAAAACCCATTCAATTTTAATTCCCCTTTATTATATTTATAACTAGGTGTAAAACCAAATCTATTTTGCTTATTTCTCATGCTATTATCAGCATCTACATAACTATTTTTAAAAAAATCATATGCATCAAAATCAGACTTAAATTCATCAAATGTTCCAAAAAAACCTAATCTAAGATTATCAGAAATATTATACCCAATTTTTAATAATGAATTATATCTAACAAAAGTGTCTTCTTCAAATTTAATATTATTATCACTACTTTCTGCTGCAGACAATCCCCCAGATTGCAAAGCATTTACTGTAAATAAATAATCTACTTTACCTATTTTACCGTTAAAATTTAAGTTAGCACTTAAATCGTCAATATTATTGCTTTGATTTTCTTGTGAATTGTTAGATCCAATATAAGAACTAAAACTTCCGTTAAAGCCATTTTCAGAGGCTTTTTTAAGTATTACATTAATCACTCCTGTTGCAGCTCCTGTACCATAAAGAGTACTGGCTGTACCTTTCATAATTTCAATTGTTTCTACCTGACTTAAAGGAATTTGCCTAAGGTCAAAGTCTCCATTGAATGATGATGGATCATTTACACTTATACCATCAATTAAAATAGCAACTTGTCTATTTCTTCCTCCTCGAATATAGTAACCTAAATTTTGTCCTTTGGTGCTATAATTTCCATTTATTTCAACTCCCGGAACATCATTAATCAAATCAACTACAGATCTACCTTGATTTCGTTCAATGATTTCAGGTGTAATTTGATAAACAACCTTTCCAAGATTCTTCTTTTCTGTTGGAATTTTTGTAGCTGTAACTACAACTTCTTTTAATTGCTCAACTGTTGTTGAGTCTTGTTTTTGCTGTGCATTTACTATAGAAGCAAAAAAAAATGCTCCTACGCAAAATAACCCTTTTCTCATTTTGTAAAAATTTAATGATTAAAATGGCTATCAGTAAAAAGGAAAGTATGATAAAATCATCTATTTTCCACTTTTCATCCGAAAGCTTTTATTATACTAATTTGGCAGGTTTCCTGGCTTGCGTCTTATTGTTTGTCTTCCCATCCGCTAAAGCGAAAAGTGACTTAAAAGATTAACAATAAGCACCACTATTTTACGTGGCTTAGCTTACAGTTGCGGAGACAGCTCTCGATTAAATACTTAAAAAAGTAAACGAGATTCCCTTTTATTTTATCACGCCAAAGGCGCGACCAAATTCTGTGGCAAAATTAACTGAATTATTGAATCTAAAAAATATTAGGCTTGTTTTATTTTAAAAAATCGTAAACTTGCTGAAATTTATTTCTCTCAAATTCAATAGCACAAAATCTTGAAATGAATACTTTAATAAAGCGATATTTATTACCTTTTTTATTATTAACTCTTTTCTTTTTTTCTTGTAAAAAAGAAAAGATAGATAATAAAAATATAGAAAAAAATAAATCTTCTTATTCTTTAATTAAGTACGCTAAAGGTTTTGATATTCAGGTATTTGATACTTATAAAAAATTAATTATCAAAACTCCATATCCTGGCGCAAAAAATAAACAAGAATTTATTTTAGCAACAGTAAATTTTAATGATAATACTCCTAAAATTAACGGCATTAAATTAAACATTCCGCTAAAGAAAGTTATTGCAACTTCTTCCACTCATATTCCAATGCTAGAATTAATTGGAGAAGAAAGTACATTAATTGGGTTTCCAAACACCAGCTATATTACTTCTTCAAAAACAAATCTCCTGATACAAAATGGACTCATTAACGACATTGGCAATGGCCAATCTTTTAACACCGAAATATTAATAAGTTTACAACCAGATGCCGTAATTGGTTTTACTATGGGTAACACCACAAAAATGTATAATACGATTAGTAAAAATGGTATTCCTGTTATTTTTAATGGAGATTGGCTAGAAGAAACTCCGCTAGGCAGAGCCGAATGGATTAAATTTTTTGGAGCACTTTATAATAAGGATGCATTAGCAGATAGTATATTTAAATCTATTGAAACCAAATATCTTCAAGCAAAAAAAATTGCACAAAACGCAAAAAATATCCCAACTATTTTAACTGGTGTTTTATACAAAGACAAATGGAATTTACCTGCTGGTGATAGTTTTGCTGCTCAGTTATTTAAAGATGCCAACACCAATTATTTATGGAGTGATTCTAAAGGTCAAGGTAGTTTGGTTTTAAGTTTTGAATCGGTTATTGAAAAAGCCCAAAAGGCTAACTTTTGGATAGGCTCGGGCTTTTTTACAAATATTAATGAATTGGCAAATGCAAACGGTCATTATACTGAATTCGAATCCTTTAAAAAAAGAAAAATATATACCTATTCTAAAAAACGTGGTGTGAATGGAGGCGTAATTTATTTTGAATTGGCACCAGTACAACCGCATATTGTTTTGCAAGATTTGATAAAAGTTACACACCCTGAGCTTTTGCCCAATTACCAGCCTTACTTTTTAGAGAAGTTAGATGAATGAGAAATAAGTCGTAAGTCGTAAAAATGAAAAAAAATATAATATCAAACCATTAAATACATATCGTTTTTCATTTATCATACTTGTAATCGTATTAATATTTATCGTTTTTATTAATATTAGTTACGGTTCTGTAAATATTCCGTTTAAGGATATTTTTTTGAGTATTTTCAATCAAGAAACTACTAAAGAAACATGGAGTTATATCATTCTAGATTATAGAATCCCAAAAGCAATTACAGCAATATTAGTTGGTTCAGGTTTAGCAATTGGTGGTTTATTAATGCAAACCTTATTTAGAAATCCACTTGCAGGGCCTTATGTTCTAGGTGTAAGCTCGGGTGCTAGTCTTGGAGTTGCGCTATTAATCTTAGGCTCTTCTATTTTAGGAGGAAGCTATTTAGCCTATGCTTATTCTAGTGTATTGTTAAGTGTTTTTGCTAGTTTAGGTTCGTTTTTAGTATTATTTGCTGTCATGCTTGTTGCCAGAAAAGTAAAAAACACGATGACCATTTTAATTATTGGATTAATGTTTAGCAGCTTAACTGCTGCAATGATAAGCGTTTTGGCTTATTTTAGTAGTGCCGAAAATTTACAGCAATATTTGTTTTGGAGTTTTGGAAGCTTAGGTAATTTATCTTGGAATGAAATTTTAATATTTGCCAGTATCTATTTTATTGGTATTCTCTTAATTCTTCCAACGATTAAACCTTTAAACAGTTTATTATTGGGAGAAAACTACGCAAAAAGCTTAGGTATTAATTTTAATAAAACTAAAAATCTGATATTAATTGCAACAAGTTTATTTACGGGGGTTATTACCGCTTTTTCAGGTCCAATTGCCTTTATAGGATTAGCAACTCCGCATATAACAAAGCTGATTTTTAATACTTCAAATCATAAAATATTAATTCCTGCAGTTGCAATTTTAGGAGCAATATTCATGTTAATTAGTGACACCATTGCACAATTGCCAAATAGTGAATTTACTTTGCCAATTAATGCAATTACATCTTTGTTTGGGGCTCCAGTAGTGATTTGGCTATTATTACGAAAAAAGAAAATCAATTTATAGTTTTGAAAACGGAAAATAACATACTCGAAACAGAAGACTTAAGCATTGGCTATGTTTCTAAAAAGAAAAAAACAGTTATAGCTAAAAATCTGAATTTAAATCTTCACAAAGGAGAATTGGTGTGTTTATTAGGAAAAAATGGTATTGGCAAGTCAACTTTATTAAGAACTTTAACCAAAGTACAGCCAAAACTATCTGGATTAATTTTAATCAATAATAAAAACTTAGATCAAATTAACTCCAACGAACTTGCTAAAAATATAAGCTTGGTTTTAACCGAAAAAATTCCGCCAAGTAACTTAACCGTGTATGAATTAATTGCATTGGGCAGACAACCTTACACCAATTGGCTTGGAACTTTATCTCAAGACGATATTAAACAAATAAATTTTGCCATGGAACAAATGCAATTGCAAAATTTAAAAGATAAAAGGTGTGATGAATTAAGTGACGGACAATTACAAAGGGTGATGATTTGTAGAGCATTGGCTCAAAATACAGATGTGATTATTTTAGATGAGCCTACAGCGCATTTAGACATACAACATAAAATGTTAACTTTTCAGATTTTACAAAACTTGGCAAAAAAGTTGCATAAAACCATATTAATTTCTACGCACGAAATTCAATTGGCATTACAAATGGCAGATACGCTTTGGCTGATGACAGATGATGATTTTATAGCAGGAAATCCAAAAACGCTAATTAATAATGATAGTATTAATCAATTATTTGATAGCAACACCATTCATTTCGACAAAAAAAGTAATCAGTTTAAAATAATTTAAACCCAAACCATTTAATAATTACTTATTTTTGATAATTATAAAATTTTAATCCTATGAAAAAAATACTACTCCTTTTACTAACAATTTCTATAATTTCATGTGCTTCAAAAAAAACAGTTGATATAAATGAAAATAATATTAAAACTAAATTTGCAGCAGAAATTAAAGCCAACGACTTAAAAGAGCATCTTTATATTTTTGCTTCAGATATTTTAGAGGGAAGAAAAACTGGTGAAAAAGGACAAAAAATGGCAGCCAATTATATTACTGCTTATTATAAAAACTTAGGTTTAAAAGCACCAAAAGATCATGATAATTATTTACAAGAAATACCTAAAGCATTTTTTAATGGTGAATCTAATGCTGATTCTGAAAATGTGATTGCATACATCCGCGGAAGCGAAAAACCTGATGAATTTGTTGTTATCTCGGCACATTACGATCATTTAGGCATGGATGGTAAAGAAGTGTTTAATGGTGCTGATGATGATGCTTCGGGTACTTCGGCGGTTTTAGAAATTGCACAAGCTTTTCAAAAAGCTAAAAAAGC
>DAOUTI010000061.1 GCA_030626795.1 Flavobacteriaceae bacterium
AGTTGTGCAGTAATTTGAAACACTCCTTTAATATTTGTAATCGCTCCTTTTTTTGAATTGGTATTGAAAACATGTATATTTTCAAGAAACACAGAGTCATTAGTTATTACACCACGAATAATAACTTGTTCGCTTTGAGCGGAGAGGTGTAAGGTAAAAAATAATATAATGATTAGGTTGAGTTGATTCATTACCCAAAGAAACAATTCTATAATCTTAAAATTTATCAAAGTAATGATAAACTTTTGTTAAACCCAGGTTATGTGTTAGAACTTTGTCATAAGGCTTGAACCTATAATAAAATATAAAATTTTACTGATTTTAGCATAGCATAGCTATGTTAAAAATAGAAAACTTAGCAAAGCGGTATATTTTGCAGTAGGTTCAAGTTGCTATAAATTTTCTAACACATAACCTGGGTTAAAGAGATAGTTTGATTAAATTTGTGAAAAAGGAATAGAAATGAAAAAAATGATTATTGCTAGTACTTCTACTATTTATGGAAGTGAATATTTAGAATATATTTTGCCTGAATTGGCTATTTTTTTTAAAGGAATTGATGAAATACTATTTATTTCTTATGCAAGGCCAAGTGGTATTTCTCATCAAGCATATACAAACATTGCCAGTAAAGCTTTTAATCAAATTGGAATAGAAGTAAAAGGGATACATGATTTTGAAAACCCAATTAAAGCGGTGCAAAAAGCTAAAGCTATTTTTACTGGTGGAGGTAATACTTTTGTTTTGGTAAATGCATTGTATCAAAATAATTTGATGCCAGAAATTAAAAGGGTTGTTGAAAACGGAACTTTATATTTTGGCACAAGTGCAGGAAGTAATATAACAGGTGTTAATATCAAAACAACCAATGATATGCCAATTGTTTATCCGCCTAGTTTTGATACTTTAGGTCTGATTCCTTTTAATTTGAATCCGCATTATTTAGATCCAGATTCTACCTCAAAGCACAAAGGTGAAACTCGAGAAACTAGAATAAAAGAGTTTCATACTTGTAATAAAATTTCTGTTTTAGGTCTGCGAGAAGGAAGCTGGCTAGAAGTTAAAGATGAAAATATTATCTTAAAAGGTGAATTGACCGCTAGATTATTCCGCGAAAGCGAAAAACCAGTTGAAATTAATCCTGGAATTTTAGCAATTTAATTTTTTATTTCCTTTACGGGGAATTATAAGTAATTAGTATTGATAAACAATTGCATTGATATTCATTCCTGCACCAACAGAAGCTAAAATAATAGCATCCCCTTTATTTATTTCATGGCTACCTAAATTGTTTTTCAGAATTAAATCTAATAAAGTAGAGACTGTGGCAACCGAACTATTTCCTAAATTTTGAATGCTCATTGGCATTATATTTTCTGGTACATCAAGTTCGTATAATCCATAAAATCGTTTGATTATGGCTTCATCCATCTTTTCATTAGCTTGATGAATCAATATTTTTTTAATTTTTTCAATAGGTACACCACTTTTTCCAACTGCTGTTTTCATTGCATTAGGAACATTGTTTAATGCAAATTCATAAATTTTTCTGCCATACATCTTTATATATCGCGTGTTGATGTTTGAAATTATTTTATTAGATTCTCCAAAAAATAAATAATTAGACTCATCATAAGTAAAAGATTGCGCTGCATAACTTAAAATACCTTTGGTATCATCATTCCCTTTTTTAAGAATACAAGCGCCTGCACCGTCTGAATAAATCATCGAATCCCTATCGTGTGGATCGATAACTCTTGAGAGTGTTTCTCCACTAATCACCAAACAAATTTTTGCTGTGCCTGATTTAATAAAATTATCTGCTTGAATTAGACTTTGAATCCATCCAGGGCATCCAAAAATCATATCATAAGCTACACAATTCGGATTTTTAATTTTCAATAAATGTTTAACTCTTGAAGCTAAACTAGGTAGCATGTCAGATTGTGTATCACCCGATCTAATATCACCAAAATTGTGAGAGTAGATAATTTGATCAATTTCTTCTGGGTTTATATTTGCATCTTCTATTGCTTTTTTTGCTGCAATTGTGCCGGCATCACTATTTTGAAGTTCGGGCTCTAAGTAACGACGTTCTTCAATACCTGTAATACCTTTAAATTTCTCAATAATTATTTTATTGGACGAAGGAATTGATTCTTTTTTTTCACTATAAAAGTCCTGATTCATAAAATCAGAATTTTTTTTAATTATTTTAGGAATATAACTTCCTGTTCCTATAATTATTGATTTCATTGTTATTGTTTTTTAATTAAAATAATGAAGCTGCCAAAGTTCCAAAAATTAAAAATAATATATTTAAACCCACCATAATAATGGTAATTATTCCAAGAAATTTATAATGAGATTTCAGCTTTTTTAAGCCAAATGTTAGCAAATCTGTATCATTATTAATTAATGCTTTTTTTGTTTTTGATCCAAATTGAAAAAGGTAATAAACAGGAATAAAATAGACTCCAGCAAAAATTAAATAGAAAAATGAAAAGAATTGGGGTGAAATACCCATGTTGTTTTCAGGAATTTGTGATAGAATGGTGCCAACCGAGAATGATAGAATAATCATAAATCCGATAGTTACAAATCCAACAATGGCTAAAAACGTTGCCCATTTGGCAATTTCAAGTAAAAATTTGTTCGCTTGGTCGTTTAATTCCATTGTTTGCAATTTAAGGATTTATTAATTTAAAAAACAAAAGTAATTTTTTTTTTAAAATAGCCTTATGAATTAATGGTTTTTATTCGCATTATGGTTGCAATAGAAAGCGCTCTGGTTTTTAAGGCATGCACATTGTCTCCAGTAAAATGGTTATCAATAGATTGATTAAAAAGATCTAACCAAATTTCGAAATGGTGCTTACTAAACGGCTTTTTTTGATGTAAATTTACATGAGGTTGCATGGCATTTTTATTATAAGTTCCAGAATAGAATAAGATGTTATCCCAAAAATCAACCAAAGTGTTTAAGTGTTCTTCTAATATATCTTTATCATTAAATTTTTCAAAAAAGCGCTTTAATTCTTTGTTGACAAGTAATTTCTTATAAAACTCGCTAACAATAAGATAAAGGTCTTCACGATTGGTAATATCATTTTTCATTTTAGAGTAAAGAATTGTCAAAGGTTAGAGGTAGTAAATCTTTAATAGTATTTGATTTGATAATTTTTCCGGTTTCGCCAGTAAAATAAATTTCAATATTTTTGGATTGGTTTATTTCATATTCAACCAAAGTTTGTCGGCAAGCGCCACAAGGTGAAACAGGTTGATCAACCAATTTTTTTGATGAGCTTGCAGAAATAAAAATTTTCAAAATTTTTAATTTTGGATGTTGTGAAGCTGCATTCCAAATAGCGACTCTTTCGGCACACATGCCAGATGGGTATGCTGCATTTTCTTGATTATTACCAAGAATTATTGTCCCATTTTCTAATAATAAAGATGCCCCAACGCTAAAATTAGAGTATGGGGCATAAGCATTTTTTCTAGCTTCAATAGCTTTTAATAATAATTCTTGATCTTGTTTTGGTAATTCTTTATTACTATTAAAAACTGTAAAGTTAGCTGTGATATTAAATTTTTCCATTGGGTTTAAAAATATTCATAAACATCACCTAAGTTAATGGATAATGAAAATCGTAAAGTGCTTTCTAATGGGTTTGTTACATCAGATGCATTTATTAAGTATGATAAGTCTAAAGTACTACTTCTAAATTTAAAACCTGCACCAATTGTAAAGTATTGTCTATTACCTTTGTTCGGGCTTTCGTGAAAATAACCGGCTCTAACTGCAAAAACTTGGTTATACATATACTCGGTACTAAGAGCCCAAGCAACCTCTTCTAACTCTTCTTCAAAGCCTCTTGGCGCATCGTAAAACGATTGAAACATACCTTTTAAGAAGCCTACATTATCATCTTTACCTGATATAATTTCACCGTTTTCTCTAATTGGTGGGGTAGGGACTAATAATTTATTGAATTCAACATTGGCAGTAATGGTGTTTACATCATCTAAAATAAAATCAAATCCACCACCTAATTTTAAATTGGTTGGAATAAAACTTTCATCACCTCCAACAACAAGCTCTACAGTAGGGCCCATATTTGATATGTTAAAACCACCTCGCCATTTACCATTAAAATCTCCATAATTTTGCTCTTCACTTTGGTAATAACCAGATAAATCAACAGCGAAAGTGTTGACAGTTTGTATACTTGAATTTTCAATTCTTAATGTTAAGTCTGAGTGAATAAACCGAAGTCCTACAGCCATAGAAAAATTCTCACTTAATTTCATGGCATAAGAGCCGTCAAAAGAAAACTCATTTGGATTTTCAGAACCTAAGCTAACTCCAGTATCATCTGTTAGATCAATTGAGCCAAGTGAAAAATATTTTAATCCTGCACTCCAAGCGCTTTTTTCATTTATTCTATTGGTCACAAAAACACTAGTTAAACTTACATCGTTTGTCAAGTTTCTTAACCAAGGTGTATAATTCAAACCTATTTGCCATTGCGAACTAGCAAAGGCATTTTTTGCAGCATTATAGTTTTGTGCATTAGCATCAGGTGAGGTTGCTACCCCCATATCGGCTAGACCGCCAGCTCTTGCATCGGGTGCAATTAATAAAAAAGGAGCTGCTGTGGTTATTGGGTTTCTATCTTCGTCGTCTTGTGCGTAAGTATGTCCTATTCCTAATAAAAGTGAGATGATAACTAAGCTTAATTTTTTCATGGAATCAATTTCAGGGGTTAATCTAATTTTTATTGTAAAATTACTAATTTTTCAAATTTTTCTGCCTTTGCCTTAGATAGTAATGATTTAACATGAAGTTTGTATACATAAACGCCCTTACCAATTTTGTTCCCAAAATCATCAAGACCATTCCAAGAAATTTCTCTGGAAAGGAGTCCTTCTGATTGAACAGATTTGTTAAGGGTTTTAATCAATTTTCCTGAAACCGTAAATATTTGTATTTGTACTTCTAATGTTTCATTTGGTTTGTTGTGATTGAACCAAAATTCAGTATAGTTTACAAACGGATTCGGATAATTTAATACATTACTTAATATTAAGTTGCTATCATCAACAACAATAAAACTTAACGTAGATTCCGATGGATTATTGTATGTATCCCAACATTTAAATTTTAAATGGTGTAAACCTGGCTCTAAATTGCGCAATGGAAACTTAACTTTTCCTTTTTTAAAGTCGTTTAATTCTGTTTCATAATAGTCATTCAATACAATTGGATTTGCATTATCATTGTCTAAAATAGCTAAAATATCGTGATCAACAGCAGTAATTGAAGTATTAATACCCGAGTTATCTTCTAAAACGGCATATAAAACAGGAGACTCATTGGTATTACCGCCGTCAACAAATGATTCATCATTCATAAATAGTTTTATGGTTGGCCCTTCATTATCCGAAGGTGCATTTGGATCAATTCCTCCAATAATAATATCTAAATTATACCCTGCTTTGTCATTGACATTATCTTCTGCATAAAAACTAATTTTAGCATTACCAAATGCGATTCGAATATCTTTTGGAACAATAAAATCAAAAGAAAAAATTCCGTTTGTTACTGAAGCTCTGCCTTTAAAAATTTTACTTTCAATGGCTGTAAACTCCATTTTTTTTCCAAAATTATCATTATCTAATGTAGTTTTATTTAAGGCTTTGTCGTAAATAGTTGCAGATAAAGTACCGTTGTAATTATTTAAAATAGTATTGTTAGCATCAGTAACAATGCCATCAAATTTAATATGAGATAAAGCTTTTAAAGTATCTTTACTTTGTAGTATATTTTTATCATTCATTTTCGTGATAAGGATATTGGGTTTTGGTTGTGCTAATTTCATTGCTGGATCACCAAAATTATATACAAAAAACCGTTGAGCAGAGCTAGTACTATGTTTAGTATACATCAAAGCTTCAGCTATGGTATAATTCTCGTCTTGAAACCCAAATAATTTTTGAATCAAAACTTTATTGAAAGCTTGACCAACACTAATAAAAATTTCACGAGTTGTTGTTATCATATTTACAGCGCCTCCTTTACTATTTAAAAAAGTGAATTCTCCTGCGGTAGGCCTTAGCGGATTATCAAATCTTGAAAATTCACAGGTCACTGTAATAAATAAGGGTAATGTGTTATAGTTATTCCAGCTTTGAATTTGAGGAACCTCTAATATTCTTTCGTTTGCCCAGCCGTTGATGCCGCCATGCCCAAAATAATCTAAAACTAAGGTGCCAGTTTCCACAGCATTTGTTATGGCATCATTAACAGTAGGGTATCTTTCGCCACCAGCAGATGTTTCTTGTTGATGCGCGTCGGCGTATATTTTCTTAATATTAAAACCAGGTTTATTTGCCTTTAAATCTTCGGCTAAGATATCAACAGTTTTTTGTATAACGAATTCATTTGCTTTATCAGGATCATCAGCTACAAAAGAAACCGTATTTCGCCAATCTCCAAAAGAGTTTGTTTGATAATAATTTAAGGTTTTATCAACAGCTTCTTTAGCTTCTAATAAACTGGATACAGGAAACCTGCCAGTAGCAACATCTTGTAAATCAATACTCGTTAAATCACCTTCGTTATCATCCATTAACCCAAAGTAATCGTCAGTAACATAAGAGGTTACGAGATTAAAGCTCTCAAAAGATTGAAATGCAGGAACAATATTGTTGTTATTAGTGATTCGATCTTTAAAATCAAAAGAAGAATCACCAAATAGGCAAACATATTTTATTTTGTTATTTTCGCTAGTAGCGGATAAATATAAAAAACGAATAAAATCTCTTATTGCAGTTAAATCTGGTGAACCCGAACCAAATTCATTATAAATTTGATTGATGTCAATAACAAGAGTACTTAAGTTTGAATTTTCTCGATGGTGTTTTGCTAACCTTTCGGCTTCATTCATTAAATAATTTTGTGTAATAATTACATAATCAACATCTTTTAGTTGGTGTAGGTTTTGATTTTCGACTTTATTATCGTCGATAGTTTCTGGAATAAAATAATCATTTTCGTTAATTACAATAAACTCTTTTATATCACCACCAAAAGATTTAAACGTAAAATCTGCATTTGTAGATTCGTTTACAATTTGTTTAGGGTTAATATAATCTGTAACATCCCATAATTGTGAAACATTTGTATTGTTTTGAATTTGATATTCGTAAACTTTATTATTATTAGTTGTATTAATATTTCTAAAAGAAAATTGTTTTTCGTTGGTAATTAACTTTTTAGTACCTATGATTTCAATATAATCTAAAAAAGCTCTTGCTGATGGATTGCCAAAATTATTATAGGTAATTTCTATATTAATTTCACTTTGATTTGTATTGGTGTTTTCAAATGCTACAGTAGGTCTTGCTAAAGCAAAAGATGAGGTAGACAAGGCAGTAAAATTTAAATTTAATAAATCTTGCCCGTTAATTTTGGCAAGCATTTGTGTATTGGTAAATGAAATTGCTGCCCCTCTAATTCGTATAGTTAAATCTTCGGTATCATCAATATCGTTAAAGTTAAAATGAAAAGTTTGTTTTTCATTAAAACTAAAATCTTCACCCAACCATTGTTGACCATTAGCAAAAAGGTTTGTTTTATCAATTTCGTGTACTAAGTAATCTTGATAGTTGTTTACCTGTTCATCAATTGGTTGAATTAATTCGTTGGCTTTACTTATTCTTTTACCTGTTCCGTTATCAACGGTAATAAAATAATAAGCTTTATCACTATAAATGTTGTTTTGGTGCTTTGTTTGATTAAAAGTTGAGCTATTAACTTTCCAAGAATGTGGGCCTTTTGCATAAAAAAGTATAAAATCATTATTATCAAAAGTTCCATCAGTTTCACCATCAACATAAATGGCGTTTTCTTGTAAATCATCATATCTAAAATCACTATTCAACTGAGGTAAAAGGTTTCCACCATTACCATAAATTTTAATATTTTTAGGGTTTAGATTAGAAGTGTTTATACCTATATTCTGGAGTAAGTTTTTATCTATTTTAAAAACACCTGTAGTGTCAACTGAAAATTTAAACCAAGTACCATTTGATAAAACAGAATTTGAAGCATAAATAGGAATAGGTATATTTTTTTGCTTGCTAGCAGATTTGTTTAAGGTAAGGTTATAATCTAGAGTAAAAGATATAACTTTTTTTATTTGACCATTATTGTTAATTAAAGGGTTTAGAGTTAAAACTGCAATGGATTTATTTCTAGCTTTACTAATGTTAAAATGGCTATCAATACTTGTAGGAACATCATTGATGTTTATGTTTTTCAATAAATTACTAGAAATATTTGAAAATTTAACATTTTTAATTTGATAATCTTGTACTAATATGTTTTTTTGGACGTTAAAACTTGTAGTATAGGTTGGTATATTATTTGTGTTAAAAAGATTAGTATCAATTAATGGAAGAGAAATAGACTGGTTATTACTTATTTGAACCACCGATTTGTCATTCCATTTTAATGTAAAAACTTTAGACTGACTATTTTGTGAATAAATAAAAGGAATAGAAAGTATAAAAATGAATAAATAAATGTACTTTTTTGAAAACATAAATAAATAAAGTAAGTTCATATTTTAAATATTTTACAACATTACATATAATAAAGAAAAAAAACAATCGTTATACAAGATATTGAAACAAAAAATAACAAGTAAAAACTGAAATATCAAAGAAATTAATAATTTTTGTATTTATCTAAAAAATAATCAAACAAAAAATCATGAAAAAGTTTAGCAATAACAATGTATTACTCTTAATTTTCGCAACTGTACTATTAGTAAGTTGTGGTAAAAGTAATAAAAGCGTATCAACCTTAACAGGTTGGGAGTATAACAATCCCAAATATGGCGGTTTTCAAGCAAATGCAAATTATAAAGAGCACGCACCACCTCCAGGAATGGTTTTAATTGAAGGAGGTACTTTTACCATGGGTAGTGTACAAGATGATGTAATGTTTGATTGGAACACAACACCTGTAAAACAACAAGTACGTTCATTTTATATGGATGAAGCCGAAGTAACAAATATTGAATACTTACTATATTTACAATATTTAGAGAAGGTTTTTCCACCATCGGATGATACTTACCGTAAAATTTATCAGGCTGCATTGCCAGATACTTTAGTTTGGAGAAATACATTAGGTTTTAACGAACTGTTGACTGAAAATTATTTACGTCATCCAGCTTATGCAGAATACCCAGTTGTTGGTGTTTCTTGGAGACAAGCAGCAGAATTTTGTAAATGGAGAACCGATAGAGTTAATGAAAAAATATTAATTGATAAAGGTGTTTTGCATACTTTATTTGATCATGATTCTTTACAAGTTGAAGGAGCAAATCGTTTTGATACCGAAACTTATTTAGCAAATCCTAACCTATTGTTTGATGGTGATTCATCAATTTATTACAAAGGGATTAAAGACTATTCTCAAAAACAAAAAAAATCAAAAGGAGAGTTTACTGGTCGTCATGTAAAAATTTCAGATGGAATTATGCAACAACGATTTAGACTGCCAACAGAAGTAGAATGGGAATATGCTGCAAAAGCGTTAGTTGAAAATAGAGAATTTAATTCAATTAGAGGGCGTAAAAAATATGCTTGGAATGGTAACTCTACTCGTGAAGATTCAAGAAGATATAAAGGTGACCAAATGGCTAACTTTAAACAAGGTAAAGGAGATTATAGTGGTTTAGCAGGTTGGAGTAATGATGGAGCTGATATTACTATGAAAATAAAAGCATACAAACCTAATGCTTTTGGTTTATACGATATGAGTGGTAATGTTGCCGAATGGGTAGCAGATGTTTATCGACCAATTATTGATAATGATGCAAACGACTTTAGTTACTTTAGAGGAAATGTATTTAACAAAAAAATGATTGATAAAGAAGGAAATGTGGTTGTAGTTGACTATAACAATGTTGAATTTGATACTTTAGATAATGGTAAAATTGTACCAAGAGATTTGCCGGGAAGCATAAAATATGTACCTGTTACAAAGCGTGATGCATTTATGCGTAACAATTACGAAAAAGCTTACAATATTGACAGTAAGGATGGTGATTTAGCTTCAACCAAACAATATTTTAGAGATGAAGATGAGCAAGATGACAAACCTAGAATGTATAATTCACCTCAAATACCAAGACAAATTGGTGAAAGCGGTTTAATTATTCAACAATATGATACTAAAAATAGAACAACTTTAATTAGCGATCAAACGAGAGTTTATAAAGGTGGTTCTTGGAAAGATAGAGCATTTTGGTTAGACCCTGCACAACGTAGATATTTACCAGAATATATGGCAACTAACTATATCGGATTTAGATGTGCCACTGATAAATTAGGTCAAATGTCTTACTCTAGAAGAAGAAAAGAAGGTCGTAAAGTAAAATAATTTAAAAAATATAAAATTTAAAAAGACTCAATATCATTTTTTGATATTGAGTTTTTTTTTACATTTACTTTATGAAACGAGCATACTAAAATCTATACTAAACATGGGAATGATTAATAGCGAACTGCATGTGACCATTAAAAAACAATAAATATAGACACATGAAAATAAAAGCAGTGTATGCGCTTTATAAAAAATGTTATAAAGTAACTACCGATACACGATCAAATCTTGAAAACTCAATATTTTTCGCATTAAAAGGCGATAATTTTAACGGAAATTTATATGCCGAAGATGCTTTAAAAAAAGGAGCACTTTATGCAGTTGTTGATGAAAGACAATACCAAACAAATGATAAGATTATTTTAGTTAAAAATGTATTGCAAACACTACAAAATTTAGCTAAACATCATAGACTACAATTAAACATACCTGTTATTGCTTTAACAGGAAGTAATGGTAAAACAACGACCAAAGAATTAATTCATGCCATATTAAAAGAAAAGTACAATTGCTTGGCAACAAAAGGCAATTTAAACAACCACATTGGTGTACCTTTAACTTTACTTGCAATGAATCCAGAAACCGAAATTGCAGTAATTGAAATGGGAGCAAATCACCTAAAGGAGATTGCAATGCTTTGTGAAATTGCTAACCCTGATTATGGTTATATTACAAATTTTGGCAAAGTGCATTTAGAAGGTTTTGGGAGTTTAGAAGGTGTGATAAAAGCGAAGACAGAATTGTATGATTATTTGCAAAAAAATAATAAATCTGTTTTCGTTAGTTCGGATGATAAAATTCAGATAGAAAAATCAAGAGGAATGAATACCATTACTTTTGGTAATAATAATTCAGATTATCCAATGCAATTTGTAAGCGCAGACCCATTTGTGCATTTAAAATTTAATAATATTACTGTTCAAAGTAAATTGATAGGTAAATATAATTATCTAAATATTGCTACTGCAATTGCCATTGGAAAATATTTTAAAGTATCTGATGATCAAATTAAAAATGGAATAGAAAATTATATTCCAAGTAATAATCGTTCTCAAATAATAATAAAAGGCAGTAATAAAATTATTTTAGATGCTTATAATGCAAACCCCAATAGTATGGAAGTTGCACTTGAAAACCTATCTCAATTAACAGATAAACATAAAATTGCTATACTTGGAGATATGTTTGAAATTGGAGAAAATACTCTTCAAGAACATCAAATCATAGCCGATTTAATTCATAATTCTAACATAGAAAATGCTTTTTTAATTGGAGAATCATTCGCCAAAATTAAAACCCAAAATCAAAAGATATTGCAATTTAAAACCTTTACTGATTTTAAAACCTATTTAAATGGTATAACAATTAATAATGCAACAGTTTTAATCAAAGCTTCAAGAGGTATGGCTTTAGAAAGAGTATTAGATTTGTTGTAGTAAAATATGAAAGCTACCAGTCGTCTTCATCGACTTTAAGTTTTTTGTTGTTAATAAAATAGGTTAAGCTCTCAATGGCTTTTGTAATTTCAGCATCAATAGGCTCTTCAATATGAATTTGATATTTAGAAGGAAACCTTCCGATATATGCTTTTAAGTCACTTGCATCTATATTGTCATTAACTTTTTTTCCAACTTGAAAGTTTGAAAAGTCGTATTTGTATCTATTGTCTTTTGTTTTTATTGTAACGTCGAAAAACAATTCAAGAGGGATGTTTTTTTTAATGAATTTCCAATCAAATTTAAAAGAGTTTTTTTGTTGTACACTCGTTGAATCTGTACTAATAGGATCAGTCGAATTATAATAAGCGTGTAACCATTTAGCTGCTCTTTCTTTAATTTGACTTTGTGAAACTCCTTCAATAGTAACAACATCAGTATATCTGTATGCACCAGTTTCGCTATCAATCATTATTAATTGTGCCTGAGAAGCAAAACTAAATAAGACGATAATTAAGGTTAATATTAATCTTTTCATTTTTCATAAGAATTAAAAAAATACACTAAAAACAGTGTATTTTGAGGGTTTAATACTACGAAGTTACTAAATTAAATTTAGTATTAAAAATTATTTATTGTGAGAAAGTATTACATTCTCTCTGGAACATCAATCCCCAGCAGTTTAAATGCAGCTTTAATAGTTTTTCCAACTTGATTAGAAAGTTGTGTTCTGAATATTTTTTCGTTGATATTGTCTGACCCTAAAATCGGAACACTTTGGTAAAATGAATTATAATCTTTAACCAAGTCGTAGGTGTAATTTGCTATCAATGCCGGACTTAAATTTTGAGCAGCATTTTTAATCACGTCGGTATAATTTTGAATTTGTTTAAGTACCGCTTTTTCTTTTGGATGTAATTTAATATCCAAAGTAGGCTTAGCGTAATCAAAATTAGCTTTTCTTAAAATAGATTGAATTCGTGCATAAGTATACTGAATAAAAGGTCCTGTATTACCATTAAAGTCAATAGATTCTTTGGGGTCAAATAATATTCTTTTTCTTGGGTCTACTTTTAAAATATAGTATTTAAGTGCTCCTAATCCAATAGTTTTATAAAGCTTTTCTTTTTCGTCGTTGCTATAACCTTCGAGTTTTCCAAGTTCTTGCGAAATTTCTCTAGCGGTATTGGTCATTTCACTCATTAAATCGTCAGC
>DAOUTI010000045.1 GCA_030626795.1 Flavobacteriaceae bacterium
ATCAATAAGCATGGCATGTAAACCCTGTTCATTTACACTAAATCTAATTTTCAACGAATTATCATCAACTGCAAATCCTTTATAGGTTTTATTATTTGGATATTTTTTTGCCAAATCAGGATGCATTACTGGTGATTCTTTAACTAAATAGGTTACCATTAAACCATCTGTATTGGGGAATTGAATTTTAAAATTAGATATTTCTAAATCTGCGTTTTTATTTGGTGCATTTTTTAAATCTATCTTCAATTCATCCATTTTTAAATGGAAGGTTTTATATTTTTTTACTTTAGATGTGCTTTGCAATTGGGTATTACTTATTTTTGCATCATCAATTTTTGACCAAAACGTTTTTTGCTGCGCCAAAAGTTGATTAGTAAATAATAAAACAAAGAAAGAAAGGAGTCTGATTGTATTTTTAATCATTTTTTAAATCACTAATTTTTTAGTATTTTACAAATCTAAGCATTTTATTTAAAAATAAATTTTATGAAATATATTTATTTGTTTTTTGCTTTCGTATTCGTTATCAGTTGCAAAACACAACAAAAACTTACACAAAACATACCTTCTCAGTTCAAAAATATAAATTGTCCCGAAGGAGGTAATTGTACCTTTGAAGTTTTAAAAAATTCAAGTTTACAAATAAAAACAGATGAATTTGGTAAACTGTATCCTGAAATAATACCTGGTGATAAATTGGTTATTAAATACCATTTCAAAAAAGAGAGTGAAAAAGGTATAGCCGATAGTAATTACTCAGAATATGTTTATTTTGAGATTGATAAAAAGGTAAAACAAATTATTTTAAACGATAAAGAATTACAAAAAGTAAAAATGGTTTTTGGTCGTATTTGCTTTTGCCGAGATGCGATGGGTTATTTTAAAGTAACCGAAGGCAGTTTGTTTTTATTTAATACAAATGGCACTTTACAATTAAAAACAAAATTTAAAGTAAATAAAGTTCCTCAAATTGTAACCGAAATTAATGAAAATATCAAGGTGGGTTCTAAAAATTAATTTCTGTCAAAAAACAAATAGAGCAAATAAGATGTGAGAAGGCGGAGCGTTAAAAATGTTTTGAAAACATTTTAGCGAACGAGCCAGCTTGACGCGTTGGCTTTGAATAGCATTAGCTATTGAATAAAATTATAACGAAGCAAATTGTTTGTTATATTTGTTCCCTCAGGGTTTCTAGAGTTTTCCATATCCGGCTTCAATTTTTCTTGTATTATCTCGATAGTACTTTAAAAAATATCATTGTCTATGAAAAACTCTAAAAATTTTGATGTGAATAAATTATTAGAACCCACCTTAAGTATTAATTGTGAAAGTACACCATAGCATTCAAAAATTTAAAGAAAAAAAATATACTTCCATTTTAACAATTGGCACTTTTGATGGTGTACATATTGGTCACCAAAAAATTATAGAGCGATTAAATCACAGCAAAAAAAAATCTAAAGACAA
The DNA here is from genome assembly GCA_030626795.1 of Flavobacteriaceae bacterium. Classification (GTDB taxonomy): domain Bacteria; phylum Bacteroidota; class Bacteroidia; order Flavobacteriales; family Flavobacteriaceae; genus Lutimonas. The sequence goes on from DAOUTI010000045.1 coordinate 1,471, forward strand.
ATCAATCATATTGACTTTCTTTCCACATCCACGTAAGGTTTTACAATTTGGTAACGAAATTAAAATGTTAAACACCATGGATGAAAAAATTCAGTTATTAGAAAAATTTGGATTAGATTATCTTGTCATTGAGCCTTTTACTGAAGAATTTTCACAACTATCTGCATTAAATTTTACTAGAGATATTTTAGTAAACCAACTTGCTATTAAAAAATTAATTATCGGACACGATCATCATTTTGGAAAAAATAGAGAAGGCAATTTTGAGCAATTACAAGAATTTGGTGAATTATATGATTTTGAAGTAGAAGAAATTACCGCTCAAGAAATTGAAAATGTATCGGTAAGTTCAACAAAAATTAGAAAAGCTCTTGAAGAAGGTCTTATTGAAAAAGCAAACGCTTATTTGGGTTACAATTATTTGTTAACCGGAAAAATAGTAAAAGGAGAAGGATTAGGTAGAAAAATAAATTTCCCGACTATAAACATTTATATTCAAGAAGATTATAAACTCATCCCTAAAAAAGGAGTTTATATTATAAAAACCACTATCTCTAAAAAAATTATTTTTGGCATCATGAATATTGGAAATAGACCAACCGTAAGTGGAAAAAATCAAACTATCGAGGTGCACTTACTAGATTTTAAAGAAAACCTTTATGGAGAAAAAATTCAAATTGAAGTATTAAAACACTTACGAGATGAACAAAAATTTGATTCTATAGAAATTCTTTCTTCCCAAATTAAAAAGGATGAAAATACGGCAAGAAAATGGATAAAAAATCAAAGTTAAAATAACAAATTATTTCTTCACAAACCCTTACCTTTGCTTTCTTTAAAAAACTAAACCCATGTTAACACTTGCTTTTATTAGAGAAAATAAAGATGCTATCCTAAAAGGATTAGCAGTTCGTAATTTTGCCAATGCAGAAAAAATTATTGACGAAGTTATTGAGAAAGATACTTTGCGTAGAGCTACACAATCTGAATTAGATAATATTTTAGCCGAAAGCAATAAATTATCCAAAGAAATTGGTAAATTTTTTCAAGCTGGTGAGGTTCAAAAAGCAAATCTAATAAAAGAAAAAACAGGTCAATTAAAAGAAAAATCAAAAGATTTAGCTGAGCTTTTATCTAGTTCTGAAAGTGAATTAACTAATTTACTTTATCAAATTCCCAACATTCCAAACGCATTAGTGCCTAAAGGAAATAGTGAAGACGATAATGAAACGATTTTTGAAGAGGGTGCAATTCCTAAATTACATGATGGGGCTTTACCACATTGGGAGTTGGCGAAAAAATACGACATTATTGATTTTGAATTGGGCAATAAAATTACTGGAGCAGGTTTTCCTGTTTACAAAGGCAAAGGTGCAAAATTACAACGCGCTTTAATTGCTTATTTTTTAGATAAAAATAGTGAAGCAGGTTATCAAGAAGTGCAAGTACCTCATTTAATTAATGAAGCTTCGGGCATTGGAACTGGGCAATTACCCGATAAAGAAGGGCAAATGTATCATTGTGGTGTAGATAATTTATACTTGATTCCAACTGCCGAAATTCCTATTACTAATTTTTATCGTAACGTTTTATTAAAAGAAAGTGATTTTCCAATTTGCAATACTGCCTACACCCCTTGTTTTCGTCGTGAAGCTGGTTCTTATGGTGCGCATGTTCGTGGTTTAAACCGATTGCATCAATTTGATAAAGTTGAAATTGTAAGAATTGAGCATCCTGATAAATCTTATGAAGCCCTTGATGGGATGGTTAAGCATGTAAAAGGTTTATTACAAGAATTAGAATTACCTTATCGTATTTTACGCTTATGCGGAGGAGATTTAGGTTTTACTTCAGCTCTAACTTATGATTTTGAAGTTTTTTCAACAGCACAAGATAGATGGTTAGAAATTAGTTCTATTTCAAACTTTGAAACATTTCAAGCCAACCGATTAAAATTGAGATTTAAAGATGCTGCAGGTAAAAGCCAGTTAGCACATACTTTAAACGGAAGCTCATTAGCTTTACCTAGAGTACTAGCTGGATTGTTAGAAAACTATCAAACAGAAGATGGTATAAAAATACCCAAAGTATTACAAAAGTATACTGGGTTTGACATGATTAATTAAAAACTAAGCTGCTTCTATTTGTCTTTTGTAATGGTTCATTGCTTTTAAGTCTTGATAATAAGCATTAATCTGACCATTCTTCATGTGATTTTTTGCACTTTGTTTTGCTCTTTCGTAAAATTTGGTTAATTCGTTCATAACTGTTATTGTTTTTTAATTGTTAAAGTTATACTGTATTTTTAAGACAACAGTTTCTTAATAACGTTACATTTTTGATTTTATTTTATCAAAACTTTAACATTATCAAGCTTTTATAAATTTTGATGTAAAATAAGTGTGCTCTCTTTATTAAATTCTTATACTTTTGATTTATTTATAATTAATTTCCAATCATGAAAATTAACAGCATATTCACTATTATATTTCTTTGCTTCTATATTTCATTTTTAACCGCTCAAAATACCGAATTAGCAAATTCCTATTTCAAAAAAGGAGAATATGAAAAAGCCAGCGCTTTGTATAAACCTCTGCATGAAAACAATCCAATAAGGAGAGATTATTTTAAAAACCTGTTAACCTGTTATCAGCAACTTGAAAATTATGAATTAGCAAATGACTTATTGCAAAGCCAAATCATTCAGTTTCCTAAACAAACCTATTTAAATGTCGAAATTGGTTATAATTACCAACTGCAAAATCAATTAGATAAAGCCAAGGTTTATTATGAAAAATCTTTAAATTATGTAAAAACAAATCCAAATTTTGGTTTTGTCATTGGTCAAGCTTTTAAGCAAAACCATTTGTTAGATTACGCTTTACAATCTTATCAAATAGCAAAAAAACTTAACCCAAAAATGAATACCGAAATTAGTGAAGCCCAAATTTATGGCGAAAAAGGTGAGCTAGAAAAAATGTTTAATTCTTATTTAGATCTCGTCGATAAACACGAAAAATACTACCCTACCATCCAAAGGTATATAGCGACATTTATTACCGATGATAAAAATAACAAGACTAATATTTTATTTAAAAACCTACTATTAAAAAGAGCACAAAACACGCCCAAAGATGCTTGGAATATTTTACTTAGTTGGTTATTTATGCAACAAAAAGATTACAACAAAGCGTTAGTTCAAGAAAAATCTTTATACAATAGAAACCAAAAAAGCTTAAATCAAATAAAAGAAATTGGTATCGTTTCGTTAGAAAATAATGATTTAGAAACTTCAAAAAATGCTTTCCATTTTATTTTAGATCATACCCCAAGTATACAAACCAATCAAAAAAACATTTTACAAGCAAAAGTCTATTTACTTCAAATTGATAATGAATTGGCAGTTACAAAAACTGAAAAAAAAATAGTTGACGATGAGTTTCAAAATTTATTATTAGAATACGGTAAAAATAATACTAGTTTAAATTTACAAATTGCCTATGCTAATTTTTTGAGTTACACTTATAACCAACCTCAAAAAGCCATTCAAGTTTTAAATGAAGCCTTACCGCTAACAAATTCTAAATTTCAAAAAGGTGCTATTCAAATAAATTTGGCTGATATTTTGGTCTTTACCAATCAATTCAATCAAGCATTAATTTTATATACCCAAGTACAAACCAATCTTAAAAATAGCCCTTTGGCACAAGAAGCTCGTTTTAAAGTTGCTCGTACTTCCTATTTTAAAGGTGATTTTAAATGGGCGCAAACGCAATTAAAGGTTTTAAAATCATCAACTTCTCAACTCATTGCTAACGACGCTTTAGATTTAAACCTATTGATTACCAATAATATTGCAAACGACAGTATTCAAGATGCTTTAAAAATTTACGCTAAAGCGGAATTATTAGCTTTTCAAAACAAAAATACACAAGCCATTGATACATTAAATACTTTGCTCCTAAATTTTAAAGGCCACGCTATAGAAGATGATGCGCTTTTTAAACAAGCAAATTTATTAATCAAAATAAAAAACTTTATACAAGCAGAAAATAACTATTTAAAAATTATTCAAAATACACCCGATAGCGTTTTAATTGACGATACTTATTTTGCATTAGCAGAATTATATCTCAACCAGTTAGATAATCCTGAAAAGGCGAAAGAAATGTATCAAAAAATTATTTTCGAGTTCCCATCAAGTATTTATTTGGTTGATGCACGAAAAAAGTTTAGAAGGTTACGAGGTGATTCTATTCAATAAATAAAATCTACCATTATTACATTAAATCATTCTATCATTATCTTTCCGTAACTTTGCAAAAACAAAACCTCCTTATGTACATATATAACGTAACCACCAATATTGAAGAGTCTATTCACACCAAATGGAAACAATGGATGCAAGAAAAACACATTCCAGATATGCTAGCAACGGGTAAATTTAGCAAAGCCTTAATGAGTAGAGTTCTAGTTGAAGAAGAAATGGGAGGGCTAACATTTTCTGTACAATACACCACCGATTCAAAAGAAACCTTAAACAAATATTATCAAGAAGATGCTAATCGGTTAAGAAAAGAGGCACTTCAACTTTTCCCAAATCAATTTGGAGCATTTAGAACCGAATTAGAAATTATTTATCAAACAGAAAAAGATGAACGTTAGAGCAAAAAAACATCTCGGACAGCATTTTTTAGAAGATGAATTCATTGCCGAAAAAATTGCAAATACCCTAACCGAAAAAGGGTATAAAAACGTATTGGAAATTGGCCCTGGAATGGGAGTTTTAACAAAATACTTATTAAAAAAGAAATTTACAACTTCGGTTGTTGAAATTGATAGAGAATCTATTGCATACTTAAAAGTCCACTATTTAAATCTATCAAACAGAATCATTGAAGCTGATTTCTTGAAAATGGATATTCAAGAAATATTTAAAGGTGAGCAGTTTGCCATTATTGGAAACTTTCCCTACAATATTTCTACTCAAATTGTTTTTAAAGCAATTGAAAATAGAAACTTTGTTACTGAATTATGTGGTATGTTTCAAAAAGAAGTAGCCCAAAGAATTGCCGAAAAACCCGGCTCTAAAACTTATGGAATCACTTCGGTATTAACGCAAGCTTTTTATGACGTTGAATATTTGTTTACTGTACCTCCATCTGTTTTTAATCCGCCACCAAAAGTAGAATCAGGTGTAATACGATTGATTAGAAAGGAAGATTATTCATTACCTGTTGACGTTGCTTTTTTCTTTAAAGTAGTTAAAACAGCCTTCAATCAAAGAAGAAAAACATTAAGAAATAGTTTAAAATCTTTCCAACTATCGGATAAATTAAGAGAAGATGTTATATTTGCTTTACGTCCAGAACAATTGTCGGTAGATCAATTCATTACATTAACCCAAAGTTTGGTAAAAGATGGCAACAGAAATCAATAAAGAATTCATCCAAAACATTGAGCAACTCATCAAAACAAATGATGATAGTGCTTTACTTTTGCTTTTAGCAGAAGAACATCCTGCTGATATTGCCGAAATTATAGATATTCTTCATTTAACTAATGCAACCTATTTATTTAAATTATTAGATAGTGAACAAACGGCAGAAGCATTGATGGAAATTGATGAAGATGATCGTGAAAAAATACTTAAAAATCTTTCTGCAGAAGAAATTGCCGAAGAAATTGATGAATTAGAAACAGATGATGCAGCCGATATTATTGCCGAATTATCATCCGAAAGGAAAAAAGAAGTAATATCAGAAATTGAAGATGTTGATCACGCCAAAGATATTGTTGATTTATTACAATATGGCGAAGGTACAGCTGGTAGTTTAATGGCAAAAGAATTGGTGAAAGTAAAAGAAACTTGGGACATAACTACATGTATTAAAAAAATGCGGTCTCAGGCTCAAGAAGTTACTCGAGTACATTCCATTTATGTGGTTAATCGTGATAATATTTTAAAAGGGCGACTTTCATTAAAAGACCTGTTGGTTGCTTCGGAAAAAGCGCATATTTCTGATATTTATATTCCGAAAGTGGACTCGGTAAATGTTAATGATGACGTTGAAGAAGTTGCAAGAATCATGCAAAAATATGATTTAGAAGCAATTCCTGTTGTTGATGATGCCAATAGCTTACAAGGAAGAATTACGATTGACGATATTGTAGATGTTATTAAAGAAGAGGCTGAAAAAGATTATCAATTGGCAGCTGGTATTACTGAAGATGTTGAAGCCGATGATAGTATTTTAGCTCTAACCAAAGCGCGTTTGCCTTGGTTAATTTTGGGTTTATTTGGTGGTTTAGGTGCAGCATCTATTATGGGCGGTTTTGAAGATGCATTAGTTAAATTTCCCGAATTGTTCTTTTTTACACCATTAATTGCTGCAATGGCTGGTAATGTTGGTGTACAATCTTCAGCAATAATCGTTCAAGGTTTAGCTAATGATAATATCAAAGGGAGTATGTTTAATAGAATGATTAAAGAAATCGGACTTAGCTTAGTAAACGGAATTATTTTGGCAGGGTTGATATTTGTATTTGGAATATTTCTAAACTACAATATAAATATTAGTATAACTATAGCTATTTCATTAATTATTGTAATTATAATTGCTTCTTTAGTAGGAACGTTTGTTCCGTTAATTCTTGATAAAAAAGGAATTGATCCAGCTGTTGCTACAGGTCCATTTATTACTACCAGCAATGATATTTTTGGTATTTTTATCTTTTTTTATATTGCTAAATTAATTTTAGGATTTTAATAATAAATCTCCCTCTATCAACTTTCTAACTATTCAACTTTATTCCATTTTAATTTTCCTTAATTTTGCAACCATATTGATTTGAAAAAATGGCAGAAGAAAAAAAATCGCTCAATTTTATTGAGCAAATTATTAAAGAAGATTTAAAAAACGGATTAGATAATACAAAACTTCGGTTTCGATTTCCACCCGAACCTAATGGCTATTTGCACATTGGGCATGCAGCATCAATTTGTTTGAATTTCGGATTGGGCCAAACCTATAACGCACCGGTAAATTTGCGTTTTGACGATACAAATCCAACAAAAGAAGAACAAGAATATGTAGATGCCATTAAAAAAGATATCAAATGGCTAGGCTTTGAATGGGATAACGAATTATATTCTTCCGATTATTTTCAACAATTATATGAATGGGCAATTCTTTTAATCAACAATGGGAAGGCATATGTTGATGATCAAACTTCTGCTCAAATAGCCGAACAAAAAGGAACTCCAACACAAGTTGGAACTGATAGCCCAAATAGAAATAGATCTGTTGAAGAAAATCTCGAACTTTTCGAAAAAATGAAAAATGGTGATTTTAAAGAGGGATCACATGTTTTACGTGCAAAAATCAGCATGACTGCCAACAATATGTTAATGCGTGACCCTATTATTTATCGCATTTTATATAAAAAACATCACCGTACTGGTAATGACTGGAATATTTACCCCATGTATGATTGGACTCATGGTGAGTCTGATTATATTGAACAAATTTCACATTCATTTTGTACTTTAGAATTTAACCCACATCGTGAATTATACAACTGGTTTTTAAAACAAGTTTATAACGGGGATAACCTCAAACCCAAACAACGTGAATTTGCTCGCCGAAATTTGAGTTATACCGTAATGAGTAAACGTAAGCTTTTACAATTGGTAGAAGAAGAGTTGGTTAACGGTTGGGATGACCCACGTATGCCTACAATTTCTGGCTTACGCCGAAGAGGTTATACTGCAAAATCTATTCGTGACTTTAGTGAAACCGCCGGAATTGCCAAGCGTGATAATATTACTGATATCGCTCTTTTAGAATTTCATATTAAAAATGAATTGAACAAAACTGCACCAAGAGTTATGGCAGTTTTAGATCCTGTAAAATTGGTAATCACTAATTATCCTGAAAACAAAGAAGAAATTTTAATCGCTGAAAATAACCCCGAAGATGAAAATGCTGGCTCAAGAGAAGTTCCTTTTTCTAGAGAAATTTATATAGAAAGAGAAGACTTTAGAGAACAGGCAAATAAGAAATTCTTTAGATTAAAATTAGATAAAGAAGTTCGACTAAAAAATGCTTATATCATCAAAGCCAATTCGGTTGTAAAAGATGAAAGTGGTGAAATTACCGAAATTCAATGTACTTATGATGAAGATTCACGAAGTGGTAGTGGTAGCGAAGCAAGTAAACGAAAAGTAAAAGGAACCATTCATTGGGTCTCCATAAAACATGCCATAAAAGCAGAAGTTAGATTGTATGACCGTTTGTTTACTGATGAAGCACCTGATTCTCACAAAGACAAAGATTTTAAAGAATTTATCAACCCTAATTCATTAAAAATTATTGATAATGCTTTTGTTGAACCTAGTTTAAAAACAGCAACCGTTGGTAATCAATTTCAATTTCAGCGTTTGGGTTATTTTAATATTGATAATGATTCTACAAAAGATAATCTAGTTTTTAATCGAACTGTTCCTTTAAGGGATTCATGGGCAAAACAAAACAAGTAATAAGTTTGAAGTGAGAAGTTTTTAATAATCTTCTCACTTTTTGTTTAGAGTTTTAATCCAAAACTTACATCTTGTTTCTTGTCCTTTTTTCAAAGATGAAAAAAGAACGAAAAAAATCTCTTCCTGGCCAAGGAGCTTACTACGTAACGGCCACTGATAATCTGATTAATCAAGGAATTAATGAAATCCCTCAATACTCCCTGATTTTTATCCATAAAATGTGCATGGTGACCTAGCTCTGCGTCCAGGCTCTGTACACTCTAAAAATATTTTGGATATAGAGTGATCGAGTTCTTGAATTAATTTCTCTTCATCTTTTAATTCTCACTTTTAACTCTTGACTACCGACTCTTGACTGCCGCCTTTCGACTTTTTTAAACATCCTAATTAATGTTGACCAGTTTTTATTAAATTTTACTTCTTTCTTCTCACTTTTTAATTATTTTAGCAACAAATATGAATTAATCGTCACTTTTGAAGCCTGTTGAACAAATAAAATTTCCCATTCAAAAAGAAATGGAATTCTTTGAAATTAAATTCAAAGCATCTATGATTTCTAATGTTTCTTTATTGAATCGAATAACACATTATATAGTTCAAAGAAAAGGTAAACAAATGCGACCTATGTTTGTTTTTTTAGTTGCAAAAATGGTTTCTAATGGTGATTTTAAAGAGCGTACTTATCGTGGTGCGGCTACAATCGAATTGATTCATACAGCAACTTTGGTACATGATGATGTTGTAGATGATAGTAATAGACGTCGTGGATTTTTCTCATTAAATGCCCTTTGGAAAAATAAAATCGCTGTTTTGGTTGGCGATTATTTACTTTCAAAAGGATTACTGCTTTCTATTGATAATGATGATTTTGATATTTTAAAGCACATTTCCATTGCGGTTCGTGAAATGAGTGAAGGTGAACTTTTACAAATTGAAAAAGCCAGGCAGTTAGATATTACCGAAGATGTATATTTTGATATTATTCGTAAAAAAACAGCTACTTTAATTGCTGCTTGTACCGCAATTGGTGCCGCTTCTGTAGATGCCGAAAAAGAAGTAATTGAACAAATGAGAGCGTTTGGTGAGCTTATCGGAATCGCTTTTCAGATAAAAGATGACTTATTTGATTATACCGAAGAAAAAATAGGTAAACCAACCGGAATTGACATCAAAGAGCAAAAAATGACACTTCCATTAATTTACACATTAAATCACTGTAGTAAAAAAGACAAAAAATGGTTAATCAATTCTGTTAAGAATCATAACAGAGACAAAAAAAGAGTAAAAGAAGTCATTGCTTTTGTAAAACAAAATGGTGGTATTGAATATACTACTCAAAAAATGAAAGAATACCAGCAAAAAGCTTTAAAAATATTAAATACTTACCCTGATTCTCCTTATAAAGAATCATTAATCACCATGGTTAATTATGTGATTGAAAGAGAAAAGTAGCTTATTTTACTAAGCTTTCTAATACCTCTTTATTAACCTCATGATTTCCTTCAAAAGGAATAAATTGAGTATCCCCTTCAAACAATTCATAAAAAAGTTTTTTTTCATTTTTTATAAATTGTTCGTTAAAATATTCATCTTGTGTACCATACACTAAAGAAACTTTTGTTTTGTCTTTTAAAAATTTAAAATCATGTCTTTCTAATTCTTTTGGAATGGATCCCGACATCAAAACCAATTGATTACATTTTAATTGACGACTAGCAACAAATCTCGTTGCTACAGAAACTCCTTGAGAATATCCTAAAACAATTAAGTTTATATGGTTTGGAAGTTTTTCATTTTCTAAAACTGCATCCAAATATCGCATCACATTATCAATTTCTTTTACCGTATTTTCTTTGGTTAACCAACTAGCTCCAACATGTTTATACTTTGAACCTAAATAATATTTACTTGGCGCTTGTGGAGCAATAATATAATTTTCAAGTCCATCTAATTCTTTAAAATATCTTAAAAAATATTTACTCAAATAACCAATTCCATGACAAACAAACCACACGTTTTTTGTTTTGTTTGTTAATGTATTTAAAGTAGAATAAGTATTGGTTGATTTATAGGAGGTTTCTTTTTCTGTTGCATTCATTTTCAATAAAGCATTTGCGTGTTAATAAGATTAGGCGTGTACTAATAATTCTTCTAAAAAATCTCTTTTATTACTTAATCTTGGCACTTTATGTTGTCCGCCAAGTTTATTTTTTTGTTTTAACCAATCATAAAAAAGTCCTTTTGGTGCTTGGTGTATTATCGGTAATGCCAAAGCCATATTCAAATAACGCTTGGCTTCATAATCAGAATTTAAATTTTTTAATGCATTATCTAAAATAAGTATAAACTCATCTAAATGTTGTGGTGGTGTGTTAAATTCGATAACCCATTCATGTCCACCACTATTTATTCCATCCATAAAAATTGGTGCAACAGTATAATCTGTGATTTCGGCATTGGTTTCTTTACAAGCAATTTGTAAAGCATCCTCTGCATTTTCAACAACCAATTCTTCACCAAAAACATTAATAAAATGTTTTGTTCGACCAGTAATTTTTATTCTGTATGGTTTTAAGCAAGTAAATTTAACGGTATCTCCAATCAAATATCGCCACAAACCTGAATTTGTACTAATTACTATGGCATAATTTTTATTTAATTCAACCTCTTGTAAAGGTATTGCCGTAGAGTTTTCTTCATCATAATTATTCATGTCAATAAATTCATAAAAAATTCCATAATCCAACATCAATAGTAGTTCATCTGAATTATTCTGGTCTTGAATTGCAAAAAAACCTTCAGAAGCGTTATAGGTTTCAAAATACTTAAAACTTTTTTTTGGAATTAATCTTTTATACTGTTCGCGGTAAGGGTTGAAATTTACACCACCATGAAAATAAACTTCTAAATTTGGCCAAACTTCTAAAATATTCTCTTTTCCCGTTACTTCTAAAACTCTGTTCAATAAAACCAACATCCAAGAAGGCACTCCCGATAAACTGGTTATATTTTCATCAATCGTTTCTTGAATTATAGCATCCATCTTAGTTTCCCACTCGCTCATTAATGCTGTTTTTTGGCTAGGAGCACTACTAAAATCTGCCCAAAAAGGCATATTTTCAATAATTATTGCCGAAAGATCTCCAAAAAAAGAATCATTATCTTCATAAACGGCACTACTTCCGCCTAAGCGCAAACCTTTACCTTTAAAAATTTCGGTATCTTCATTATTGTTAATAAACAAACAAAGCATATCTTTTCCTGCTTTCATATGACAATCTTCAATGGCTTCATCACTTACCGGAATAAATTTACTTTTGGCATTGGTTGTACCACTCGATTTTGCAAACCATTGAATTTTTGAATACCAAAAAATATTCTGCTCTCCTTTTCTGTTTTTTTCTATGATTGGCTCAATAGATTCGTACTGTTGAATTGGTACATTTTTAGCAAATTCTTCATAATTATTTATACTTGTAAAATCATATTTTTTACCTAATTTCGTGTTTTTGGCATCCGATATTAAATCAAATAATACTTCATTTTGCACCTCAATAGGATAATCAACAAACATATCTATTTGATATTTTCTCTTTTTTAATATCCAAGAAAGAACTGTATTAAATAATGGGATTTGCATCGTAGTGAAAAATAGTTTTTTTGTATTATTTTTGTCAATAAATTTACAATAAAAAATTAATCCATTATGGCCAAAGTAGGAATAATCATGGGAAGCGATTCAGATTTGCCAATTATGCAAGAAGCAATCGATATTTTACAAAGTTTTAATATTGAAATCGAAGTAGATATTGTTTCGGCACATCGAACCCCCGAAAAACTTTTTGACTATGCTACTCATGCTCATACTCGTGGAATAAATGTAATTATCGCTGGAGCTGGAGGAGCCGCACACTTACCTGGTATGGTTGCATCTATGAGCCCTTTACCTGTAATTGGTGTTCCTGTTAAATCTAGAAATTCAATAGACGGATGGGACTCCATACTTTCCATTTTACAAATGCCTGGCGGAGTTCCGGTAGCAACTGTAGCCCTTAATGGTGGCACAAATGCTGGGATTTTAGCTGCTCAAATTATTGGTCAAGCCGATAAAAAAGTTTTACAAACCATTATCAATTATAAAGAAGAATTAAAAATAAAAGTTAATAAAGCAAGTAAAGAAGTAAGAAATAAGAAGTAGTATGCACTTGACTCTCGACTTCCTACTCTTGACTAACGACTCATAAATCAATCCTTCAAACTCAATTTTATCATCATTTTATTTTTCTCATTTATTAAATTATGAATAATCCTTTATTACAAAAATTCAGTACAAAATTCAATACTTCACCTTTTTCAAAAATTAAAAACGAGCATTTTATACCCGCTTTTGAAAAAGCAATAATTCTGGCTAAAGCCGAAATTGATTTAGTTGTTGAAAATAAAGAAAGACCTACGTTTCAAAATACTTTAGTAGCACTTGAATTTACTGGTGCCAAACTCGATAGGATTTCAAGTATATTTTTTAATTTGAACTCAGCCGAAACCAATGATGAAATTCAAAAAATCGCACAAGAAGTTTCGCCAATGCTATCTGAATTTTCAAATGATATCAGATTAAACAAAAAATTATTTCAAAAAATAAAATTAGTTTTTAATAAAAAAGATGATTTTGATTTAAATCCGGAAGAACAAATGCTTCTCGAAAAAAATTACAAAGCATTTGTAAGAAATGGAGCAAATCTTAATAAAACAGACAAAGGTAAATTAAGAGAAATTGATAAAAACCTATCCAAATTAAGTTTACAATTTGGCGAAAACGTTTTGGCAGAAACCAATGCTTTTGAACTGGTTATTACTGATGAAAAGCAATTATCTGGTTTACCCGAAGGAACTATAGAAGCAGCAAAAATGTTAGCTAAAGAAAAAAACATCTCCAAAAAATCGGAGAACTGTTGGATTTTCACTTTAGATTACCCTAGTTATATTCCTTTTATGACCTATGCCGACAATAGAGATTTACGAGAAAAAATGTCAAATGCTTTTGGAGCTAGAGCTTTTCAAAATAATAAAAATGACAATCAAGAAGTTGTTTTGAAAATAGTAAAACTCCGCCATAAGCGGGCTAACTTATTGGGTTATCAAAGTCATGCTAACTTTGTTTTAGAAGAACGTATGGCAGAAACCCCTGAAAAAGTTAAAGAATTTTTAAATGATTTATTGGTAAAAGCAAAACCAGCAGCTAAAAATGACTTTAAAAAAATGAATGCCCTTGCTAAAAAAGACGGAATTCAATCGATTCAAAAATGGGATAGTGCCTATTATTCTGAAAAATTAAAAAAACAATTATTCAATTTAGATGATGAGCAATTAAAACCTTATTTCAAATTAGAAAATGTAATTGATGGCGTATTTACCATTGCTAATAAATTATATGATTTACATTTTAAAGAAATTTTTGACATTGACAAATACCATTCAGATGTAAAAACTTATAAAGTAACGGATAATAATGGTGACTTTATTGCAGTTTTTTATGCTGATTTCTTTCCCCGAAAGGGAAAAAGAAATGGCGCCTGGATGACTTCATACAAAAATCAATGGAAAAAAGAGGCAGAAAATTCAAGACCACATATTTCTATTGTTTGTAATTTTACCAAACCTACAGAAACTAAACCGTCATTATTGACCTTTAACGAAGTAACAACACTTTTTCATGAGTTTGGGCATGCTCTTCATGGTATGTTGGCAAACACAACTTATCCTAGTCTCTCTGGAACTCATGTTTATTGGGATTTTGTAGAGTTACCAAGTCAGATTTTTGAAAATTGGTGTTATGAAAAAGAAGCTTTAAATTTATTTGCAAAACACTATAAAACTGGTGAGATTATCCCAATGGAATTGGTGCGAAAAATTAAAGATTCTGCCAACTTTTTAGAAGGTATGGCAACCATGCGCCAATTAAGTTTTGGTTTATTAGATATGGAATGGCATGATGGTGAGTTTCCTGAGTCAATAAAATCTGTTAAAGATTTTGAAAATAAGGCTTTCGCCGATACACAACTTTTTCCTGATGTAAAAGAAAA
>DAOUTI010000236.1 GCA_030626795.1 Flavobacteriaceae bacterium
CATACAGGCTATTTTTGATTTTTTTAACAATCAAAAATACATAATATTACAAAGACCCGTATAAAATTAAATCAAAAATTGGAAAAGCTGTGGATTATCATTCAAGTACTCCCCTAAAAAGCCAAGGCCTTTCATTCTTTTTACCATTGGGGCAAAATCCCTTTTGTTTTTCAATTCAATTCCAACTATCGCAGCACTTCTAGACCTGCTATTTTTTTTTGTATATTCAAAAAAGGTAATATCATCATTTTTACCTAAAACCTGATTAACAAACTCTTTTAAAGCACCTGCCCTTTGCGGAAAATTTATGATAAAATAATGTTTTAAACCTTCAAATAACAATGCTCTTTCTTTAATTTCTTCCATACGAGAAATATCATTGTTACCTCCACTAACTATACAAACTACATTTTTATTCTTAATTTCTTCTTTAAAATAATCTAACGCAGCTATTGATAAAGCTCCAGCAGGCTCAACTACAATTGCTTTTTCATTATATAGCTTTAATAAGGTAGAGCATATTTTACCTTCTGGAATGGTAATTACATCATCAATATATGCATTGCAAATTTGAAATGTTATATCACCAATTTTTTTTACAGCTGCTCCATCAACAAA
Source organism: Flavobacteriaceae bacterium (assembly GCA_030626795.1). Lineage (GTDB taxonomy): Bacteria > Bacteroidota > Bacteroidia > Flavobacteriales > Flavobacteriaceae > Lutimonas. Next base: position 619 of record DAOUTI010000236.1, read on the forward strand.
TTTATCGATACTATGAAGTGCTGTGTTTTTATTATACTTTATGGATGTTTTTAAAGAGGGCGCACCTTCTGGCTCAACACCGATGATTTTAGTATTCGGACTCAATTCCTTAAATACACTTATAATACCAGAAGCTAAACCACCACCACCAACAGGAACAAAAATATAATCTATGGGTTCTTTTATATCATCCAATATCTCTAAACCTATTGTGCCTTGACCTGCAATAATTTTTTCATCATCAAAAGGATGCACAAATTCATACTTTTGCGCCTCACAAAATTCATTAGCAATAGCATAACAAGCATCAAAAGTATCGCCATAAAGCTTTACTTCAATATTTTCTTTTCCAAACATCTCTACTTGTTGCACCTTTTGTTGCGGAGTTGTTATTGGCATAAAAATTACACCTTGAATATTTAAAAAATGACAAGTTTGAGCAACGCCTTGTGCATGATTACCAGCACTTGCACAAACAACCGTTTTTACTTTTTTAGTTGCAACAACATCCTTAATTTTATTAAAAGCACCTCTTATTTTATAGGAACGAACCCTTTGTAAATCTTCACGTTTAAAATAAATATTAGACATGTATTTCTCAGAAAAATTCAACATTTTAATCAAAGGTGTATGTTTTACCAATTCTTTAATGTTTTGCTGAGCTTTTACAATTTCGTCAAGCGGAATTTTTTGATTTATACTATCCATAAATTTTAAAAAAATATTTTTCTAAATTTAACAAAAAAAACCATCGGTTCCATATTTAAGAAACCGATGGCAAGATTCAAATTAATAATATTAAGCTATGATAGTTTCAATCAAGCCTTATAAAATATTAATCATTGCAGTCATTGACTCTCTTAATTCAGCACCAATAATTTCAACTGGGTGGTAACGAATCACGTCATTTATAGCAATTAATTTTTGATTATCAACACCATTATCTTTTCCGGCTTCATAATGCTTACCAATTACATCCGTTTCCGTTTTTTTCATAAAATCTGCCAATAAAGGCTTACAAGCATGGTCAAACAAATAACAACCGTATTCTGCTGTATCTGAAATAGTTGCATTCATTTCATATAATTTTTTTCGTGCAATAGTATTTGCAATTAAAGGTGTTTCATGTAAAGATTCATAGTAAGCCGATTCTTGAATAATACCTGCCTCAACCATGGTTTCAAATGCCAACTCAACTCCTGCTCTAACAAAAGCAACCATTAATACGCCATTATCAAAAAACTCTTGTTCAGATATTTCTTTATCGGTTATAGCAGTTTTTTCAAAAGCAGTTTCTCCTGTTGCAGCTCTCCATGTTAGTAAATCTTTATCATCATTTGCCCAATCCTCCATCATGGTTTTAGAAAACTCTCCAGAGATAATATCATCTTGGTGCTTTTGGAATAACGGACGCATGATTTCTTTTAATTCTTCTGACAATTCAAAGGCTTTAATTTTTGCAGGATTCGATAAACGATCCATCATGTTGGTTATACCACCATGCTTTAAAGCTTCGGTAATAGTTTCCCAACCAAATTGAATTAATTTTGCAGCATAAGCAGGTTCAATTCCTTTTTCAACCATTTTGTCAAAACTCAAAATAGATCCTGTTTGTAAAACGCCACATAAAATAGTTTGTTCACCCATTAAATCTGATTTTACCTCAGCAACAAAAGATGAATCTAAAACACCTGCTTTGTTACCACCAGTTGCAACTGCATAAGCTTTAGCTTGCTCGTAACCTTTTTCTTGTGGGTCATTTTCTGGATGTACAGCAATTAAAGTGGGTACACCAAAACCTCTTTTGTACTCTTCTCTAACTTCTGAACCTGGAGATTTTGGTGCCACCATGATTACTGTCAAATCTTCACGTACCTGCATACCTTCTTCAACGATATTAAACCCATGTGAATAAGATAAAGTTGCTCCTTTTTTCATTAAAGGCATCACTGCATTTACTACTGAAGTGTGTTGTTTATCTGGTGTTAAATTTATTACAACGTCAGCTGTAGGTATTATTTCTTGGTAAGTACCAACGGTAAAACCATTTTTACTTGCGTTTTTAAAAGATTGACGTTTTTCTTCAATTGCACCTTTTCGTAAA
>DAOUTI010000070.1 GCA_030626795.1 Flavobacteriaceae bacterium
CAAGCGCAGTGAGAAGTGAGAAGTCAAGAGTCAAGAGTCTAAAGTCTAAAGTCAAGAGTCTAAAGTCAAGAGTCTAAAGTCAAAGGTTTAAAGTCTAAAGTCGAGATTTTTGTGTTTTACTTTGCTATGGGCTTTATGAAAATTGTATGGTAATTTCTTTAGAAAATAATGCATTAAAAGGTGTGAGTGGCAAGGTTAAATATGCTAAGGAGTTTTACTAATAAAAATAACTTTTTACTATTCAATAGAAAATAATAAAATGAAAATATTAATAATAAATTCAGGTAGTTCATCCATAAAATATCAATTAATTCAAATGCCAAGCAAACAAATAATTTGTTCAGGAATGGTAGAAAGAATTGGTTTAGATCATGCTGTGATTCATTTTAAATCGGATCAAAATGATTTAGAAGAAATATTGGATATACCTACGCATCAAATTGGTTTAGAAAAAATAGCATCCTTACTTTTAGATGATAAAATTGGAGTATTAAATAAAGCAGATGAAATAAATGTGGTTGGGCATAGAGTAGTGCATGGAGGTAGTGATTTTTCTAAAACAACATGGATAAATAAAGAAGTTAAAGATAAAATTAAAGAACTTTTTGCTTTAGCTCCATTACATAATCCGCCAAATTTAATTGGAATTGAAGTTGCCGAGAAGATTTTCCCTAATGCAAAACAGGTTGCTGTTTTTGATACTGCATTTCATCAAACCATACCCGAAAGAGCTTATAAATACGCTATTCCAAACAAGTTTTTAAATGAAAATCAAATTCGACTTTATGGATTTCACGGTACGAGCCATAAATTTGTTTCAGAAAAAGCAAATGAATATTTAAATAAAAATGATTCTAAAATTATTACAATCCACCTAGGGAATGGATGTAGTATCACTGCCATTGAAAATGGTAAAAGTATAGATCATTCTCTTGGATTTGGACCGATGAACGGTTTAATTATGGGAACTCGAAGTGGTGATGTTGATCAATCAGTTATTTTTTATCTAGTTAAGTCATTAGGTTATTCTATTGATGAAGTGAATACCATTTTACAAAAAGAAAGTGGTATGTTCGGTTTAACCGGATTTAGTGATTTGCGTGAAATTGAAGCTGAAGCAGAAAAAGGTAATAAAAATTGTAGTGTAGCTTTACAGATGAATGCTTACCGAATTAAAAAATACATTGGTAGTTATGCTGCAGCCATGAATGGTTTAGACGCCATTATTTTTACAGCTGGTATTGGTGAAAACTCTTCAACAATACGAAAAATGGTTTGTGATGATATGAACTTTTTTGGAATAAACCTTGACTTAGAAAAAAATACAATTCGAAGTAAAGAAATAAGAGAGATTAATACGGATAACTCTAAAACTAAAATTTTAATAATTCCTACCAACGAAGAAATTGAAATTGCAAAACAGACGTTTAAGTTATTAAATTAAGTAGTATTATATTTTACAATAAATTGATGTTATGTTAAAATTAAAAACCACCGAATACGCTTCATTTTATCAGCCGTATATTCAAGTATTGTTAGATAATGATAAAGGTATTATTGAAAACTTAAAAGATTCTTTATTAGAATTCGAATTGCTTTTAAGTAATATTTCGGAAGAAAAACAATTGTATCAATATGCTGAAAGCAAATGGACAATTAAAGAACTTATTCAGCACATCATTGATGCAGAACGGATTTTTAATTATAGAGCTTTATGTTTTGCAAGAAATGATAAAACTGAATTAGCTGGTTTTGATGAAAATCATTATGTAACCCATTGCAATGCAAATGATAGAGAATATAAGCTATTATTTGATGAGTTTGTTGCTTTACGGAAATCTACAATATTTATGTACCAAAGTTTTACGGATGAAATGTTGCTGTTTCAAGGTAAAGCTAGTGGAAGTTATATGTCGGTTAGAGCTTTAGGATTTATAACTTCTGGTCATTTACTACATCATTTACAGGTGATTAAAAAAAGGTATTTATAATAAAACTATATTTTTTAGCGTTATTTAGAGCAATACTATGTAAAATAAATATTTTATATAGGTTTGCTAAGAAAACTAAATTGCTACAAAATGAAAAAATCAAATTCAGAATTTGAAAATCAAAATCGCCCTAAAAAGAATAAATCGAAAATTATTCGGTTAGACCACAGTGATTTGCTAAATGCAGAAATGGAGTATGAAAAATATTATAATCGTTTAAGGTTGTTAAGCAGAGGCGTCTAATTATTAAAATAGTCTTTTACATAAGCCACTTTTTGGTTTTCACTCATTTTTTCGGCATTTAGAATTTCTTTTAACTTAGAAGATAAATCCGGGTTATTTAAGATAGCTTTCTCTAATTTTACTTTGGTTTGTGCCGGACCAAAAAGGAAAAGTTCATCTGTATTTTTTAATTCAGATATAATCGTATTTAAATACCTATTGGTTTGCTCGCTTATTTTATTGCTTTTGCCTTGTTCGTTATTTAAGTATTGGTCTCCAAACCTACCAAACTGTTTTTTTTCACCTTCAAATCTTTCTCTTGTTTCAATATCAGAATAAATTGTTTTCTTTTGAAAAGAATCATCTACCAAAGTGATAATATTTGCTTCTTTTTGGTCTAACCAGATACCAGTTTTTTTCATGTCTATGATATTTTAGATTAACCTATAAGGTAATGAAAAATTTAAAAATATCCTCACAAAACGTGTTATTTATTTTGATAAAATAAGAATCAATATGCCGTTTTATCTTCTTTTTCTTGCCATAGTTGGAAAGCTTTTAGAGCATCATCTCTATTGATTTGTTCAAAAGGAATACTTCTTTTATTATAATCTAGAGGCAACTCTTTATAAATAAAAGCATCATCAAAACCAATATTAGCAGCATCCGTTTTATTACTTCCAAAGTAAACTTTTTCTGGTCTTGCCCAGTAAATAGCTCCCAAGCACATTGGACATGGTTCACATGAAGTATAAAGAATACATCCATCTAATTGAAAAGAGTTTAAATTTTTACAAGCATCTCGAATGGCAGTTACTTCAGCATGCGCAGTGGGATCGTTTGTCGAAGTAACTTTATTGTTTCCTTTGCCAATAATTTTTCCATCTTTTACAATAACACAGCCAAATGGGCCACCATCATTATTATTCATTCCTTCAATAGCTCTTTTAACAGCTTCATTCATAAAATGCTCATGATTTTCAGTATCATAACTGTCTTGATTCTGTAAAGCTTTGGCAGCTTCATCTATAAATTTTTTATTGAAATTGTTGCACATAGTTTATATATTATTTTGGTTCTAGTTTAGAACAGCGTTTAAAATCCTAACCACGAGGTTCACAAAGCTTTACACAAAGGGCGCAAGGGAATATGCCGTTCAACTTTGTGTCCCTAGTACCTTCTTAGTGATCTTTGTGGTTAAAATAATAATTAGCAACGCCATAGTAAACTAGAGCAATTATTTTCATCAAAAATAGGCTTTAAAAGTATTACTCTTCATAAAGTTTAACAATATTTTCACCAGTTGATTTTTTATAAGCACGGTACATTCCTGAGGTATTAAAATTCCAAGCAATATTACCATTTTTATCTAAAGAAATCATACCGCCATCTCCGCCAAGGCTATCAATTTCAATATGTATTACTTGATGTAAAGCCTTTTTTAAATCATAATTTTTATATTGGATTAGGTTTGAAACTTCATGAGCAGCTAAGGTTCTCATAAAATACTCTCCAGTTCCTGTACAAGAAACTCCGCAAGTCAAATTATTTGCATAAGTTCCAGCACCAATAATTGGTGAGTCTCCAATTCGACCAAATTTTTTGTTAGTCATACCACCAGTTGATGTTCCTGCAGCAATATTGTGATCTTTATCTAAAGCAACACATCCAACAGTGCCATATTGGTGATTGTCAATCAACTCAACATTCAATGTATTGATTTCTAATAAAGCTTGTTCTTTACCTTGTGCTTTTAATAATTGTTGGTAGCGTTTGTCAGTAAAAAAATAGGATTCGTCTTCAAATTTTAGATCATATTGTTTGGCAAATTCTTCGGCACCAAAACCTGATAGCATTACATGGCGCGTACTATCTTTAACTAAAATTGCTGCATTGATTGGGTTTTTAATGTGAGATACTCCTGTAACAGCACCAGCGTTTAAAGTTTTTCCATCCATTATTGAAGCATCCATTTCTTGTTTGCCCAAACTATTAAATACAGCACCTTTCCCAGCATTAAACAAAGGAGAATCTTCCATAATATTGATGGCTTTTTTAACAGCTAATATTGCTGTTCCTCCGCTTTCTAAAACTTGGTAACCAGCATCTAAAGCTTCTTGAAGTTTGTTAGTATATGCAGTTTCCATTTCTGGAGTCATATATTCTTTTTTGATGGTACCTGCTCCTCCATGAATTACTAATGCAAATGGAATTTCTTTAGGTAAGGATTCGATTTCTATTTCATTTTTCACTGGATTATTACAAGCTATAAAAAAGAATAAACTCAAACTAACAGTAATAATTTTTTGTAATGGATTAATCATTTATTGTATTTTAGATTTAAGCTTTTATTTTTAGTAGAAAATTCTTTACAGCATTCCAATATGTTTCATGGCTATTATTGTCTTTCCATAATGCTTTTGATCCATGTTTACCTTTTGTTTCAGGTAAAAATGAGCTTTTTTCTTTTTTAACAGCATTATAAATCCCTTTCCATTGCTTTTCTTCATTTTTAGCTGAAGTAATAAAAACAGGACATTCAACTTTTGATGCATACGATCTAATTTCTTTACCATTAATTTTAAAATACTCCCCTGGTGAAAATGCTAAAACTCCATCAACACCATTATAATGAGCACTTCCTAAATAAAAAACCAATGCGGCAGAGTAGGAGCTACCCCAAATTATAATTTTATTGGGTTTTATTCCGAGTTTTACATACTGATATGCAGCTTCAATATCGGGAATTGCATCTATATATTCTGTCGGTTTATTTAACTTTAAAGCTTCTAAATGAGTTTCATTAATTACACCATTTACTTCTTTGCCTGATCGTTGGTCTATTGCCATACAATTAAAACCTAGTTCATTTAGTTTTGGTGCAATACGGAGATATTCACCACGACTATAACCCGCTTGGTGGTATAGAATAATAAATGGTGCATTCGTATTGGTTGTCATATAAAGATCGGCTGTAATTTTTATTCCATCACTTGCCGTAAAATGAACAGTTTTTTGGGCATTCAAGCTAAGTATAAAGAAGAACAAAATAAAAGCTGTTATTAGTTTTTTCATATTTTATATTTTGAATTAAATTTTGATTATAAAGTTAAGGTTATTTTAAAGAATAAACTTCATAAAAAAATCCTTAAACTCAATTGAGTTTAAGGATTTTATACATTTAATTAGCTATTTTACTTTACAGATATCGCTATTCTAGCTTTATCCCAAGCAAGAATAATAGCATCTTTGTTAACTGAATAAAGTAATTGCTCTTGTACATCATTTACAAATTCAGGGGTAACTTCAACTCTTAAAGCATCATTTTTTTCTTTATAAGAAAAATGACCCCAAGCATCATTTTTATTGCTAAAAATAATAGTCCAGTTTCCAGTTTCTTTTGGAATCAGAAAGAATCCATATTTTCCGGCAGGTAATTTATTACCATTGATGGAGACCTCTTTATCAAAAGAAATCGTAGTATTTTCATTAGCACCAGCTCTCCATACTTTATCGTATTTTACTAAGTCGCCCCAAACGGTTCTTCCTTTTACACTGGGAGAACCGTAATCAATGGCAACCATTATATTATTTATTTTGCCATCCGCTTGCTTTCTCGGACTTTTTTGCGCACAACTAATAGCCGTTACAAAAAAGAATACTAGTAGTAATTTTGTAAATCTCATAATTAGATTATTTACTCCATTTAGCAATGGATTCCTTATTCATTTTTACGTAATCTGCATTACCCGCTTTTTCAGCAACTTCTAATGATGTTTTTGCAGTTGCAATAGCACCTTTTTTATCACCCATTTTAGCTTGAATTAATGATTTTTGTCTAGTCATCCAAAATGCATCCGGATTCATTACTACAGCTTTATCAATCCATTCTAATGCTTGTTTTGCATCTTTATCGTTTGCATTATAATAGCTAGCGGCACCAAAATAATCGTTTGCAGAAGGTCCTGCTAAAACAGTTTCTATACTTTTCATGGCAATTTTTTCGGTAGGAACATTAATTTTAATTCCAACTTCGGTATTTTCCCACATAATATAGAGTGTTGCCGAATTACCATCAGCCAAATCACCAAATGCCATTGTAAAAGTTTCCATATCAAAACCAAGTGGACTTGTTTTAAGATTTGTTTTTAACGCAACTTTAGCAGCATCCCATTCTTGAGGTAAGCCCCAGTTTTTAGCGTCACTATAAAAAATAATATCCCAAGCATCTTTGTTTGGTGTAGAATAAATAGCATAAGTACCTTTTTTAAGGTCTTTGCCATCAATTACAACATCTGTACTAAAAGTAATTTTAGTATTTGCATTGGCTCCAGTTCTCCAATTTTTATTGAAAGGAACTAAATCGCCAAAAATAGTTCTACCTCTCATTGAAGGTCTTGAGTATTCTAAAGTAACATCGGTTAAACCAACTTTTTGTTCCACCTTTGATGTGGGACTAGGTTGTGGAGTTTTAATTTGCGCTTGAAATGTGATACCTGTAAATACAAGTAATAGTGTAAGTAGTTTAATTTTCATGTAATTATGATTTTAAATTAGTATTAAAACCTAAAATTACATTAAATCTATAAAACGTGGTTGAAGCTTTATTTTTTTTAACAAAATTTTATGAACTGTATTTTCTTTTTCGAAGGTAATTAAAAACAAAACCAAAGACAGCTAAAATGGCTAATGGTAAAATAACATTAAACATTTGCCAAAAAGTTCTTTCCTGAAAAGCTTTTTCTTTATCCAAAAAATGAATTTGCAAATTTTTTGAGCGAAGCTTTAAAATGCCTGAATCATCTAATAAGTAATGTGTTGTATTGAGTAAAAAGTTAATATTCCCGTAAGGTTGACCTGTCCATTTATCTTTATTTGAAGGAATAGGTTCTCCTCTAAAAGTTTCATTTGCAATAATATCACCATCACTAATCACCACCATTTTATTTGCTTTACCAACATCTTTAAAATTTTTGATATCAAATGGTTTTATTCTTTTCGCATAAGCGGAATTAAAATTACCTTCTAACAAAACACCAAAAATATTATTGGCATTATTAAACTCCTCTTTATTTGGTTCGGTAGCTATTTCGTTTAAAGAAATATTTGTGGGTGTACCAATTGCTTTTGCATTAGGTGAACTTTGTAACAATATGGTTTTTGATATATTATTTTTTAAAGTATCTATGGTACTCGGAAACTTTAAGAGTATTGGGTCTAAATTTGTGGTAATGGGATTATTATTACTCGAAATAACTAATGGGAAATACAACCATTGAAAATCTTGATATTGGGTTTTATTACCTGTATTACCAGAAGCCAATCTAATGGTAGAGCTTTTTAAATCTTTAGTTACATCGTAATTAATTCTTACACCGTAATTAAATAACAAATCGGTTAAATTCAAATCACGATTAAAAGCAAGTGATTTTCCATTGACCATCAAACTATCCATTTCGGCATTTACATTGTCAATTAACCATAAAGTTTTACCTCCATTAATAATATATTGGTCTAGTGTTAGTTTTTCTTGCTCTGTAAAAGTTTTTGTTGGTTTAGCAATAATGGATAAATCATATTGAGAGAGGTCGTTTAAAGTTTTTTGAGGATTTACTTCAACAGAATCTAAGGTAAACTCGGCTAGTTTATAATAAGCTCCTAACTCTTTTAAAAAGCTATATAAATTGATATCTTCTAATTCTCCATTTCCTTTTAAAATGGCTATTTTTTTTACCTTATCGGAAGTTATTTTATGTAATGCATTGGTAAATTCGTATTCTAAATTTTCAATGGATTTTTCTAATTGATCTTCTTGTGATTTTGCAGTGGTATTACTTAAAAGTGAAACATTTTCTGACTTGTCATTATATTGAATTATTGCCCAAGGAAAAATAACAGCTTCAGACATTTTACCATCTTCTTGAACTGTAAGTCTGCTAGGTTGCAATCCTTTTTTGATTAATTCTTTGGCGTTGCTTATGGGATTTACAAATCGGAATTTGATATTGTCATTAATGGCAGATAATTCTTCTAAAAACTGATTTGTTTCTGTTTGAATTCGTTTAAATTCTGCTGGAAAATCACCTTGCAAATATACTTTTATTGTAATAGGTTGCTCAATGTTTTCAACAATATCAATTGTTTCTTTAGATAAAGTATAACGTTGGTCTTGTGTTAAATCAAACCGTTTGTTAAATGTGTTTCCTAAAAAATTAAGCACAAATATGGCGAGTAAAACTAATGGAATTTTTATGTATGATTTATTAATATCCATAGTGTTATTGCTTGTCAAATTTTAATTTGGTAATAAATAAAAAGAAAAATGTAACACTAATAAAATAGATAATATCTTTTGTGTCAATAACACCTCTGCTAATACTTTTAAAATGAGCATTTAACCCTAGGTTTTCAATGGCCATGTTTTGTGTTATATTTAATTCGGCTATAGCCTCAAAACCATAAAACATAAAAAAAGATAAGGCAACGCCAATGATAAACGCCACAATTTGATTGTTAGATAAAATTGATGTAAACAAGCCAATAGAAGTAAAGGCACTGGCAATAAATAGGAGCCCGAAATAGGAGCCTAAAGTGCTGCCTAGATCTAAATTACCAACAGGGTTACCAAGTTTTATTATGGTAATAACATAAGTAATTGTTGGTACTAATGCGATGATAATTAAAATGAATGCACCTAAATATTTACCTATAATAATTTGCCAACTAGTAATGGGTTTTGTTTTTAAAATTTCAATAGTTCCTAATTTTATCTCATCTGTAAAACTTCGCATGGTTATTGCCGGAATAAGAAAAATAAAAAACCAAGGAGTTATAAAAAAGAAGCTATTTAAATCGGCAAAACCAGCATTTAAAATATTGTAGTCTCCTTTAAAAATCCATAAAAATAATCCGTTAATGATTAAAAAAATTGCAATTACCAAATACCCAATTGGAGATGCAAAAAACAGGTTTAATTCTTTTTTTAATATAGCTAACATTTGATGATTTAATATTATTTTTAGTTAAATACAATTATTTCAAACTTACAATTTTATTTACACTCCACGCTTCAGGTTTTGCATTGAATAATTTTTTTGTTTTAGACCAAACATGGATAAATAAATCGGATTTTCGATAATTATTCAAATCTTGTTCGGTGTTCCAATAACTATAAGTAAAAAAAATGTTTACATGATCTTTATCTTGATAAAGTTCTAAAAATTGACAACCTTCAAAATCTCTAATTTTTTCTTTTACTTGATGAAAGTTATTTAAAAATTCTTCAATTTTATTTTCATCAAAACTCATTTTTACAATTCGTACAAACATGTTAAAGTTTAAAATTAGATGTATGAAGTTTAATTTTTTTTACTTGATATATTAATTCTTTTACTCTTCACTTATTCAAAGCGAATAGTAATATTGTCGCGATAATTTAAACCTAATAAACTGGAGGCTCCACCTACTGTTTTAAGGTTACTTCGATACATTGAAATCTCTAAAAAATTAGACGAATTAAAAATGGCTAATCTTTTTCCATCATCTTGTCTTTTATCTTCGGGTATCGTAAAATCGACAATATCATTATATTTTTTATAAATTTTAGTGAATTTATAGCTTCTTGCAATAATTTCAAAATTTCTTCCTTTACCAATATTATTAAAAGTACTTTTTGATATATTGCTAATCACATTTCCAAAATTATCAATATAAATTATGCTACCAACAATTTGGTTTTGCTCTATATTTATTTGTGGTTGAATTTCAAATAGTTCTTTAACAGATTCAATTTTTTTTCCAATTACATCTAACATGCCACCTCTAGCAATATGGCAAGCAACTTTAACAAAAACATCTAAAATTACCGGATTATTTTCATTGGTGTTTTGAATGGTAATTTCAACCATTTTTTCGGGAATTATTTCATTGGTTATCATAGAGACAATTCCGTTATCACCACAAATAAAAAATTGTCCGTCAAGCTGAATTGCCAAAGGTTTGTTTTCCATACTAATTTCAGAATCAACACCAATAATATGAATGGTTCCTTTAGGAAAATTTTGATAAGAGTTTTTAAGAATATATGCTGTTTCGGTAATGTTAAAAGGTGTAATTTGATGAGAAATATCAACAATTTTAGCATCACTTAACTCTTTGTAAATAGTACCTTTTAAAGCGCCAACAAAGTGATCTTTAGTGCCAAAATCGGTAGTTAAGGTAATTATTGGCATATCTTTTATTGGTGGTTTTTATTTTAAAATAATTACCAAAACTTATTTGTTTGGAATATATTTAAATGTACTATTTTTGTATTACAAATCTAATCAAATATATATATTAAAAAGCATTTGTAAATAATTTTTACACTAAATATTTTTCATTTGAACGAAAGAATAATCGAATTAGAAGAAATAGCATCCAATGATTTTTTTGGACCTCACAATAGTAATATTGAATTGGTTAAAAAATATTTCCCGAAGTTAAAAATTGTTGCGAGAGGCAATAAAGTAAAAATTTTTGGAGATCCATTACTTATGGATGAGTTTGAAAATAAATTTGAAATACTTGTCAAATATTTTCATCGCTACAATAAATTGGATGAAAATAGTATCGAGCAATTATTAACATCAACTGAAACGAACAGATCTTCAAAAAAAGAAAAAGACGTTTTAGTGCATGGTGTTAATGGAAGATTAATCAAAGCACAAACATTAAATCAACAAAAAATGATTGATTTAATGGCTAAAAACGATATGCTTTTTGCTATTGGTCCGGCCGGAACTGGAAAAACTTATACCGCAGTCGCCTTAGCGGTTAAGGCTTTGAAAAACAAAGAGGTAAGAAGAATTGTTTTAACTAGACCAGCAGTAGAATCTGGAGAAAAATTAGGATTTTTACCTGGAGATATGAAGGAGAAACTAGATCCGTATATGCAACCTCTCTACGATGCATTACGCGATATGATTCCTCATGAAAAATTAGAAGGTTTTATTGAAAAAGGAGTTATTCAAATTGCACCCTTGGCATTTATGAGGGGTAGAACTTTAGACAATGCTTTTGTAATTTTAGATGAAGCGCAAAATACTACCCACAACCAAATGAAGATGTTTTTAACCAGAATGGGAAAACATGCAAAATTTATAATTACAGGAGATCCAGGCCAAATTGATTTGCCTAGAAAACAAGTTTCAGGATTAAAAGAAGCGATTTTAACCTTAAAAGATTTGAAAGGTATTGCAATGGTTTATTTGGATGAAAAAGATGTGATTAGACACCGTTTGGTAAAAACAATTATTAAAGCTTATAAAAGTATTGAAACAGAATAAATATCAATTATATCATGTTTAAAATGTATACAATAAATAACACCGATTTTAACTTCCCAAATCAAAAAAATGTTTATAAAGGTAAAGTAAGGGAGGTATATAATATAGCTGATGAATTATTGGTAATGGTTGCAAGTGATAGGTTATCAGCGTTTGATGTTATTATGCCAAAGCAGATTCCGTTTAAAGGGCAAATTTTAAATCAAATAGCCGAATATATGTTGAATGCAACCAAAGATATTGTTCCCAATTGGCTGTTGGCTTGTCCAGATCCTAATGTCGCTGTGGGGTATTTAGCAAAACCATTTAAAGTTGAAATGGTAATTAGAGGTTATTTATCTGGTCATGCTTGGAGAGAATATAGAGAGGGTAAACGTTTGATTTGCGGTGTGACAATGCCTGATGGAATGAAAGAAAACGATAAATTCCCTAAACCGATTATTACACCTTCTAC
>DAOUTI010000185.1 GCA_030626795.1 Flavobacteriaceae bacterium
GCTCTGCGACCAGGCTCTGTACACTCTGAAAATTTTTTGAATATTGAATAATCGATATCATGAATTAATTTCTCTTCATTTTAAACTGATTTTACCATAACTATTTACCGTTTTTTGAACTTCCCTAATTTGTGTTAGCCATAAAAAACACAAAGTTAAAAGTAAAATATTATGAATCGGCTTCTGACTTTTTGACTTCCGACTATCGACTCTCAACTTTTGACTTTTGACTCTCGACTCTCAACAAAAAATATCTTACTCCTCTTTATACCATCCGGCATATTTTACATAATTATTAGCTATTCGATCAATTTCTCCTGAAATCAATGCTTCGCTAATATCCTTAATTTTTTTAGCTGGAGTACCTGCATAAATTGTTCCCGATTTTACAACGGTATTTTTTGTTACAACAGCTCCTGCTGCAATAATACTGTTACTTTCAACAATACAACCATCCATAATAATGGCGCCCATACCAATCAAAACATTATCGTGAATAGTGCATCCATGAACCAAAGCATTATGACCAATAGATACATTATTGCCAATGGTAGTTGGATGTGTTTTATAGGTCGCATGTATAACAGCGCCATCTTGCACATTTACCTTATTACCCATTTTAATAAAATGTACATCTCCACGAATTACAGCATTATACCAAAAACTACATTGGTCACCAGTTTTAACATCACCAATAATTACACAATTTTCTGCAAAAAAACAGTCTTTACCAAATTGAGGTTTAATACCTCGAAGTTCTCTTATTATCATTAATTATAAATTTAAATTTTACGCTTTAAACCTGAATTCGACCTAAGGTTTTTTCACAGCTTAGATGAATTTTTTCATATTCGAAGTTAAATTTTATGCAGACTAACTAGTTAATTAAAGAAAATTTAACAAAAATACGGCAAAATTCATCAAGCCCAGGGGAAACAAAATAAAAAGTAATCTTTTTTGTGTAAAACCATCTAAATATCTAGATATTCCTTCTGATTTTACACTTCAAATCTCACCTTTTTTTTGCTTCTGCGAATGAAACCTTAGGTCGAATTCAGGTTTTAACAAAGATTTCAAATTTAAAACTTATTTCTTTTGTATTTTTGCATTTACAACTAATTAAAAAAAAATGTCAAAAATAAATATAGAGAATACCAGTAACCCTGCAATTATAAAATTTATATTCGATAAAATTTTAACCGAAAATAGTTTTGAGTACAACTCTATTGAAGATGCAAATAATTCTACTTTAATACAACAGCTTTTTCATTTACCTTTTGTAAA
Source organism: Flavobacteriaceae bacterium (assembly GCA_030626795.1). Taxonomy (GTDB): domain Bacteria; phylum Bacteroidota; class Bacteroidia; order Flavobacteriales; family Flavobacteriaceae; genus Lutimonas. The sequence goes on from DAOUTI010000185.1 coordinate 1,285, forward strand.
AAAGGTTTTTGTTACTGCCAATTTTATTGCTATTGAAAAATATGATATTTTAGAATGGAATGAAGTGCAAGCTGAAATTAAAGAAATTTTTACAGCCTATGTCTCTCAAAATGATTCTATTTTTGTTGAGAAAAAAGCGACTAATTTGATTGAAGTCTATGCGGAGAGTACCCCCAACCCAAATGTGCAAAAATTTGTTACCAATAGATTACTTTCTAATAAAAACATTGAACTTACCTCGAAAGCAGATGCAAAAGATGTTCCGCTTGCTTTAGAGTTATTTGATTTTCCATTTATCAAAGAAATTTTTATTTCAGATAATTATGTATCTATTCAAAAAACAAATGACCTAGATTGGTTTGAAGTAAATAATACTTTACGTGATTTTATCAAAGAATATTTACAAAGTGAACGACGTATTGTAGGTGATAATTACCAACAAAAAACCATTTCAAAAGATGAAGATCATATCAAATACACACCTACAAATGATGATGTTTCTAAAGAAATTATCGCTGTATTAGAAGAGTATATTAAACCTGCAGTTGCTGGTGATGGTGGTAATATTCAATTTTTATCCTACATTCCTGAAACCAAAGAAGTTAATGTAATTTTACAAGGTGCTTGTAATGGCTGTCCTTCTTCGACTATTACCTTAAAAAACGGTATTGAAGCAACCCTAAAACAAGTTTTACCAGGTAAAATTGGAACAGTTAATGCTTTAAACTAAGAATTTTTAGAAATATTTTAGAAACTAAAGGCACTTTTTAAAGTGTCTTTTTTTATCTTTATCAGATAATTATAATTCTATCTCATGAAACCATTCTATAAAATAAAACTCGTCGTTTTTATTCTAATTACGACATCAATGCTTACTGCTCAAAATTCAAATATGACTGTAAAATATCCTGAAACTAAAAAAATAAATCACGTTGATAATTATTTTGGCACAGAAGTTCAAGATCCATATAGATGGTTGGAAGACGATAGATCGGCTGAAACGGAAGCATGGGTAAAAGCAGAAAATAAAGTAACATTTAGCTATTTAGATAAAATTCCTTTTCGTGATGATTTTAAAAAGAGATTAACGCAACTTTGGAATTACGAAAAATTTGGCTCCCCTTTTAAAAGAGGTGACTACTACTATTTTTATAAAAATGATGGTTTGCAAAATCAATATGTTTTATATCGTCAAAAAGACAATGAAAAAGCCGAAGTTTTTTTAAACCCAAATAATTTTTCAACAGACGGAACAACTTCATTAGGTTCTGTTTCTTTCAGTAAAGATGGTAAAAAAGTGGCTTATGCAATTTCAGAAGGCGGTTCTGATTGGAGAAAAGTTATTGTAATGGATGCTACTTCTAAAGAAATATTAGAAGATACCATCAAAGATGTGAAATTTAGCGGACTCTCCTGGTACAAAAACGAAGGCTTTTACTACTCCAGTTACGACAAGCCTAAAGGTAGTGAACTATCAGCCAAAACAGATCAGCATAAGTTATATTATCACAAATTAGGAAGTAAGCAAAAAGAAGACAAGGTAATTTTTGGTTTAGATAAAAAACGCCGTTATGTAGGTGGTTATGTAACCGAAGACCAAAAATATTTAGTGGTAAGTGCTGCTACTTCAACATCGGGTAATGAATTGTATTTTACAGATTTATCTAATCCTGAAAATAATTTAATAACCATAGTTAATAATTTTGAAAGTGATAGCTATATAATTGATAGCGATGGTGACGATTTATTTATCAGCACCAATTTAAATGCGCCTAACAAAAAAATAGTTAAAGCCAATGCAAAGAACCCTACACCATCAAATTGGGTTGATTTTATTCCGGAAACGGAAAATGTTTTAAGTATATCAACTGGTGCTGGCTACTTTTTTGCTGAGTATATGAAAGATGCAGTTTCGCAAGTAAAACAGTACGATAATAAAGGAACATTTATTCGCGAAATAAAACTTCCTGGTATAGGTTCTGCAAATGGATTTAGTGGTAAAAAAGAAGATAAAATATTATATTATTCTTTTACCAATTACACGACTCCAAGTACTATTTTTAAATTTATTCCTATAGATGGTCAATCCATTGTTTACAAAAAACCCAAAGTAGATTTTAACTCAGCCGATTACGAATCAAAACAGGTTTTTTACACCTCAAAAGACGGTACTAAAATCCCTATGATTATCACCTATAAAAAAGGTATAGAGCTTAATGGTAAAAACCCAACCATTTTGTATGGTTACGGTGGTTTTAATATTAGTTTAACCCCTTCATTTAGTATTGCAAATGCAGTTTGGCTGGAACAAGGTGGTGTTTATGCTGTACCAAATTTACGAGGTGGTGGCGAGTATGGTAAAGCTTGGCATGATGGGGGTACACAATTAAAAAAGCAAAATGTTTTTGATGATTTTATCGCTGCAGCGGAATACTTAATCGCTAATAAATATACTTCTAGTGATTATTTGGCAATTCGCGGTGGGTCAAACGGAGGCTTATTAGTTGGTGCAACTATGACGCAACGGCCCGATTTAATGAAAGTTGCTTTACCTGCAGTTGGTGTTTTAGACATGTTACGCTATCATACTTTTACAGCTGGAGCTGGATGGGCTTACGATTATGGAACAGCCGAACAAAATAAAGAAATGTTTGATTACTTAAAAGGATATTCTCCTGTTCATAATGTAAAAAAAGGAGTCGCATATCCTGCAACTTTAGTAACCACTGGTGATCATGACGATAGAGTTGTACCTGCACATTCTTTTAAATTTGCAGCCGAATTACAAGAAAAACAAAGTGGCAACAACCCAGTTTTAATTAGAATTGAAACCAATGCTGGTCATGGAGCTGGAACACCAGTTTCAAAAACCATAGAACAATATGCTGATATTTTTAGCTTTACACTCTACAATATGGGATATAGAGAATTTAATGTAAGTATTAAAAAATAAAAACTTTTGAAATCATACGGTGACTTTAAGTCATCGTATGATTAAATAATTTCTAAAATTTCAATTTGATTATCATTAAAGTAAAACTTCTCTCCTATCACTTTTCCCAACAATAACTTTCCTATTGGCGAAGAAGGAGAAATTACAAATATTTCTTTACCTACAACATCCATTTTTCCAATACTAATTGCTAAAAAATAAATGCCTTGATTTGTGTAAATTAAGCTTCCTAATTTTGCAATTTCATTTTTCTTTAAAATTTCAATTTTTTGTAAGATTCCATTCATATTTGAAATCACTGAAAATTGTTGCGATGCTTTTTCCATTTCTAATTGCAACATCGCCCTACCTGTTTCATGCTTGTCGCCAGCACTACTTTTAGTTTCTGATTGTAGCGCATTTTGATTTGAAGTAATTATCTCATTTACTAGTGATAATTTATTATCAACAAATTTCTTACAATTCAAAAATATTTCTTCTTTAATGTTTTTCATTTCTACTTTAATACCACCAAAAATACTCTAAAATATTTTGTAC
>DAOUTI010000036.1 GCA_030626795.1 Flavobacteriaceae bacterium
TGGAGAAAAAGATTATCAGCAATTACAAATCATCAAAAAAATGGTTGCCATTAACAATCTTTCTGTTCAAATTATTCCTTGTGCAATTTTTAGAGAAGCTGATGGTTTAGCCATGAGTTCTCGAAATTCTCGACTAAATAAAGAGCAACGAAATGCTGCTCCATTCATTTATAAAACCTTATTAAAAAGCAAAGAATTATTCCTTGAAAAAGATATCGAATTTGTTAAAAAATTTGTTAAAAAAGAGTTTGAAAATAATCAAATATTAACACTAGAATATTTTGAAATAGCTGATTCAGTGCTACTTAACTCACCGATATTAAAAGTGAAAGATAAAGAATATAGAGCCTTTATCGCTGCCTTTGCAGGAGCGGTTAGATTAATAGACAATATCGCATTAAATTGAGTAACTTTGCAACGTTAAAAACGTAGTTATAAAATGAATATTGAAGTTTTAAAATCAAAAATACACCGAGTAAAAATTACTGGTTCAGATTTAAATTATATTGGCAGTATTACTATTGATGAAGACTTAATGGATGCATCAAATATAATCGAAGGAGAAAAAGTTCATATTGTAAACATAAATAATGGCGAGCGTTTTATTACTTATGCCATTAAAGGAGAGAGAAAAAGTGGTGACATTATTTTAAATGGCCCAGCTGCGAGAAAAGTAGCAAAAGATGATATCATTATCATCATTAGCTATGCCATGTTAGAATTTGAAGAGGCTAAAACATTTAAACCTGCTATTATTTTTCCGAATGAGCATGATAATTCTTTAACTTAATATTGAAAAAAAAATATAAAAAAATACTCTTTACAATACTCCCAATCGCATTGGGAGTATTTTTGATTTGGTTTTCTTTATCTAAATTAAAACCAGAAGATATTGCTGCAATTAAAAACTCTTTTAAAACTGCTAATTATTGGTGGGTTGCACTATCATTATTCTTTGGTATTCTTAGTCATTTATCAAGAGCTTATCGTTGGCAGTTTTTGTTAGAGCCATTAGGGTATAAACCTAAATTTGCAAATAGTGTAATGGCGGTTTTAATTGCTTATTTGGTTAATTTAATGATTCCGAGAGCTGGTGAATTTGCCAGAGCAACTGCAATCACAAAATACGAAAAAATACCTTTTGAAAAAGCTTTTGGCACCATCGTTTCTGAACGAATAGCTGATGTTATTATGCTTTTGAGCATTATGGCTACCGCGTTTTTTTTACAAACCAAACTTTTAAGCTCCTACCTTTTTAAAGAAAGTTCAACAAACTCCAATATGTTATATTATATAATTATTGGAGGTGCTATTTTAGGATTTTTATTTTTTCAACTGATTAAAAAATCAAATCATCCTTTTATTAAAAAAGTTCAAAAATTTGTTTACGGATTAATTCAAGGCGTGATTAGTATTTTTAAAATGAAGAAAAAATGGGCATTTATTTTTCATACTGTATTTATTTGGGGGATGTATATTTTGATGTTTTATGTAGTAACATTTGCACTGCCAGAAACTTCAAATTTACCGTTTGGCGCAATTATAGTTGGGTTTGTTGTTGGCGGGTTAAGTATGGCATTAACTAATGGTGGACTAGGAACATACCCTGTTTTTGTTGCAAGTGCAATAACTTTGTATGGTGTTAGTAAAAACCCCGCTTTGGCTTTTGGATGGATTATGTGGACTGCACAAACTCTAATGGTACTAATTTTTGGAGGATTGTCTTTTTTATTATTACCTATTTACAATCGAAAAAAAGCATAAACATGCTTGATAAAACTTTTTATAGCAACGGAAAATTATTGTTAACAGCAGAATATCTAGTTCTTGACGGAGCCAAATCTTTGGCAATACCTACAAAATTTGGACAAAACTTGATTGTTGAAAAAATAAACCAACCAAAAATAATATGGCAGAGTTTTGATGTGAAAAATAAGATTTGGTTTGATTGTATTTTTAAATTACCAAATCTAGAAATTATAAGTTCAAATCATGATATAGAAATTTCAAATACTCTGCAAAACATATTAAAAGAAGCACAAAAATTAATCCCGAGAGATATCGGGTCTATTTTTTTAAATAGTAAAAACGGGTTTTCTGTAAAAACCAATCTAACATTTCCAAATAATTGGGGTTTGGGTACCTCTTCTACTTTAATTAACAATATGGCTCAATGGGCAAATATCAACGCTTTTGAATTGCTAAATAATAGCTTTGGTGGTAGTGGCTACGATATTGCTTGTGCGCAAAATAATACTCCTATTACCTATCAATTAACCAACGGTAAGCCTAAAATTGAGGCTGTAAATTTTAATCCTGTTTTTAAAGATCAGCTTTATTTTATTTACCTTAACAAAAAACAAAATAGTAAAGAAGCAATTCATAATTATCATGAAAATAAAATTAATTTTTTCGCTTTCGCGGAAGAAGTTTCTCAAATAACAAATGCAATAATTCAAACAAAAAATATTACTTATTTTGAAAAATTACTTGTCGAGCATGAAAAAATAATTGCTTCAATTATCCAACAAAAACCGGTGCAACAAGAATTATTTTCAGATTATTTCGGTCAAACAAAAAGCTTAGGTGCTTGGGGTGGTGATTTTATTTTGGCAACAGGTAATGAAGATAGTCCGAAGTATTTTAAAAATAAAGGTTTTGAAACTATAATTCCTTATCAAAATATGTTATTATAAATAGGATTATGCATTTATTTTAAAATGTCCTCAAAATAAAAATTATTGATATCATACTCAATTAACTATGAAAAAAAAAGTAATTATAATTGGTGGCGGTGCTGCAGGTTTTTTTGCAGCGATAACCATTGCAGAAAAGAATCCTAACATGGAGGTTGTCATCCTTGAAAAAGGTGATAAAGTATTACAAAAAGTAAAAATCTCTGGAGGAGGCAGATGCAATGTAACTCATGCCTGTTTTACACCCAAAGAACTGGTAGAATTTTACCCGAGAGGTAAAAAAGAATTATTAGGTCCGTTTCATCAATTTATGACAGGCGACACCATGGAATGGTTTGACAATAGAGGTGTACCATTGAAAATAGAAGAAGATAATCGTGTTTTTCCTGAATCTAACTCCTCACAAAGTATTATAGATTGTTTGACCGAAAGTGCAAAAAAAACTGGTGTGATTTTAGAATTAAATCAAAATGTTGATTCTATTAAAAAGAATGATTCTCAGTTTATTATCAAAACAAGTAATCAAGAATTTATTGCCGATAAATTGCTAATTGCAAGTGGTAGTAATCCTAAAATTTGGAAATTAATATCTAAACTAGGGCATAAAATTATAAGTCCAGTTCCTTCATTATTTACCTTCAATATTAACGACAATCGCATTAAAGAAATACCTGGGGTTTCTGTGTCAAATGCAACGGTTGGTTTAATTGATTCGAAATTTGAAACTAACGGACCTGTATTAATTACACATTGGGGACTTAGTGGCCCAGCTGTTTTAAAACTATCGGCTTTTGGCGCCATACTTTTAGCTGAGAAAAATTACCAATACGGTGTAAAAGTGAATTGGTTGTCAAAGTCTTTTGATACGGTATTACACAAGTTAAAAATCCTGAAAAGAGAAAATCCTAAAAAGCAAATCATCGTAAAATCTGTATTTAAAGATATTCCTAAACGGTTGTGGGAAAATTTGGTGTTAGCATCTGAAATTAAAAAAGGCCAACGATGGGCTGATGTTTCTAACAAACAATTTGAAAACTTAGCAAACCAACTTACCAATACTATTTTAAATGCCTATGGTAAAACTACTTTTAAAGAAGAATTTGTAACTGCAGGAGGTATTGATTTAAAAGAAATTAATTTTAAACGCTTTGAAAGTAAAATTAATAAAAATCTATTTTTTGCTGGCGAAATTTTAAATATTGATGCGGTTACTGGTGGTTTTAACTTTCAAAATGCTTGGACCGGTGGTTTTATTGCAGGTAACGCAATTTGTCAATTTGATGATGAGCTAATTTGATAATTAGTTGATTTTAAGATAAACTAGTTTAAAAAGGTAATGGTGCCAAAAATGGTTGGCAAACTGTTACTTTAATTTTCAAATCGTCACATTTTCAAATTGTCTAATTAGCACATCTTCAAATTAAATTTTCTTTATAAAATGCATCAAAATCCCGTTCAATTTCATCTCTAATTCTACGAAATTCAGCAAAAATTTCACCTTCGGCACCAATAGCTTCTGCTGGATCATCAAAACCAATATGTAATCTATTTTTTACTTTTCCTGAAAAGGTAGGGCAACTTTCTTTTGCTCCGCCACAAACAGTAATTACATAATCAAACTCTTGATTCAAAAATTGATTAACATTTTTAGGATAATTGTCACTTATATCGATGCCCCTTTCATGCATTACTACCACTGCTTTTGGGTGCACCTCATTGGAAGGGTTTGTTCCTGCTGAATAAACTTCTAAATTCCCATCAAAAGCTTTTAAAAAACCTTCAGCCATTTGACTACGGCAACTATTACCGGTACATAAAATTAATATTTTCATTCTTTTAATTTGAAAATTAATAATATTTCTTTTTAAAATACAATGCCACATTTACCAAACCAATCAATACCGGGACTTCAATTAACGGACCAATAACTCCGGCGAAAGCCTGTGGTGAATTGATACCAAAAACCGCAATAGAAACCGCAATTGCCAATTCAAAATTATTTCCGGTGGCTGTAAAAGCTACGGAGGCATTTCGCTTGTAATCAACACCCATCTTTTTTGCAATAAAAAAGCTAACAAAAAACATCAATGCAAAATAAATTACTAAGGGTATAGCTATTCGAACAACATCCATAGGTAATTCCATAATCATTTCGCCTTTAAGGCTAAACATTAAAACTATGGTTGCTAAAAGTGCAATTAGAGTAATTGGCGAAATAAACGGAATAAATTTACGATTATACCAATCAATACCTTTTGCTTTCACCAAATACTTTCTACTTAAAAAACCAGCTGCAAAAGGTATCCCCAAATAAATCAATACACTTTGTGATACTTCCCAAATAGAAATATTTACATCATATGCTTCAACTCCGAAATAAGGAGGTAAAACAGTTATAAATAACCATGCAAAAAAGCTATAAGTAAAAACTTGAAAAATACTATTTAAGGCAATTAAAGCTGCACCGTATTCTCTACTCCCGCCAGCTAAATCGTTCCAAACAATTACCATAGCAATACATCTAGCAATTCCGATAAGGATCAAGCCTGTCATATAACCAGGCTCATCTTTTAAGAAAATGATAGCTAAAGCAAACATCAAAATAGGCCCAACAATCCAGTTTAAAAACAAAGATAAAGACATGAGTTTTGTGTCTTTAAAAACTGTTGGAAGTAAACTGTAATCCACTTTCGCTAATGGCGGATACATCATCAAAATTAAGCCAATTGCCAGTGGAATATTTGTTGTTCCAACAGATAAGCTTTCATTAATTTCTGCCATATTTGGGTATAAAACACCTATTCCGACTCCTATCGCCATAGCTAGAAAAATCCATAAGGTTAAATAGCGATCTAAAAATTTAAGTCTTGTTTTCATAATATAATATTAAAAATATATCCTGAAAGGATAATACATAAGGTTACTACTCCAAAAAATATGGCAATTAATTTTAAACTCATTACTTTTTTAAGTAACATGGCTTCGGGTAACGACAAACCAACCACACCCATCATAAAAGCAATGGCAGTTCCTAATGAAACTCCTTTACTAACCAATACCTGAATTACTGGTAATATTCCTGATGCACTTGAATACATTGGAACAGCTAGAATTGTTGCTAGTGGTACGGCAAAAAGGTTGTCTTTATTTAAATATTCTTCAAAAAAACCATCTGGAATATAACCGTGCATTAAAGCTCCTACTCCAATTCCTACGATTACATAAGGAACTACTCCTTTAAATATTTTTAATACTTCATCCCAAATAATTGGTAAACGTTTATTGAATTTTTGTTTTCCTTGTGCAAAACTATTTTGCTCTTTTTCGGCATTTGCCAAAATATTTTGCACCCATGGCGTTAAGTAGCTTTCTAGTTTTAATTGCTGTAAAATTATTCCGGAAATTGTTCCTAATAATATACCACTTATGACATAAATTACAGTTACTTTCACTCCAAAAAGCCCTAGAAATAAACCAATAGCAACTTCATTTACCAGTGGAGATGTCACTAAAAATGAAAAAGTTACGCCTAGTGGAATCCCTCCTTTTACAAAACCAATAAATAGTGGTACAGAGGAACAAGAACAAAACGGAGTTACTACACCAAACAAACTGGCTGATAAATATTCAAAACCATATAACTTACGACTAGAAAGATAATTTTTAACCCTTTCAACAGGAAAATAACTATTAATTATTCCCATTAAAAAAACAATGAAAAATAATAATAGTAATATTTTTATAGCATCGTAAATAAAGAAATTTAATGCCTCTCCTAAATGGCTTCCTTTTTCTAAATCAAAAATTGCAAACACCAACCAGTCCGCAATTTTTTGTAACCAATCAAACATTTTTTATTCTATTTTTCTTAACAACAAGATTCTTTATTTTCATCTGAAGGAGTACAACATGAATTATCATTTTCTTCGCAACAACTTTCTTTAGTTGAATTTAAAAAATCTTTAACCTCATCGATATGCGGAACTCTACCTTTTACAATCACCTTTTCATCAATAACAACTGCTGGGGTACTCATTACATCATAAGCCATAATATCTTGAATATCATCTACTTTAATAATATTTACAGCTATATTTTGTTCGTTTGCAACTTTTTTAATTAACTCTTCGGTAGTTATACAACTTGGGCAACCAGTACCTAAAACTTTAATTGTTTTCATCTTTTTTATTTTATTATTTTATTAACAACATTTGAATTTTTTAAAATCTTGTTCAAAAATGGTGTCAAATAATTTTTGCGCTTTATTCCATTTTTTTTGATTGATACAATATTTCACTTTTGGTGGATTTACTTCCCCATCTATTAATCCAATATTTTTCAATTCTTTAATGTGTTGTGAAACAGTGGCTTGTGCCAATGGTAAAACGTCAACCAAATCACCTGTATAACAAGAATCTAACTGAGATAGGTGTTTTAAAATAATTATCCTTGCCGGATGACTTAAAGCCTTTGCCAATGCTGCCAATTCTTCAGTATCTTTAGAATAATCAAATTCTTTAGCCGTTCTTTTCATTATTACTAATTGTATATCGCAAATATACGATAGTTATTTAAATAGTCGAGCCTTAACAACTCAACTTTGAAACGCATTAATTTTCAAAAAGATTAGTTGATAAATATAGAGCATAAGATTTTTGAATTCTTCTTTCGATTTTAAAGTCTTAAAATCCGATGGACAGTAATATCTGTGCAGAGTAATTTCGATAGCTATCGGAATCACAATACCCTATATTTGTAGCATTTCAGTAGTTAAAGATTAGTAAATTAATGAAATATAGATTAAGATAAATATAGTTAATTTCTTTAAACTTCACTAAACTTGCATAATGGATATAAACACAATGTGTTTATATAATTGTTATATACAATTAATAAATTAATATCTGATGAATGTAAATTTAAATATAGCCGTATTAATAGATGGCGACAACATACCTTCTGCTCATGTAAAAGAAATGATGGAGGAAATAGCCAAATATGGTAATCCAACAATTAAAAGAATATATGGTGATTGGACTAGACCAGGTTTAACAAAGTGGAAAAACCTACTTCTAGAAAATGCCATAACACCTATTCAACAATATGGATATACAAAAGGCAAAAATGCAACAGATTCGGCCATGATAATTGATGCTATGGATATTCTTTACAGCGGTAAGGTCAATGGATTTTGTCTTGTTTCTAGTGATAGCGATTTTACACGATTAGCTACAAGATTGAGGGAAGCAGGAATGCAAGTAATTGGAATTGGTGAAAAAAAGACTCCAAATCCATTCATTGTAGCCTGTGACAAGTTTATATATATCGAGATTTTAAAGAAACAAACGGAAGAAAAAATTGAAAATAAAGACCTCATTGAACCAGTAGTGGATAAAATCACCAATAAAGAAATAAAGCTCATTTATTCTACAATTAATGATTCATCGGATGAAGAAGGCTGGGCATTTCTTGGAGATGTTGGAAGTTTATTACAGAAAAAACAACCCAACTTTGATTCCAGAAATTATGGCTTTGAAAAATTAACTCCGTTGATAAAATCAATTGGTGATTTTGAGATTGAGCAGAGAGAAAATCCAAAAAGTAGACACAAGTTGATCTTCGTCAAAAATAAAGAAAAGCATATAACGAAAGTTAAAAAATTTTAAAATAATTTTTTGCCTAACCGCTAAATAATGGGTTTATTACCTTTACTCAGACACAAAATTTAAGACCGTTTGTTACAAAACAAATATCAAAAAAAACTGTTCGGTTAAGTTATCATCGAGAAAATGATGACATCCAATTCTAAAAAAGTATACTAAAAATAAAATGCTACGTTATATTTATGTAGTTTAAAAATATAACATGAAATCATCTATCAAAACTTTATTCATTACCATACTAATTAGCACTATTATTACTTCATGTACTTCCCCAAAAAAATTACTTGAAAAAGGCAATTATTATGAAGCCGTTTTACTTTCGGTAGAAAAATTAAAAAAGAACCCTAATAATAAAAAAGCCCAAGAAACCTTACAGGATGCTTATCATTTGGCAGTAGACGATTTATTAAATAAACTGGAAAGAGATAAATTGATTCAACCTCAGTTTGCTAATTCAGCAGCAGCATATACTTACAGTGATTTAAACAGGTTGTACGAAAAAGTACAGCAAAGCCCTATGGCAAAACAGATTATTCGAAATCCTGAAAAGTTTTATACCCAATTGGCAAAAGTAAAACCATTGGCTGCCGAAGAGCAATACAAAGCAGGAATTGAACAGCTTTCTATTGGGAAACGAGAAAATGCCAAACAAGCTTATTACTATTTTCAAGATGCAGGTGCTTTTGTGAATAATTACAAAAATGTATCTGATAAAATTGAAGAATCTTATAATCTTTCATTGCTTATTGTATTAGCAAATTTAAAACCAGTACAATCACGAATGTATGATTTAAGTGCTGACGTTTTTTATAATGAAGTAAAAAATATATTAACCCAAATTGAACAAAAGGAATTTGTACGATTTTATACGCCAAGACAAGCTAAAGAAATGAATTTGAATAAGCCAGACCAAATACTAATCATCAATTTTGAAGATTTTGTTGTAGGCGAAACTCACACTAAAGAGCGTATTGAAAAAATGCAAGCTGACAGTGTAAAAGTAGGTCAAATTACTTTAGATGATGGAACAAAAAAAGATGTTTTTGGATCTGTTAAAGCCAAAGTTAGCATTAACAGAATGGAAGTAATCTCAAGAGGTATCATAAACCTAAACATCATTCAAAAAGATTATAATGAAGTATTAATTAATCAAGATTTTGCTGGAGAATATGTTTGGTATAATGAATGGGGTAATTATAATGGTGATAAGCGAGCACTAACTAAAAATCAAATTGAAATTTGTAAAAGAAGAAGGATAAATCCTATTCCACCGCAACAAATGTTTGTTGAATTTACCAAACCCATTCATGATCAGTTAAGAAGAAGGTTGTTCAATTTTTATAATGGATATTAACTTTCGATTCTTTACAAACCATTATAAAATTATTTATAACCAATTTTTTTGCGTTCTTTTTGGCTTGTGATTTGTTTGTCTTTATCCAGTAACTCATTTAATGCTTGGTATACATCATTAAACTGCATATTTGTATTTTCTTGCAAGGTGTCAATTTTTTCTTGTAGGTCTTTATAGTCTGAAAGATGTTGACGCATTAATACAAAGACTCTTATAATTGAAATACTTATTTGTACGGCCATATCACTTTTCAATACACTTGCTAGCATAGACACACCTTGTTCTGTAAAGGCAAAGGGAGTTGATGGACTAAATTTTAGCCTTTCGGGTATGTTATCACAATTTGTGATAACCTCTTTCCATTCTGTTTTAGATAATTGAAACATAAAATCATTAGGAAAACGATTTATATTTCTTCTTACTGCTTGTTTTAAAACTCTTGTTTCTACTTCATACATTTCTGCAAGATCGAAATCTAACATTATTCTTTGCCCTCTTATTTCGTGTATTTTGTTTTGGATGATTTGCAGTTCCATGTTAACGTCTTATTTTGATAACACAATTCATTATCATATGCTCTCATTAATACTTTTTTTCTTGAAAAGTAAACAGAAAATTAAGGTATCTAAAAACACATAACATTTATACTAAAATCTAGTTGTCTTTTTGTTTACTTGGAATTACTTAAACTAAAACACTTTCAAAATCCTCCCAAAAGCTGGTAAAAGATTTGGTTACAACTTCGGCTTCAGCAATATTTATTTTAGTTTTTAAAGCCAATGGAGCAAATGCCATAGCCATGCGATGGTCTTGATAAGTCTCAATGGTTACATCACTGTTTATTTTATAAGAAGCTTTGAGGTGTAAACTTTCGTGAGTAATTTCAACTTTGGCACCTAGTTTTTCTAACTCATTTTTTAAAGCAACCAATCGATCGGTTTCTTTAATCTTTAGCGTGTGAAGCCCTATTAAATCACAAGCAAGTCCCAAACCAAAACAGGTAACTACAATGGTTTGTGCCAAATCTGGCGAGCTTACCAAATCTAAAGTTAAAGGTTTTAATTCGATTTTTTCTTTGGTTAAAGTGATTGCATCTTTTTTAAAAACAGTTTTTACGCCAAAATTCTTATACGTTTCTACCAATGAATTATCGCCTTGTAAACTGTCTTTTTTATACGAAGAGAGTTTTACTTTTCCGTTCTTACTAAGTGCAATCAAACTATAAAAATAAGAAGCCGAGCTCCAATCTGATTCTACAGTAAGTGTTTTACTTTTTATTTCTTTTTTAGGAGTAATTTTGATGCTATTTTCATTCCAATCCGTTTCTATATTTAAGTCATTTAACAAAGCTAAAGTCATTTTTATATAAGGCACAGAGGTCACCTTGCCTTGCAACTCAATTTCTAATCCGTTTTCTAAAGTAGGAGCTATTAAAAGTAATGCAGAAATATATTGGCTGCTTACATTTCCATTTATTTTTACTTTATTTTTAGTAAGTTTTTCTCCTTTTATCCTTAGCGGAGGATAACCTTCTTTAGCTACATATTGAATGTCTGCACCTAAACTTCGTAAAGCATCAACCAGTATTTTTATGGGTCGGTTTTGCATTCTATTTGAACCTGTTAAAACAATTTCTTTGCCTGCTGTAGCAGAAAAATAAGCTGTTAAAAAACGCATGGCAGTTCCGGCATGACCGATATCAATTACATCACCTTTTGACGCTAAAGCTTCTTGTAAGTGAATTGTATCATCAGAATTAGAAAGATTTTTCAACTCTAAATTGTGATATATTTTTTGCAGAATTAACAATCTATTCGACTCACTTTTTGAACCTGAAATCGCAATATCACCATGAATATTACTTGAAGTATATGCTAATGATTTTATCAAAATTTACTTTTTATTGTATTTACGCTTATAGTAAAAAGTGATAACCAAACCATAAACTAGAGCACCTAAAAGATTGGAAATTAGATACTCCGAAGTTGCCATTTTACTAACAATATCTGTAGTAGTTTCACCCTGAAACAAAGCAATAATAAATTTAAAAATAGTTACAATAACAAGAAATAAAAGCGCCGACATAGCTACAGCTTTTACAAACGACATTTCAATATATTTACGAATCATATTATTTTAATTTTTTATTATTGTGATGACGATCGTGATCACGTTTGGTTTTAAAATCTAATTTTTTATCAAATGCCTCTTGTAAATCAATACCTGTTTGATTTGCCAAACAAAGTACTACAAACATCACATCAGCCAATTCTTCACCAAGGTCTTTATTTTTATCACTTTCCTTTTCACTTTGCTCCCCATATCGGCGTGCAATAATTCGAGCAACTTCACCAACTTCTTCGGTTAGTTGCGCCATATTGGTAAGCTCATTAAAATAACGAACCCCATGGTATTTTATCCATTTATCAACTTCAAGTTGGGCATTTTTGATATCCATTTATTAGCTATTTGGATGACAAATATACGTAAAAGGTGAAAGTATAAATACAAAAGAGTAAAGATTAGTAATTCTTAAAATTCAAGAAGAAAAATCAGTTATTAATGAAATAAAACTGATTTTATTTGTTAATCTTTCAAAAAATTGAAAAACTCTTTTCTCTGAATTTCTATTGCTCCTAAACTTGCTAAGTGGTCATTATAAACTTGGCAATCTATCAGCTTATAATTTTCTTTTTCTAGCTTTTTTACTAGATGAATAAAAGCAATTTTTGAAGCATTACTCACTTTACTAAACATACTTTCTCCACAAAAAATATTTCCTAAACCTGCCTTGCCGGCAGGCAGGTCTATACCGTACAAACCTCCAACCAATTGATTCTTTTGCCATACTTCAACAGATTTTGCTATCCCTAACTCATGCAATTTGATGTATGCTTTTTGCATTGCATCGGTAATCCATGTACCGCCTTGATCGTTTCGTTTAATTGTTTTACAGTTGCTAATAACCTCCTCAAAATTTTGATTGAACGTAACTTTAAACGCATTGTCAGTCCGTATTTTACGCATACTTTTTGAGATTTTTAAATCTTGAGGGAAAAGAACCATTCTCGGGTTAGGACTATACCAAATAATTGGTTCTCCTTCATTATACCAAGGGAAAACGCCACTTTTATATGCTAAAATCAATCTTTCGGGAGATAAATCACCACCAATAGCAACAATACCTTCTTGTGATGCTGTTTCTATATTTGGAAAAATAATTTCTTTGCCTAATACAATCATATTTTAAAAATAATAAGTGTTAAACCTAGATCTCGCTGAAAAAGCGGGATTAGTCAGAAAGACTAAAAAATAATAATAAATTTTTTAGGATCTCACTAATAAAAAAAAGCCTAATAATTACGCAAGATAATTATTAGGCTTTTTTAAAATTTTAATTGAAAACTAATAGATTAAAATGGCAAATCATCTGGTTCGTTATCATTTGTACTTGCCACAGGTTCAAAACTCCCTGCATCTACAGGAGGAACAGTATCTGCTGCAGTTTGTGATTTTTCAATTCTCCATCCTTGGATTGAGTTGAAATATTTAGCTTCTCCTTCAGGGTTAACCCATTCTCTACCACGTAAATTGATACTTACTTTTACATCGTCACCAACATTAAAAGCATTTAGTAAATCACATTTATCTTGAATAAACTCAACCATTATCATTTGTGGATATTGCTCATCAGTAGTTACTACCATTTCGCGTTTTCTAAATCCGTTACTACCAAATTCTTTTGTTTCGTCGATTTTTTTAATTTTTCCAGCTACTTCCATTTCTTTTGTAAATTCTATAATTATTATTAACTTAAAAGTACTTTCCAAGCACTATCAATATCATTCTTTTTTAAAAACTCTTGCGCAAATTTATGCTTTTCATTTAATTTTACACCAACATATTTTAAATTGTCTTTCATAAACTTATCAACATCATTTTGAGATGGCAATTTTTCTATGTTTCCTAGCATTCCCAAATTATTCCCAGTTAAAACCAAACTGTTTTTAATATTATCTGGCAAAGTGTCAACTCCAATTCCTTTGGTTGATAAAGGTTTTGGTATTTCAAAAAAAGTATCTTTTGCTCTGCTATAAAAACTACCTCCAGCTCTAGCTACTAAATCTAATTTCACTTGATCAATAGTGTTATTTTTATCTAAAATACTTTCATCAATATGCAAACAAACCACTTCACAAATAATTAAATTACCTGCACCGCCTTTATTCCCTAATTCAATAATATCATTTACTTTACATTCAAACTGCACAGGCGATTCGGCTACGCGAAAAGGTTTTACAATATCAGATTTTAATTTGGTAAACCCTGCTTTTTCAAATTCATCAACACTTTTATCATATTCGGTACTAGCAAGTGAGGTTTGATGTACTATATCGTAATTCACGACATTAATAACAACTTCTTTTACTTTTTTTATATTTTCTAAAGTATGCTTTGTTGTATTATCTCGAACTCTTCTCGCTGGTGAAAAAATTAAAATTGGCGGATTGGCACTAAACACATTAAAAAAACTAAAAGGTGATAAATTCGAATTTCCATTCTCATCTAAAGTACTTGCCAATGCAATTGGTCTTGGAGCTACTGCCGACAACAAATAGCCGTGTAACTTTGAAATTTCTATGTTTCTGGGGTTAATTGTTAACAATTGTTATGATTTTTCAACAAAAATAGCCATTATTTATTTTATATATAATAAGCTTACTACTTTTATGTTATAATACCAAAATATTATATATTTACTCTTAATGAATCACCTCCCTACCAGTAAAGTTCTTATCAAATGGTCGCTAATTTTGGCGTCATTTTTAATTGTTACTTCCATATTGTGGAATACGAATCAATTCTTTAAAAATTTTAAGAATGAAGAACGATTAAAAATGGAAGTACTGGCTACAGCTTATGAAAATTTTAACAATCCTGATTTAGACATCGACGTGTCTTTAGAAGAAAAAATTATTCAAAGCAATCGTAGTATACCTATGATTATCACATTTGAAAATGGTGATATTAAAAAATGGGCGAATTTAGATGTAGCAAATACCAAAAAATTTACGACTCTTGACCCTGATGATAGAGTTTATTTGAGTAGACAATTAAATATTATGAAGGAAGAAAATGAGCCTTTGATTGTCAACTTCCAATTAGAAAAAATTAATATTACTGAAAAAATTTATTATCGAGATTCTGATTTATTAAACAAGCTACAATACTATCCTTTAGGGTTATTATTAATATTATTTTTATTCGGATCTATTATTTACTTAGCTTTTAAAGCAAATAAAATTGCCGAACAAAATAAGCTTTGGGCAGGAATGGCAAAAGAAACTGCACATCAAATCGGCACACCGTTATCTTCTCTTTTAGGATGGGTAGCATTATTACGTATGGAAAACGCTAATGAAGAAACCGTATCAGAAATCGAAAAAGATGTATCTCGATTAAATACTATTGCCGAAAGATTTTCAAAAATTGGTTCTATCCCAAAATTAACCAAGCACGATATTGTTAAAGAAACACAAATTGCTTTTGATTATATTCAATCAAGAAGTTTTAAACAAATTGATTTTAGTTTCCACAATGAAAATGATGGACCTATTTATGTCAATTTAAATTTACAATTGTACAGCTGGGTTGTTGAAAACTTAGTAAAGAATGCCATTGATGCGATGAAAGGGAAAGGCGCAATCAAAATTAGCATTAGAAAAGAAAATAGTACTGCTATAATTTTAGTAACCGATAATGGAAAAGGAATACCTAAACGTTTACAAAAGAAAATATTTGAACCAGGTTATACCTCTAAAAAACGTGGTTGGGGATTAGGTTTGTCACTAGCAAAACGAATTATTGAGGATTATAGTAAGGGCAGAATTTTTGTCAAAAATTCTGAAATAGGTAAAGGAACAACTTTCCAAATAGAGCTAAAAACTATTGACGATTAATCAACCGTAATTTAATTCTTTAGCTAAAATTTTTAGCAATTTCATTGGCAATTTCTTGAAACTCATCATCACTTAACTTTTCTTTTTTACCAAAAGTAGCGTCAGCCATAGAGTGTAACGGAATTAAATGTACATGTACATGTGGTACTTCTAAACCAATAACAGTCATCCCTATTCTTTCACATGGTACTGCTTTTTCAATTGCTTTAGCAACTTTATAACTAAACTGCATCAAACCTAAATAAGATTTTTCATCCAAGTCAAAAATTTTATTTTCTTCCTTTTTTGGAACTACCAAAGTATGCCCTTTTGCATTAGGATTGATATCTAAAAAAGCATAAAAATCATCATTTTCAGCAACTTTATAACTCGGTATTTTACCTTGAATAATTTTTGTAAAGATGCTCATGATGTCTTGTTTTAAATTTAAAGTTTGGAAATTTTAAGAAGTGAGCGTTTGATTAATAATTCAACTTAAAAATAAGTCAAGCGCTCACTAAATGATTTTACCTTGATATATTTAATATCTCAAATTTCATAATTCCATTAGGAACTTCAATTTCAGCAATATCACCAACTTTTAACCCTAATAAACCATGACCAATAGGTGAACTTACAGATATATTACCTTGTGATAAATCCGATATTGCATCGGCAACCAAAGTATATTCAAACTCCATTCCGTTATCAATATTCTTAATTTTCACTATAGATAATGCCAAAACCTTTGAGGTATCCAATAGCGACTCATCAATCAATCTTGCTTTTGATAGTTCATTTTTCATTTGAGCAATTTTAAACTCTAATAAAGACTGCTCTTCTTTAGCTGCATGATACTCCGCATTTTCGCTTAAATCGCCTTTATCTCTGGCATCTGCAATTTCTATAGTAACCCTAGGGCGCTCTACATGCTCTAACTGTTCTAATTCGTCTCTTAATTTTTTTAATCCTTCTTCGGTATAATATGCTACATCACTCATTTCACTACATTTTATTGATAATATAAATACAAAAAATCTCAATTCCAAGATTTTGGAATGAGATCTGAATACAAAGATACAAATTATTTTAAAATTAAATTATTTGTACCTTGCAAAAAAATTAAAATTGTGCAAAAAATAACTTTAATATTAATACTGTTTTTAACTTTTTCATGCTCTGACAGTAATGATGATCCAAACACTATTTTACCAAATATTCCTGTAAATGAAACCATTTTCTTAAACAACCCTCAGTTTATTGATTTACAAATTGTTGGTGGCTGGGCTTACGCTAATGGCGGAATTAGCGGCTTAATAATTTATCATTATAATACTAATTTTTATATCGCCTTTGATAGAGCCGCACCACATTTAAACCCCAACGAGAAGCCTTGCTCAACTATGAAGGTAGAGTTTCCTTTTATGATTTGTGATTGTGACCAAAGTAAATTTAGTATTTTAGATGGAGCTCCTTTAACAGATGGTATAAATTATCCTGCAAAACAATATCTAGCAGAGGTAGATGGAAATACTTTACACATAACAAATTTTTAAATTTTTACAAAACTTAAAGAATGAAAAACTATTTTTCTTCTAATTTTAAATTGGGTGTACTTGGTGGGGGTCAATTGGGCAGAATGCTATTAAGCGAAACTCAAAAATTTGATATTTATACCGTTATTTTAGACGGTGCTAAAAATGCGCCTTGTGCTGCTATTTGCAACGAATTTTATCAAGGTGATTTAATGGATTACCAAACCGTTTATAATTTTGGTAAAAAGGTGGATTTACTTACTATAGAAATTGAACATGTAAATATTGATGCACTTTTACAGTTAGAAAAAGAAGGTTTAACTATTTTTCCTCAGCCTTCGGTTTTGCAAATTATTCAACACAAAGGAAAACAAAAAGATTTTTTTATAGCAAATAATATTCCAACTTCCAAATACCATCGATTTACTTCTTTAAAAGATTTAAAAAAAGTAGCTCAAACTCCTTTTGTATGGAAAACAGCACAATTTGGCTATGACGGCACAGGTGTAAAAGTGATAAAAACCAATGAAGAAATAAATTCTTTATCGGATGTGGATTGCATTACAGAAGATCTCATTCCGTTTAAAAATGAACTAGCAGTAATCGTGGCAAGAAACAAAGATGGAGAAACAAAAA
>DAOUTI010000098.1 GCA_030626795.1 Flavobacteriaceae bacterium
AAAAAATACTATTGAAAACCCATAGATGAAATTTGTGATAAACTACCCGAAATTTAGTTCAATACTTGCTTCAAACTGGGCTTTACAAGCCGTTTGGAGGCTGTTTATTGTGCTTAGTTATTTCTGAAAAAGGCAAAACTTTATAACCCATATTTCCAAGTGAAATAAATGCGTCACTATCACTTAGATTAATTGGAGTACCCATTTCATACTGACCAAGTTTTACTTTTTTCAAAGGAATAATAATGTCAGCATCATCACTTTCCCCTCTTAAAACCCAGCCTAATTCACCCCATCCCAATTGTTCATAGTTAGAAGCTGTCCAATTTATTTTTTCTTTAGAAATTGAAAGTTCAAAGAAGATTTCAAGCCTCTTTACCTTTTTCCATTCACCAAAATCAGTTAGATGGTCAAGGCCATCATTATTACTCCATTTATTATCAACCTTTAATGGGATATTATTTTGGATGGGTAATTGGTCAATGTTATCTGGTTTAGAAAATAATTGATAATCCATAAAATCAGTTGTTGATATTAAATCACCCTTAGGTGTTCTAAAAAACTTCTCGTGTGGATTAGGTTGCTTTGTCTTGTCTTTTTTAGGGTCTTGTCTGACCAAATGATGGTAATGGATTTTAAGTCCTTTTAATTCATCATAACGCACTTTTTTAAATTCAGTCAAAAAGGTTGGAGGAGGAATCGGCCAATGTTTTTGCTCTAATTCTTTTAGAGTTAACAAACGTACGCTAGGTCCAACTAAGTCAGCCTTCTCTTTAATTGAATTAGAAAATCCTTTCTCCGATACACAAATTAAATGTTGGGCTCCTACTTCTTCTTTTTTCTCTAACCAGCCATTAAAATCATTAATGTTCGGTTTTGATTTTCTTTTTTGAACTTCAATTATTGACATAGTGGTTCTCGGTTCTTTTCCCTGAACAATTACAACATCACATTGCCTTTTTCGGTTAGAAGGACTTCCAATTACCGGCAAATTTAAATCGTGTGATACTCTTGCTTCTTTATCAATATAACTTTCAATAATAGCAACAACTTTTTCCTTTATTTTCCAACCTTTTTGTTTCATTTTTTATTTGTCGTCATAATTAAGCACAACTTGTTATATCCACTCAGATATAGATATTTAAAAGTATTATTTACCGGATAGCGTTAATTGTTGTTGATTTTAGCGTATTAATTTTCTTTAGAAAGTTTTCAATTCTATTCTAATCAAATGATAAAATTTAGTGTGTATTGCAAAAAAAATCAAACCATATTAACCTCAATTTCTAAATCAATGTCAAAGGTGTTATTTACAGTTTGTAATATTTTTTGTGCCAATTCAAAAATTTCTTTTCCTGTAGCATTGCCGTAATTTACCAATACCAAAGCCTGATTTTTATGTACTCCTGCATCTCCAAAACGTTTGCCTTTGAAACCACATTGTTCTACCAACCAACCCGCAGGTACTTTTACTGTTTTTTTGGTAATAGGATAGTGCGGAATTTCAGGGTATTCTTTTTTTAAAATTTTAAAATGTTCTGTAGAAATTACAGGGTTTTTAAAAAAGCTACCGCTATTTCCAATTTCTTTCGGGTTAGGTAATTTACTTTGTCGAATAGCAATTACAGCATTAGAAACATTTTTAATTGTTGGATTTGCAATACCATTATTTTTCAATTCTGTTTGAATGGCACCATAAGAAGTGTTGAGTTTGTGTTGGTTTTTAGTAAGCTGAAAAGTAACATTAATGATGATATATTTACCTCTAAAAATATTTTTAAAAACAGATTCTCTGTAGCCAAAATTACAATCTTCTTTTTTGAAGTTTTTGATTTTTCCGGTTGTAATTTCAAGGGCTTCTAGTTCGTAGAATGTATCTTTAATTTCAACACCATAAGCACCAATATTTTGCATGGGCGAAGTACCTACATTACCCGGAATGAGTGATAAATTTTCTAGTCCGCCAAAATTATTTGCTATACACCAAAGCACAAATTCATGCCAGTTTTCACCCGCTTGAGCTTTAACAAATACTTCATTTGGGTTTGGAGATTCTAAAATCTCAACACCTTTTAAGTTTAAATGAACAACTGGTTTACTAATATTTTTTGTTAGTAAAATATTGCTTCCTCCGCTAAGGATAAAAACCTCTTTATTTTTAGAAATAATATTTTGGAGTTGTGTAAGAGAAGTAACCGAAACAAAACTTTCGGCATAAGCTTCTATACCGAAAGTGTTGTAAGGTTTTAATGATATATTTTTTTGAAACATTAACTGTTATATTGCTCTAATGCAAGTTTAAGCAATTCGACCGAACGAATCAAACTTTCTTTATTTAAAACGTAAGCAATACGAATTTGGTTTTTACCCGATCCTGGCGTAGAATAAAAGCCACTTGCTGGAGCAACCATAATGGTTTCGTTATTATCTTCAAATTTTTCTAACATCCATTGTGCAAAATCATCGGCATCAGCCACAGGCAATTCAACAATACAGTAAAAAGCACCTTTAGGTGTAGAAACTTTTAAATTCGGAATTTTATTCAACTCGCTAATTAAAATATCACGTCGGGCAACATACTCAACAATTACTTCATCAAAATAACTTTGCGGAGTTTCTAAAGCTGCCTCACTAGCCATTAAGGCATAAGTTGGCGAACTCAAACGAGCTTGAGCAAATTTTAAAATGGTTTTAATAAAATCTTTATTTTTTGAAACCACACAACCAATTCGAGCACCACACATGCTATATCTTTTTGAAACGGAATCAATCATAATTGCATTTTGCTCTAAGCCATCTAAACTCATTACGGAGTTATGCGTGTTGCCATCGTAAACAAATTCGCGATAAACTTCATCGGCAATTAAAAATAAATCGTATTTTAAAACCAAGGCTTTTAGTTTTTCGATTTCTTCTTTTGAGTATAAATAACCAGTTGGATTACCAGGATTGCAAATTAAAATTGCTCTTGTTTTTGAAGTTATTAATTTTTCAAAATCTTCTATGGCGGGTAGTGCAAAACCATCATCAATAGAAGATACAATCGGAATTACTTTGGTGTTATTTGCTGTTGAAAACCCATTATAATTTGCATAAAAAGGTTCAGGAATTATAACCTCATCTCCAGCATCTGTAATGGCACCTAAAGTAAAAGATAAAGCTTCTGATCCGCCTGTAGTTACTATAATATCGTTGGCACTTACGTGGATGTTGTTTTTGTGATAATAAGCAGCTAATTTTTTGCGATATGCTTCAGATCCCTCACTACGGGCATAAGCCAAAACTTCAATATTGTTATTTTTAACTGCATCTAAAGCAACCTGAGGTGTTTTAATATCTGGTTGCCCAATGTTTAGTTGGTATATTTTATTGCCTCGTTTTTTTGCATCTTCTGCGAAAGGGACTAATTTTCTTATGGGTGATTCAGGCATTGCCTGCCCTTTTTGTGATATTTTTGGCATGATTTAAATATTTATAAGGATACTACAAAATTGCAAAATTTTATCCATATTTCAATTGAAAGAATATCATAATATTAATTTAATTTTTAACAAATTTATGAGTACCTTTATTACCCAAAAAAATTTAAACCCACAAAACTAAAAATTATGTCTAGCGATTCAAAATTATTACTCGGACTTATATTAGGTGCAGCTGCTGGAGCAGTAGCAGGATTAATGGTAGCACCTGCCTCAGGAAAAGAAACTCGTGAAAAAATTGCTGATAAAGCAAGTGATTTAAAAAGCGATTTAGAAAATAAATTAAATGATTTATCAGAAAAAATAAATCATTTAGATAGTGATACTATTAAGGAGTTTAAATCAAAATTTTACGATGTAAAAGGATCGGTTAAAGAAAAATATGCACATGTGGCTTCAAAAGTTAAAGATTTAGAAAAGGAGTTGGTTGATAAAATGGATGCTCTTAAAAATGAAGCTAAAGAAATGAGCAAAAAGGCTGAAAGTATTTAACTACAAATTTTTATATGTTTGATTTATTAAAAAAATACATTGAAAATAGAATTCAATTAGTTAAATTAGAGCTAATTAGCGTTTTGTCAAATTTAGCAGTTGGGTTAATAAGTTCCTTTTTGCTTTTGGTAATAGGTATGTTTATTTTAATGATGTTTAGTTTCTCATTATCCTTTTGGTTGGCATCAATGTTTGATAGTTATGCTTTAGGTTTTGCAACAGTTGGTGGAATATATATTTTAGCTTTAGTTATTTACATGGTGTTTGTTAAAAAGATTGTCGACACCAAAGTTAAAGACGAAATAGTTAAAGCAGCTTTTGCAGCAGCAGATGAATTAATTGAAAAAGATTTGTAATTTATGATTGATCAAGAACCTATTCAAATTAAAACGTATGAAGATTTATTGGTTGCTAAACAATTCTTAAAATCTGAAATTAAAGAACAGGAAGCTACATTTAAGAATAACCCTCTTTTAAGAATTTCTACTTCGATATTTAAAGGAAACTCGTTAAAAAGTGCAATTAAAAATCCGCTGGCATCTATTTCTTCTGAAAATTATTTAAAAACTGCTGAAAGTTTGTTGAGTACTATTTTATTTGCCAATAAAAAAACACGTAGTATTTTTATTGGTTATGTAATTGCAAAAGAAATGATTCCATTTACATTGCAAAAAATGAGCACCTTATTAAATCGAAAATAACTTTGCTAAAAGCTAAAGTTTTCTTAAAAATTATTATTTCTATTTAATTAATAGTAACTTCATGTTACGTTAATTAATTTTATGAAAATTAAGAAAACAAGTCTATTTTTAATTATTTTTTTTATTTCCTTTTCAGGATTTACTCAAGGTAAATTTCGGATAATTAACACCAAAAAAGAAAGTGTTACTGTACCTTTTACCTTAGTCAATAATTTGATTGTAATTTCGGTAGATGTAAATGGAAAAGAGCTATCTTTTTTGGTAGATACTGGAATTGTAAAAACGATTCTATTTAATTTAAAATTCTCAGATTCATTACAATTAAATCATGTTGAAAAAATACAATTAAGAGGCTTAGGCGACGGCGATCCAATCAATGCATTAAAATCAAAAGGTAATTTACTGCAAATAGGAGGTCTTATTAATAATAGTCATTCTGTTTTTTTAATTATGGATAGCATGTTCGATTTGTCTACAAAAATGGGTATGGATGTTCACGGTATAATTGGTGGTGATTTACTAAAAGATTTTATTATTAAAATTAATTATTCAACCAAAAAACTCACATTTTATAGTGCGGATACTTATATTTATAAGAACTGTAAAAAATGTGAAACTTTTCCATTAGAGTTTTATAACCAAAAACCATTTATTGATGTACACATTGAAAATTATCTAGGCGAAGTACATAAAGCAAAATTACTAATTGATTCGGGAGGAGGTGATGCACTCTGGCTTTTTGAAAGCACACACCCAAAAATTATTATTTCTAATAAGTATTTTAAAGATTATTTAGGTAGAGGTTTAAATGGAGATATTTATGGTAAAAGAAGTATGGTTGGTAAATTTCGTTTAGGGACTTTTGAATTAAATAATATTTTGGTTTCTTATCCAGATTCTATTTCAATCGTTACTGCAATTCAAAATAATAAAGATCGAAACGGAACATTTGGAGCTGAAATGCTAAAGCGGTTTCATGTAATTTTGGATTACCCTAATAATAAAATTACTTTAAAGAAAAACATAAAATTTTATAAAGCCCCATTTTTATATAACAAAAGTGGTGTTGAAATAATACATGGAAGTAAAATGTTAGTAAAAGAAGTAAGATCAAAACTATCTAATAATAGTATAGAAAATTCTAAAAATAGTAATATTACTGAAATATTTTATGCTTATAATTTGGCTTATAAACCCAGTTATGAAATATCTAATATACGGGAAGAGTCGCCTGCAAAATTTGCCGGACTTTTAGTGGGGGATATTATTTTAGAAATCAATGGTAATCCGGCTTACGAAAAAGAAATGCAAGAAATAATTTCAATTTTATCAGGTAAAGAAAACAAAAAAATAAAACTATTAGTTAATAGAGGGGGTAAACACTTAAAATATGAGTTTTACCTTAAAAATATGCTATAAAAAAAGCCCTTTTAGAGGGCTTTAATTTTTTATTTATAAAAGAAAAATTAATTATTTTTCTGAGACCATACTCTTTTTTTTCTCCAAATCATCGTTTTTTGTTTCCAAAACTCTTCCTTTAATTCTTAATACCTTTTGTGTTTCAAAAGCATTAGAAGTTATGGTTACGGTTTTTGAAAAAGGACCAATTCTATTGGTAGCGTATTTAACATTTATTTCTCCAGTTGCACCAGGCATAATAGGTTCTTCAGGTTTAGTAGGTACTGTACAACCACAACTTCCTTTAACTTGCGTAATTATTATAGGAGATTTACCAATATTTTTAAATTTAAAAACACGATTTCCATCTGAGTTTTGAGCGATTTCTCCATAGTCAATTACTTCATTTTCAAATTCAAATACTGGTCCAGTATAATCTTTTTTGATTTCTTCTTTTGATTGTGCATTTATCGAAATAGATAAAAACCCAACAAATAAAATTAATAGTGTTTTTTTCATGATCTAGATTTTGATGTAAAAATAATACTTTTTAAACTAAAATAGTAAAAAATCAAACGAATATATTGCTTTAAAATTGTAATTTTACACCCTATTTTACAAAAAAATATCAAATGAGTATTCCAACAAAATATAATGCTGCAACGGTTGAAGAGAAATGGTATAACTATTGGATGAAAAACAATTATTTTCATTCAACACCAGATCAAAGAGAACCATATACCATAGTAATTCCTCCGCCAAATGTAACAGGAGTTTTGCATATGGGCCATATGTTGAATAATACCATTCAAGATGTTTTAATTCGCCGTAAAAGAATGCAAGGCTTTAATGCTTGTTGGGTGCCAGGAACCGATCATGCTTCTATTGCTACAGAAGCCAAAGTTGTTGCCAAATTAAAAGAAGAAGGTATTGCCAAATCAGATTTATCTCGTGAAGAATTTTTATCCCATGCATGGGATTGGACACACAAACATGGAGGCTTAATATTAGAGCAACTAAAAAAATTAGGAGCTTCATGTGATTGGGAAAGAACCAAATTTACTATGGATGATGATTTGAACGAATCGGTTACCAAAGTATTTATTGATTTGTATAACAAAGGCTTGATTTACAAAGGCTATCGAATGGTAAACTGGGACCCTGAAGCAAAAACTACCCTGAGTGATGAAGAGGTAATTTATGTTGAAAAACCAGGAAAACTATATTATTTAAAATATAAAATTGAAGGTTCTAATGAATTTATTCAAATTGCTACTACACGGCCAGAAACTATTTTAGGTGATACCGCTATTTGTGTAAACCCAAATGATGATCGTTTTAAACATTTAAAAGGGTTAAATGCTATTGTACCACTGGTAAATCGGGTAATTCCTATTATAGAAGATGAATATGTTGATATGGAGTTTGGTACAGGTAGTTTAAAAATAACTCCTGCTCACGACCCAAATGATAAAGTTATTGGAGAAAAACACAAATTAGAAGTGATTGATATTTTTAATGATGATGCAACTCTAAATGCTTACGGATTGCATTATGAAGGAAAAGATCGTTTTGTTGTTAGAAAAGAAATTGTTAAAGAATTAACCGAAAAAGAAATTTTAGTTAAAACTGAAGACCACATGCATAAGGTGGGAACTTCGGAAAGAACTAAAGCAGTTATTGAGCCGAAAATTTCTGAGCAATGGTTTTTAAAAATGGAAGAATTGGTAAAACCTGCCATCAAAGCTGTTTTAGAAACTAAAGAAGTAAAATTAGTGCCAAGCAAATTTGAAAACACTTACCGTCACTGGATGGAAAACATTCGCGATTGGAATATTTCTCGACAATTGTTATGGGGGCACCGAATACCTGCTTATTATTATGGTAATGGGAATGAAGATTTTGTAGTTGCCGACTCTATTGAAAAAGCTTTAGAATTAGCTAAAGAAAAATCAAATAATAATTTAACTCTTGCTGATTTACGTCAGGAAGAAGACGCTTTAGATACTTGGTTTTCTTCTTGGTTGTGGCCAATGAGCGTTTTTAACGGTGTAAATGATCCTGAAAATGAAGATTTTAAATATTATTACCCAACAAATGATTTGGTAACAGGTCCAGATATTTTATTTTTTTGGGTGGCACGTATGGTCATTGCGGGTTATGAATTTGATGGCCGTAAGCCTTTTAATAATGTTTACCTTACGGGAATTGTAAGAGATAAGCAACGAAGAAAAATGTCAAAATCTCTTGGTAATTCACCCGACCCAATTGAATTGATGGAGCAATATGGAGCAGATGGTGTTAGAGCAGGTATTTTAATGAGTTCGGCTGCAGGTAATGATTTGTTATTTGATGAAAGCTTGATGTTACAAGGGCGTAATTTTTCCAATAAAATATGGAATGGATTTCGTTTGGTAAAAGGTTGGGAGGTATCTAGTGAAATAGAGCAACCACAATCAGCTAAAATAGCGATTGTTTGGTACCAAGCTAAATTTCAAAAAACATTACAGTTTATTGAAAAACAATTTGAACAATACCGTTTGTCAGATGCATTAACGGCAATTTATAAATTGGTTTGGGATGATTTTTCATCTTGGTTTTTAGAAATGGTTAAACCAGAATACGGTAAACCAATTGATGCAAAAACATTAAAATCGGTAATTGCAATTTTTGAAGAAAACATCAAAGTATTACACCCTTTTATGCCATTTATTACTGAAGAAATTTGGCAATATTTTGGAGAAAGAAATACAGATGAGGCTTTAATTATTTCTGATTACCCAAAACAATCCAAATTTGATGAAAGTATTTTAAATGATTTCAAAATTACCCAAGAAATAGTTTCGGCAATTAGAAATATCCGTAAGGAGAAAAATATTTCTTTTAAAGAAGTTTTAGAACTTTCTATTATTGAAAAAGAGCATTTAAATAAAGATTTTGATACGATAATTAAAAAGCTTTGTAATATTTCTACAATCAATGTGGTGGATAATAAATTAGATAATGCTATTGCATTTCGTGTAAAATCGAATGAATTCTTTATCCCTTTTTCTGAAAATATTGATGTTGAGGCTGAGTTTAAAAAGTTAACTGAAGAGTTGAATTATAATCAAGGTTTTTTAAAATCTGTGCAAAAAAAATTGAGTAATGAACGCTTTGTGAATAATGCACCTGAACAAGTAATTACAAACGAACGAAAAAAAGAAAGCGATGCTATTGCTAAAATAGCCATGTTAGAAGAAAGCTTGAAAAGTTTAAAAAAATAGTTGTTTGTTGAAAGTTAATTGTTGTTGGGTTGTTTTGCCAACAACTTAAAACCAATAACTACTTGGTTGTATTACCTTTTAAAAAATATGCCTCCAATACCCGTTACTTTTTTCATTATTCAAATTTTGTTTTGATTTGAATATTTAAAGCAACTTCGCTCCAAGTTTTACTAATGCCATCGGCAGCTTTATGTTTATCATTACAAACTTTATTTAGGGCATCAATTGCTGCTTGAGCTTGCCAATTATCAAGATT
>DAOUTI010000230.1 GCA_030626795.1 Flavobacteriaceae bacterium
CATTACTCCATTGTATGCTTCTTTGGTCAAATACTGGCGCATAGAGTTTTCGCTAAATACATTGATACCAAAAGATTCTGAATGTTTTGCAGGTTCTTTAAATTCAACCGGCTTGCGGTTTAAAGTTTCTTTTAAAGCTTGAAATCGAAAAGTAGTCATTTTTTAATATATTTTATATGATGTCACAAAAATATAATTTTTTATAAATAAAACCACTATGACCCCTTGTTTTTTTAGGGTAAAATTGTAATTTTTATTACTTAAATAAAAAATAACCCTAATCTTTATAGGTATATCAATATATGGTTTAAAATTTATGAAATAGCAACCTTATATGGTTAAGGCTATAAAAACAATATATCCGCCAAGGAGAATTAATCCCTCTTTCCATGATAGTTTCATTCTAGCAGGCACAAAAACAAGAGGAAAAACAAGCAAAGCAAAAACCAACATCCAAATAATATCATTGGTTAACAAACCCGAATCCTGAACTGTTAATGGTGTTATCATAGAGGTAATACCCAATACGGCTAAAATATTAAAAACATTTGACCCTAATAAATTACCTAAAGAAATTGCTTTTTCTTTTTTTATTATAGCAATTATCGATGCTGCTAACTCAGGTACACTTGTTCCTATTGAAATTATGGTAACTCCAATTACTCGTTCGCTTACACCAAAATCACTTGCTAAATTTACTGCACCTTTTATTAATAATTCTGATCCTGCCCAGAGCCCTATTCCTCCAATAACAAAATAAATTAAGGCTAAATATAAAGGTAGTTCTACATCATCATCAGGCATTTCATCAACAGTTGCTGGTTTTTGAAACTTCAATAAATAAATCAAAAATACAATCAATAGTGAAAATAGTATAACACCTTCATACCTTTGTAAAATTCCGTCATACGCAATAAAAAAATATAATATTACTGAAGACAGCATCATTACTGGCCAATTTATTTTATAAAAACTTTTCTCTACACTTATTGTTGAAATAATAGTTACTATACCTAAAACCAAACCTAAATTTGCAATATTTGAGCCAATAACATTACCCAAAGCTAAATCTGCATGACCTTCTAATGCTGAATTTAAGCTTACGATTAACTCTGGCATAGATGTAGCAAAAGAAACTACGGTCATACCTATAACTATTTTAGAAATGTTCATTCTTAAGGATAAACCAACTGCTGCTTTTAACAACCAGTGACCTCCTAAAATTAAAATAACAAATCCAGAAAGTAGTATTATATAATCCATGTTTGGTTTTTTACAAATATAAATTACACAATACATAAACTTGTTAGAAAAGCAAAAAAATTAAAATTATGTTAAAAACTATTTTTGTAGTTATGTAACTATAAAAATAGTTTAATTTTGAAAATCAAATAAACCCTATGGAAAAACTCACCAATAAAGAAGAAGAAATTATGCGAGTTTTATGGCAGTTAAAAAAAGCTTTTGTAAAGGAAGTTGTTGCCGAATTGCCTGAACCTAAACCGCATTATAATACCATATCGACTATTATTAGAAATATGGAAGAAAAAGGGTTTGTTAAACACCTTTCTTTTGGTAACACGCATCAATATATACCAAATGTTAGCAAAGAGAATTACAGAGAAAAATATATGCAAAAAACCATTCAAAATTATTTTGAAAACTCATATAAAAATATGGTTTCCTTTTTTGCTAAGGAAGAAAAAATTAGTGTAGATGAATTAAAAGAAATTATTTCGATTATCGAAAATAATAAAAAACAATAAAACTCAGAATATGGAATATTTACTAAAATCTACCGCTATACTGAGTTTGTTTTACTTGTTTTATAAAATATTTTTACAAAACGAAACCTTTTTTAAATCGATTAGAGTTTATTTTTTAATCGGATTTATTTCCGCAATAGCGATACCATTAGTTGTAATAACAAAACATATAATTGTTGAACCAATCCATTTGTCTAATGTAAATTTTGTTAACGAATCAACTATGATTTCAAGTCCGACTTTTGATTGGATAAAAATTATTTTTTTAACTTATATTATTGGTGTTGTATTTTTTACATTGCGATTTTCAGCCCAGCTAATCTCTTTATTATGGTATATTAAAAATCAGCCTAAAATAAAAAAAGGAAAGTTTTTTATGATCGTTACTGACAAAAATAACGCTCCTTTTTCATTTTTTAACTACATTGTTTATAATCCAAAACCGTTCAAAAAATCAGAGTTAGAGCAAATTATTACGCACGAAAAAATTCACGTAAATCAACTACATAGTCTAGATACTCTATTGTCTCACTTGGCACTTATTTTAAATTGGTTTAATCCTTTTATTTGGCTATACAATAAAGAAATACAGAAAAATTTAGAATTTATTACCGATGAGTTGACTCAAAATATTTCGCAAGAAAAAAAGAAATACCAACATTTATTATTAAAAACAATTTCGCCTAATTATCAAATGGCATTAACCAATAATTTTTACAATTCATTAATTAAAAAAAGAATAAATATGTTACAAAAAAACAGATCAAACAGTACAATGCATTTTAAATTTGCATTAATAATTCCAATATTAATTGCATTTGTATTTACTTTTAATACGAAAGTAATTGCACAACAAAAAGTGGTAAAAACAATTGAAATTCAATCTGATTACGATGTAGAAGTGATTACAAAGGATTTTACAAAAAGTCAGTTTGATATTTTAAAAAATAAGTATGCTAATAAAGGGGTTGTATTTAAATACAAAAAATTAAAATATAATTCTAAAAATGAAATTACTTCAATCAGCCTGACAGTTAAAAATAATAAAGGCAATCAATC
>DAOUTI010000201.1 GCA_030626795.1 Flavobacteriaceae bacterium
ATTTCTTTCAAAAACAAAGAGAATAAATGAGATGCAAGGCATTATTTTTTTTGAATAGCTTAGTTATTGAAAAAAAATATAACGAAGCAGGTTGTTTGTTATATTTGTTCCCTTAAGGGTTTCCGTAGTTTTCCATATACTTCCTAAAATTTCATTGTATTATCCCGATAGTACCTCAAAAATTTTAGTTATCTCTGAAAAACTCTAAAAATTTTGATGCGAATGAATTTTTAGAAACCACCATATGTAACAAATATCATTTTATTTCACTTTAGTTTCTTGTAAATTTGATACGTAAACATCAATTTAAAAATTTTGATTATGTATGTACACATTGTTTCATTTAAAATAAAAGAAGGAGAAGAAATTACCTTTGTAGAATTACAAAAATTTGAAGAAATTAACGAAGCAAAACCAGCTGGGTTAGACCACTTTCATATTTTTAAAGACAGAATTGATACTAGTAGATATTTTTTAGTTGAATATTGGAAATCTAAAGAAGACAAAGATATTTTGGAAGAAACTGATGATCATAAATACTTTCATAAACTAAGGAAGCTTGCAATAGAAAAAAAATACGAAACCTATGAATGTGATTTGATTGTGTAATTAAACAATCCTCTGATCATTCTGCTTTACAAAAGCATCCCAACCGGTGTAACTTTTACCTGATGTGATTTTTCCTGCGTTATAAAAATGACAAACCGCAGCTGCTAAACCGTCTGTAGCATCTAAATTTTTTGGTAACTCCTTTAAATTTAAAGTGGCTTGCAACATCTTGGCTACTTGCTCCTTGGAGGCATTTCCGTTTCCTGTGATGGCCATTTTAATTTTTTTTGGCGAATATTCGGTTATACTTACTTCTCTTGATAAACCTGCTGCCATAGCCACACCTTGTGCTCGCCCGAGTTTTAACATAGATTGCACATTTTTGCCAAAAAAAGGAGCCTCAATAGCAATTTCATCAGGATTGTAAGTATCGATAATATGTAAAGTTCTTTCAAAAATCAATTTCAATTTCATGTAATGATCTTTATACTTTTTAAGAATCAATTCGTCCATTTGCAACAATTCCATTTTATTATTCACCACTTTAATTAAACCAAAACCCATAATGGTTGTTCCCGGATCAATTCCTAAAATAATTTTTTCTATTTGCAATTTCATGTGTTAATATTTATTGTTTCACTAAGGTCACATGCTGTTCGCTATTAATCTTTTTCGTGAGTGAGAAAAATTTTAACCTGCTCGTTTCATTTCTTTTTAACCTACACCTGTTTTGGCA
Organism: Flavobacteriaceae bacterium; assembly: GCA_030626795.1. Classification (GTDB taxonomy): domain Bacteria; phylum Bacteroidota; class Bacteroidia; order Flavobacteriales; family Flavobacteriaceae; genus Lutimonas. The sequence continues at coordinate 1,286 of DAOUTI010000201.1, forward strand.
AATATAATTTTGTTTCTTTGTATAAATGTACAATATCTTCAATAAATATAAATCGGGATTCATATTCTTTATAAAACTCCTTATTGTTGGTGCAGCTTTTTACTTTATTACCATCAAAATAGCTGATAATAAAACTTTAACAAATGCACAATTTTTAAATAGACTACAAGAGAATATATTAAATAGCTATTCCGTACTATTAATCCTTATTTTATTCACCTTAGTGAATTGGCTTTTAGAAATAACAAAGTGGAAAATACTAGTTTCTACTATTAAATCAATAACTTTATTTGAAGCAAGTAAACAAAGCTTATCATCATTAACTGCTTCATTATTAACACCTAACCGAATTGGTGAATATGGAGCAAAAGCAATTTATTACCCGAAATTTGAACGCCGTAGCGTGTTGATTTTAAACTTAATAGGCAATCTAAGTCAAATGATTGCAACCATATTTTTTGGAATCATTGGTTTGTTTCTTTTTGAAGAAAACCTATCTATTCCAATTATAAATAATTCGCTAAAGTGGATTGTATTTGCTTCAATTAGCTTATTTATTATTGTTCTTATTTTAAAAAAATATTGGGTGAAATACAGTTTAAAAATTCTCACTGATTTTAAATCTATTACTAATAAAATCCATGCAAAAAATTTAACACTATCTTTTATTAGATATCTTGTTTTTTCTCATCAATTTTATTTTTTACTGATGATTTTCGGAACAGAAATTAATTATAGCACAGCAATGCCTATTATTTTTGCCATGTATTTTATCTCATCCATAACACCAAGTTTCGTAATTTTTGATTGGTTAATAAAAGGTAGTGTTGCTGTTTCTCTTTTTAACCTTTACGGAATTAATGAAATTATAATATTAAGTATCACAAGTTTGATGTGGCTTTTAAATTTTGCCATACCCTCAGTTATCGGGAGTTATTTTGTGTTAACTTTTAAACCTGAAAATTTTATTTTAAATGAAAATAAAATTAGTTTATGATTTTTACTTCTGTAATCATATCGCTAATTTACTGTGCTTTAATTTTGTTTTTTGTAAAAGGTTTTGATAAAATAGAAATCTATCAAACTCAAAATAAACCTCCAAAAGCTAACTTTTCTATTGTAATTCCGTTTAGAAATGAAGCATTAAACCTACCCAACCTATTGCATAGTTTAGCTCAATTAAAATATTCTAAATCTAAATTTGAAGTCTTATTAATTAATGATAACTCTAATGATAACTTTAAAAAAATAATCAACGATTTTAAATCAAAACAGATAGGAATTGATTTGAAAGTTATTGATAATATTAGAAAAACAAATTCGCCTAAAAAAGATGCCATTGACATCGGAATTCAAACTTCAAAATATGAATGGATAATTACTACGGATGCCGATTGTAATTTACCTCAAAAATGGTTAAACACTATGGATGATTTTATACAAAATGAGTCTCCAAAGATGATAGTTTCTCCTGTTACTTTTCAAGCAGAAAATAAATTTTTAGATAATTTTCAAGCACTCGATTTTTTAAGTCTGCAAGGAAGTACCATCGGTGGTTTTGGCATCAATAAACCCTTTTTATGTAACGGAGCAAATCTTTGCTATAGCAAATCTGCCTTTTTTAAAGTCGATGGTTTTATTGGAAATGACAATATAGCGAGTGGTGATGATATATTTTTACTAGAAAAAATGATAAATCAATTTCCTGAAAAGGTGAAATATTTAAAATCTAATGAAGTTATCGTCACAACAAAACCCGAGAATAATTTAAATAGATTGATCCAGCAAAGAATTCGTTGGGCATCAAAAACTTCAGCCTATAATAAACCTTTTGGTAAAATGGTAGGTGTCATTGTTTTTTTAACAAATGCTTACCTAATACTGCTCATAACCTTAGCCATGTTAAACAAAATTACTTGGCAGCATTTTGGTTTGTTTTTTTTGATAAAATTCAATGTCGATTTTTTATTACTTTATAAAACATCTACATTTTTTAATCAGCAAAAGGCTTTAAAAACGTATCTAATAAGCAGTGTTTTACATCCATTTTTTATTGTGATTACCGCGCTATTTTCTTTTAAAAAAGGATATAAATGGAAGGGTAGAACATTTAAAAAATAAATATTTACTCTTTAAGTGAAACTACAATGGGTAATTTAAATAATGTATTTACAGGAATCCCTCTTTTTAATGAAGGCTGAATTGCTTTAGGTAAATTATTAATACTTTGACGCAGAATACTATCGAATTTTGGTATTTCATGAATAATATCTTGATTATCATGAATTTTAGAAACTGATATTTCTCCCAAATTATTTATTAAAATATCAACATAAATCGTATCTATTAATTTATGATTTACTTTAAGTTCATTTTCTTTCAAAGATTTATTTAATTTTTTAATTAGCTCATTTTCAAAACATTGATTTTGTTTTTCATTAGTATCACAGTTATTACAATCGGTTAATAATGGGTAAACATCAACTGTATTATAATCAATTATGGTATCTAGAAGTACTAAATTTTGGAGTGATGTATTTTTAGGCGATATAAAATCACAGGAAGCAAAAACCAGAATAAAAAATGTTGCGAATAGTAGCCTTAAAAACATTGCAATGGTTTACAATAGGTGAAAGTACAAATATTTTTGAATTAGTTAGTTGTTTGTAAAAAAGTATAGGCAAAATGTTAATATTTTGTAATAAAAGGTTTCATTACTCTATTTTAATACCATCCATAAAAAACTCTTTCGTGAGTTCTTTAATTCTTCGGGTTGCATAATCATACATTTTTTTATCTTTTGATGCATATCTTTCTACATACTTTTTGTAATATTTTAAAGCAATTTTCTTATCCTCATAATAATCATCACTAACCAAAGCCAATTGAAACAAAGCAAAATAGTTTTTAGAATTATTTTCATAAGCTTCTTTA
>DAOUTI010000020.1 GCA_030626795.1 Flavobacteriaceae bacterium
CCTTTTTTAGATATTTTAACCAACTGACCTGCTCGATATCCTTCACTATAAGTTACAAAATATATAAAAGAAAAATAGGCTGTTAAAACAATAATAATCGTTATGATACTATAAGTTATAAATTTTTTCATGTATGTTAAATTAAAAATAAATATTATTTTAAAAGGTTAAATATAATAATTTATTTTCTGTTCATCTATTTCTAAATTAATGATTAAATTTATAACATTAATTTTAAATATTAACCCTTTAAATAAATAGTATGATTACAATTATTCCTTTTATAATTATTACAGTATTAATTATCTTTTCTGCAGCTTTTATAGTAAAGCAACAAACTGCTACTGTTATCGAAAGATTTGGTAAATATATTAGTACACGCCATGCGGGATTACAATTTAAAATTCCTTTTGTTGATAGAATTGCTGCTCGAGTGAGTCTAAAAATTCAACAATTAGATGTTGTAGTTGAAACAAAAACAAAAGATGATGTTTTTGTTCATTTAAAAATATCTGTACAATATCAAATTAAGCGTGATAAAGTGTATGATGCATTTTATAAATTACAAAATCCTCATGAGCAGTTAACAGCCTATATATTTGACTTGGTAAGAGCTGAAGTACCTAAAATGATATTGGATGATGTTTTTGAAAAAAAAGATGATATAGCACAAGCTATTCAACGTGAATTAAAAGAAGCTATGTTGAGTTATGGATATGATATTGTAAAAGCTTTGGTTACTGATATTGACCCCGATGCAAATGTGAAAGAAGCGATGAATAGAATCAACGCAGCTGAGCGTGAAAAGGTTGCTGCACAACATGAGGGAGATGCACAACGTATTTTAATTGTTGAACTCGCTAAGGCTGAAGCCGAAAGTAAACGTCTACAAGGTAAAGGTATAGCTGATCAACGAAGAGAAATTGCTCGTGGTTTAGAAGAAAGTGTTGATACCTTAAATAGTGCAGGAATTAATCCACAGGAAGCTTCAGCTTTAATTGTTATTACACAACATTATGATACTTTACAATCAATAGGTGCAGATTCGAGTAGTAATTTAATTTTATTACCTAACAATCCTATGGCAGCAAGTAGTATGCTAAATGATATGACTGCTTCTTTATTAGCTGCTAATAAAATTAATGAAGCAACTAATAAAACTAAAAAATAATAGTTTATATTTCCTTTTCTGGTATAACATTTCAAAAAAACCTCAATTAACTTAAGTTAATTGAGGTTTTTTAATTTTTATAAATACTAATAAAAATTATTTTTTATCTTCTTTATTAGTTTTATCCGAGTCTTTAGAATCTTCTTCCTCTTCTGTTGTTGCGTTCTTAAATTCTTTAATTCCGGTACCTAAACCCTTCATTAATTCGGGTAATTTTTTACCTCCAAAAAGTAAAAGAATAGCTAAACCGATAATAATCCATTGCCATGGACCAACGAAACCTAAAAATATTGTTTGTAAAATCATTGTGTTCTAATTTTAAGCAAATTTAATACATTAATTCTAAATCTTAAATTTTTAATCTTAAATTTTTAATTTCTTACATATCCTCCTAAAGATTCTTTCTTTATAATTTCTTCAGGTTCACCTTTAACTGTAATGGTAGCTCCTAAATTTGCATTAGCATCTACCATTTTTGAAGCATTTACTGTTGCAGTAGCACCAGTTGAAGCTGTAATATTTGAATATTCAGTTTTTAATTCTTTTGCTTTATAAAAACCACCTGTATTTGTTTTTACATTTTGATTTTTAGAAGAGCCTTTTAATATAATTTCACCACCTGAAACTACTTTAACATCCAAATAGTTTGTTTTTAATTCTAATTCTATTTTACCGGCTTCTTGAGATTTTAATTCAATTTTTTCTTGTTTAAATGTTTCGTTTGATGTTACAAAAGATCCTTCATTTACATCAATAACATCAATATTATTATTAAAAAAAATAGTAACTCTAGCTTGATCGGCCGCAAAAGTTTCCAAAACTGTCATGGTAATTTTTAAAACTCCATTGGTATTTTTTACAATTACTTCTTCTGCTTTTTCTCCTTCAATTACAATTTTGTTATCTTTTGATTTTACCAATTTAATGTGTAAACCTCTATAGGTTTTTAATACATTAAAATCACCTAAATTTTTATTAACCTTATCTTGGCTAAATATCAAGTTTGAAATAAAAATTAAAACTATTAATACTTTTTTCATTGTTTATTTTTATAAATTATTCTATTAAATTAAAATCTAAACGCTTACGTTCTAAATCGGTATTTTTAACCGATACTGTAACTTCATCACCCAATTGATATACCTTTTTAGTTTCTTGACCAATCAATGCATATTGTTTTTCGTCAAAGATATAATAATCACTTCTAATATCTTTCGTTCTAACCATACCTTCGCATTTATTTTCAATAATTTCAACATATATACCCCATTCCGTAACTCCCGAAATAACTCCTTTAAATTCTTGATCTTTATGGTCTTGCATATATTTTACTTGCATATATTTGATCGAATTTCTTTCCGCCTTACTTGCCATAAATTCTCTTTCTGAAGCATGTTTACATTTTTCTTCATAAATTTCTACTTTAGGCGACTTACCACCATCCAAATAATGTTGAAGTAATCTATGTACCATCACATCCGGATAACGGCGAATAGGCGATGTAAAATGCGTGTAGTAATCAAAAGCTAAACCATAGTGACCTATATTATTAGTTGTATAAATTGCTTTACTCATAGACCGTATAGTTAAAGTTTCAATCATATTTGATTCTGCTTTACCATGTACATCGGCTAATAATTTATTTAATGAAGCTGTAGTGTCTTTTTTAGTTTCTGTGCTAATTTTATATCCAAATTTTGATATAATACCTTGTAATGCTGCAAGTTTATCAATATTTGGTTCGTCATGAATACGATAAACAAAAGTTTTTGGTTTGTTATTTTCTTTCTTTTTACCAATAAATTCAGCTACTTTTCTGTTGGCAAGTAACATAAATTCTTCAATCAATTTATTAGCATCTTTTGATTCTTTTACATAAACTCCTGTTGGATTAAAATTCTCATCTAAATGAAACTTAACTTCAGTTTTATCGAAAGATAAAGCGCCTTGTTTCATTCTTTTTTTTCGAATTATTTTAGCTAACTCATCTAATTTTAAAATGGCCTGATTTATTTTATTATCCGGGTTTTTTGTTGGATTTTCAATAATCTCTTGTGCATCTTCATAAGCAAATCTTTTATCAGAATAAATTACAGTTCTTCCAAACCATTGGTTAATAACATGTGCTTTTTCATCAATTTCAAATACCACCGAAAAAGTCAGTTTTTCTTCATTGGGTCGTAAAGAACAAACATTATTCGATAGAATTTCGGGTAACATGGGTACTACCCTATCTACCAAATAAACTGAAGTTGCTCTTTGATAAGCTTCATCTTCTAAAATTGTATTTTCTTGTACATAATGTGAAACATCTGCAATATGAATTCCAATTTCATAATTCCCATTTTTTAATGGTGTAAAAGATAAAGCATCATCAAAATCTTTTGCATCTTTAGGGTCTATGGTAAAAGTTAAATCTTTACGCATATCTCTTCTTTTAGCTATTTCTTTATCGGAAATTTCTATAGAAATTTTTGATGCATAATTTTCAACTTCTGTAGGAAACTTATAAGGTAAACCATATTCTAAAAGTATAGAATGAATTTCGGTATTATGATCACCTGGTCTACCTAAAACTACTGTAATTTCTCCAAATGGGTTTTTAGAATTACTAGGCCAATTGGTAATATTTGCTAAAACTTTATCCCCATCATTCGCATTATTTAATTTATTTTCAGAAATAAATATATCACTATACATTTTTGGATCATCTGGTATTACAAAACCAAATTTTTTATTTAATTGTAAAACGCCTACAAATTCAGTTTTTGATCGCTTTAAAATTTCTACAATATCACCTTCTTGTTTTTTATTTTTCTTCCGGTTATACACATAAACTTTTACTAAATCTTTATGTAATGCATGGTTTAAGTTTCTAGATGGAATGTAAATATCATGCTCTAAGTCTTCACAAATTACGTAAGCATTTCCACGTGAAGTGATATCTACAATACCTTCAAAATAATGACTTTGTGCTTTAATAATATACTTTCCTATTTCTGTTTCTTCAATACGATCTTGTGCTTTTAAAGCAGCTAATTTCTGAATTATTTGATTTCTTCCTTTCGCATCATCAATATTTAATTTACTTGCTATTTGCTTGTAATTTAAAATTTTAGTTGAATTTTTATTAAAAATTTGTAAAATATCATTACTTAAATTTTTTATAATATTTTCCTTTTTTTTATAAATTTTTTTTTTGTTTCTTGACATTATATTTTAATTATAAGGTTAAAAGTACTTATAATAATCAAATATTAGTTCAATTAATTATTATTAAAACAAATTGTATTTTGTAAAAAAAATTACAATGTATAATAATTGGTTTACAATTGTTAATCCAACTTCTGGAAATGGTAAAAGTTTAAAAAAATTAAACTTAATTAAAAAGCATTTCAAAAAATATAAAATAACAGTTACTATTATCCTTACTGAATATACTCATCATGAAAAAATATTAGTTAAACAAGCTATAAAAGAAGGTTTTACAAAATTTATTAGTGTTGGTGGAGATGGTACTTTACATCATATTGTAAATGGAATAATGCAACAAAATATAATTCAAACTAATCTAATAAAAGTTGCAGTAATTCCGGTTGGAACCGGAAATGATTGGGTAAAAACATATCAAATTCCTAATAAAATTGAACAAGCAATCTCGTTAATTAAAAAAGAAAATACTATTTATCAAGATATTGGGAAAATTAAAATTTTTAATAATAATAATAATATTACTTATTTTAATAATCTTGCCGGAATTGGTTTTGATGGTTTTATTGTAAAAAGAATTTCTACTTATAAAAAACTTGGATCTATAGCATATTTATTAGGAGGTTTAACTAGCTTTTTTACTTATAAAAAAAGTAATTTAATTGTATATATAGGAAATACTAAAATAGAATCTAAAATTTTTATGATTTCTGTTGGATTATGCAAATACTCAGGTGGTGGTATGCAACTTACAGATTATAAAAATCATAAAAATGGTTTATTTGATATAACTTTAATAAAAAATATTACCTTAAAAAAAGTATTAATCCATATAAAAAAATTATACAATGGTAAAATAATTCATTTAAAAGAAGTAGAAAATATCCAAGAAGAATCAATAAAAATTAAAGTACTCCAAAAACCGTTACCATACATTCAAGCTGACGGTGAATTATTAGGTCAAGGTAGTTTAGAAATAAGTATAATTAAAAATGCCATCCAATTCGTAGTACCAAATGTTAAAATTTAACATTTTTGTAACATATTGTAAAAACTCTCGTCTTTATTTATATAATATCATCTATTTTAAGTTATTATGTTTAAATTTAATAAAGTGAAAACCATTTATAAAATATTATTACTTTGTATTTCTATATTTATTTTAGGACTTTATATAGCTAAAATAAGTATTGATTCTACCTTTAATAAGGTAGAATGTAATCAAGTGGTAGAAGTTAGTGTAAACTTGAACACTAACTATAGTTTATAAATAATATTCTTCAAAAAACTATTTCGGTGTTTTTTAAAATCTTATCAACATCTATTATATATATATTATTTTTATTTAAAATTTTAAAAAACAAATGATGATATATATAGTCTGTTAATATGTAGTATAAATAAATATTAAAAAATTTTGATTTTTGATTTATAAAAAACTATTAACAATTAAAAAAACACTAAACACTTATAAATCAAAACTATTTTTATACTTATACCTAACCTGTTAATATCCTAATTAACCGTATTTTGTTTATAACTTTGTTTTAGTAATTTATTATAAAACTATAAAATACTGTTAATAAATTGGTGTTAAAAAACTATAAAAATATTTGTAAAATTGAATTAATATTATCTATTGTAAAGATATTTTAATTATCAAAAAATAGTTTTAATATTTTAGTCTTTTTTTATTCACAATTTATATATTTTATAACCTCCTAATTATTAAATTTTTATAAAATACTATTAACATCTCTTTAAAATTGTGTTTATAAAGTTCAAATTGGTAATTTTGTTAAAATTTAAAATAATAATCAAATGAAAATAGCAATTGGTAATGATCATGCTGGTACAACTTATAAATTTAAAATAGTTGAAACTCTAAAAAATAAAGGGATTGAAGTTTTAAATTTTGGTACTGATAATGAAGAAAGTATGGATTATCCTGATGTTATTCACCCTGTAGCAGAAGCAATAGAAAATGGTAAAGCAGATTTTGGTATTATTATTTGTGGGAGTGGTAACGGTGCTGCAATGACAGCAAACCACCATAAAAAAATTAGAGCTGCTTTATGTTGGAATAACGAATTGGTAGCTTTAGCACGTCAACATAATGATGCTAATATTTTAAGTATACCTGCACGCTATGTTTCTTTAGAAGAAGCTTTAGAATTTGTAAATATTTTTTTAAATACAGATTTTGAAGGAGGTAGACATCAAAATAGAGTAAATAAAATTCCTACAGAAAATTGTTAAATTAATAATGAGTCATAATCATTCACATCCAACCTTATCAGGTAAAAAACTTTTATTTACAATTGTTTTAAATATCATTATTACAACAGCACAAGTAATTGGAGGCTTAATTTCGGGAAGTTTAGCTTTAATTTCAGATGCTGTTCATAATTTATCAGATGTTATTTCATTAATAATTAGTTATGTAGCTAATTTATTAACCAATAAAAAGAAGCAAACTTTACATCAAACTTTTGGGTATAAAAGAGCTGAAATTATTGCCGCTTTTTTTAACTCAGCAACTTTAATAATTATTGCTGTTTTTTTAGCTTTTGAAGCAATTAAACGATTTAATAACCCTCAAGAAATAGAAAGTAATTTAGTTATTTGGTTAGCCTTAGTTGCAATTGCTGGAAATGGTTTAAGTGTATTATTACTTAAAAATGATGCCAATCATAATTTAAATATGAAATCGGCTTATTTACATTTAATAACCGATTTATTAACCTCCGTAGCAGTTTTAATAGGTGGTTTATTAATGAAATATTACCAAATATTTTGGATTGATGCTTTACTTACCATATTAATATCAATTTACTTATTATATATGAGTTGGGAAATTTTTATAGACTCATTAAAAATTTTAATGCTTTTCGCTCCAAAACATTTAGATATTGAAAATATTCAAAAAGAAATTATAAATATTGATGCAATTAAAAACATCCATCATGTTCATATTTGGCAATTAAATGACCACAATGTTCATTTTGAAGCACATATAGAATTTAATAAAGATATTAAATTATCAGAATTTGATAAAATTTGTAATCAAGTTGAAAAAATACTATTAGAAAAATTTCAAATCAATCACTCTAATTTACAACCTGAATTTGATAGAGATGATCATAAAGAATTTATAATACAAGATTGAAAATAGTTTTTAAAGTTGTAAAGTAATATGGTTATAAAGTTAACTTTTCAACTATCAAACTTTATAAAAGATATTTATGCAATGGAAGTTAAAAAAATACAAGGAACTTACTGTAGATGAGTTTCATAATATTTTACAGTTACGAATTGATGTTTTTGTTGTAGAACAAAATTGTCCTTATCCAGAATTGGATGGAAAAGACAAATATGCATATCATTTTTTTGCTTACACGGAAGAAAAACCAAATCAAATTTTAGCTTATACCCGTATTTTTAAACCAGGGGATTATTATAATAAAGCTGCTATTGGTAGAGTAGTGGTACATCCAGATTTTAGAAAAGATGGTTTAGGATACAAATTAATGGTTAAATCTATAAGTCAAATAAAAAAAATATTTAAAACCAGCGAAATAAAAATTGGAGCACAAACCTATCTTAAAAATTTTTATGAATCACTAGGCTTTGTTAAGGAAGGAGATGGTTATATAGAAGATGGTATTCCGCATATTTATATGGTAAAAAAATAATGGATTAAATATGGTAATGTTAATTAAATATTTTTTTACCAAAATATATACGCCTAAATTTTCATACTTTAGCTTTCCGATAATTATTAGGATAAAAACAATAAAAATAGAAGCACTATTATGGCAGAAGATAAAGAAAAAGCAGCAAAATTAAAAGCATTACAACTTACCTTAGATAAATTAGATAAAACATATGGTAAAGGAGCCGTAATGAAAATGGGAGATGTTGCCGCACAAGATATAGAAGCAATTTCATCAGGTTCATTAGGTTTAGATTTAGCTTTAGGTGTTGGTGGTTATCCACGAGGTAGAGTTATTGAAATTTATGGACCCGAATCATCAGGTAAAACTACCTTAGCAATTCATGCTATAGCCGAAGCGCAAAAAGCAGGAGGGATTGCAGCTTTTATTGATGCAGAACATGCTTTTGATCGTTTTTATGCAGAAAATTTAGGAGTTGATATTGACAATTTAATTATTTCACAACCTGATTATGGCGAGCAAGCTCTAGAAATTACGGATCATTTGATTAGCTCAGGAGCTATTGATATTATTGTTATTGATTCTGTTGCAGCACTAACTCCTAAAAGTGAAATTGAAGGAGAAATGGGTGATTCAAAAATGGGATTACATGCTCGTTTAATGAGTCAAGCTTTACGTAAACTAACCGGAACCATTAGTAAAACAAATTGTACAGTTATATTTATCAATCAGTTACGTGAAAAAATTGGTGTTATGTTTGGCAACCCCGAAACTACTACTGGTGGTAATGCATTAAAATTTTATGCATCGGTAAGGTTAGATATCCGTAGACGTACACAAATTAAAGATGGAGATAATGTTCTTGGAAACCGTACCAAAGTTAAAGTGGTTAAAAACAAAGTTGCTCCACCATTTAAAATTACCGAGTTTGATATTATGTATGGAGAAGGAATTTCAAAAGTGGGTGAAATATTAGATTTTGGAGTTGAATTTGGAATTATTAAAAAAAGTGGTTCTTGGTTTAGTTATGGCGACACCAAATTAGGACAAGGAAGAGATGCTGTTAAAGCATTAATTGCTGACAACCCCGAATTAGCTGAAGAATTAGAAACTAAAATTATAGCATTTATAAAAGATGCTTAAATCAACTTTTCTTTATATAAAAAATGCTCACTTTATAAAGTGAGCATTTTTTTATTAATTATTATAGCTTATAAATTAAGCTATTATTTATTCACTTCTTTAATATATTTTTCTAAAGCCATAGTCATAGATGGAGTTTCTTTAGAAGGAGCTGCGATATCAATTTTTAAACCAGCATCTTCAGCAGCTTTAACTGTTGTATTACCAAAAACAGCAATACGAGTATCATTTTGTATAAATCCTGGAAAATTTTCAAATAATGATTTTATTCCACTTGGACTAAAAAAGACCAAAACATCATAAAAAACACTTTCTAAATCCGAAAGGTCACTCACAACTGTTTTAAATAAAATTACTCTTTCCCATTCAATATCTAAATTTTTTAATTTTAAAAGCATGGAAGGCTTTACTTTATCAGAGCAAGGCAATAAATATTTTTCAGATTTATGCTTTTTAATTAAAGGCAATAATTCATCAAAAGTTCTTGTTCCAACATAAATTTTACGTTTTCTATAAACCACGTATTTTTGTAAATAAAATGCTACTGCTTCTGATAAGCAAAAGTATTTCATGCTATCAGGTATAGAAATACGCATTTCTTCGGCCAATCTAAAATAATTATCAACAGCATTTCTACTTGTAAAAATTACTGCAGTAAAATTTAAGAAATCAATTTTTTGGTTACGTACATCTCTCGCAGATTCTCCTTCAACATGAATAAATGATCTAAAATCAATTTTCACTTTTTGCTTATCCATTAAATCAAAATAGGGAGACTGTTCAGCTTTTGGAGCTGGTTGTGATACGAGTATAGTTTTTACTTTCATATAATTTTTTGTTTAGTCAACAAACGTTTTATAAATAACTATAAAAGGCGCTATTTCAAGGGCGCAAAGGTACAAAAATAAATAAAACAAACTGTTAAAGTTTATTTTCTCTTTTTTAACCAGAGTAAAGTAACGTAAAAAGAACAATATAATGATAGTGACTACACTGAAAGTTATTAAAAACTTATGAAACAAACCCACACTATAATTTACTAAAATAAGCAAGGGATATAATAAAACGGATATTAAATATAAGTTACTGATTTTCAAAAATGTAATGTATTTTTGTTTGTCATTTATATCAAAAAAAAATGCAATAATATAGCCTAAAAAATAGCGCATAAGAAAGTATAATAAAGTGATTAAACTTATTTGCAGAAAGAAAATAAAATCATAATCGATTTCTGATGGTTTAAACGCCACAAAACTGTTAAAAATTAGTAGTGAAATGTTAAAAATTATAACAAAAAAGAAAATAAAATGGAATTTATTGAATAATAAAGGGTTGGTTTTTAAATAATCAGTATAATATTTGTCAGAGTATATTAGAGAAAATAGTTTTGTAAATCGAACATTAAAATTACTTTTAACTAAAGTAATTAATATTAAAACGACCAATAAAATGATAGTAATCCAATCTTTTGAAAAAGTTATTCTTTCTAATCCTTCAAACATTTAATTTACTTTTTTACTTTTTAGAACCCACCTTAACTTTATTTCCTTGATACCCTTCAAATAAATTATAGAATTGTATTGCGATTCTAAAAGTTGTATTTTTATCAAACTGCAATTCAGGAACTAAAAATTTTGCTTCTAAAATAATCTTTCCTCTACTTATTAAAGGTTTTAATCCTTTAATAGATAAAGGAATTTTTTCTAAAGTTTTATTATTCTCTCCTTGAAAAACACCTATAAAGTATGCGTTTTCAAAATTTACTTTATTATCATAAGTATTTATAAATTCAAATTTTATTATTTTTTCTTCATTAGGTTTTAAATATATCTCCTTTTCAGGAATAATACACTTCACTTTTTGAAATGTTTGATAATTATTAATATCAATTGCGTAATGTAATTTTTTATTTTTAGTAAAAATAGGGTAGCCTTCAATTTTACTTCCTATAGCCACTATATTTTTATTTTGGATTTTATCTTCAGTATTTAACAAATCAAATTGACTTTTTCGACCTTTTAAAGAATTATAAGAATGTGTTTTTATACCTGTATAAAAATTATAAATAGATGCATTTCGGTAGGAGTTTACAAAAACAATAGGTTTACTTTCTGTTTTATTTTTCAAAGTACGAATCCAAGTTTGAGCAATGTGTGGTTCTAATTGTATTGGAGAAATGTTTTCACTAGCTAAAAATAACCGTGCAACAAGTATAAAAATAAATTGAATGGAGCCTAAAATAATTAACCATTTCCTCGCTTTTTTATGTTGCACAAAATAACCAAAAGTTAAAATAATTAAAGGTATTAAAATAACACCTGTCCATTGCGCTTGTGGTCTTTTTGAAAAAGAAGCAATAAAGAAAAAAATGATAAATCCATAAACAAGGTATTGTAATGATTTATCAAATTTTGAAACAATTTTTTTCTTAAAAAATGCTTGATAAATAACCGGAAAAGTTATACCAACAATTGCTATTTGATTTACAATATGCATAAAACTGTCAGTTATTCTATAGCTTGATGTCTTACCCCGCTCTAACAAATGATATCTAATCGAAGGAAAATCATTTATATATTGCCAATATAAATGTGGGGTGAATAAAACAAATCCAAATATTGCGGCAAGCCAAAACTTTTTATTTTTTAATAAAGAAAGGTTTGATAAAACAATAAAAAAGATAACTACAATACCATGATACTTACTGTATAACATAGCAGCCATAGAAAAAGCTAAAAGCACAATACTAAAACCATTTTCGTTCTTTAAAAATAGTTTGTAAGCATATAAAAAGAGGGCTACAAATAATAATAGAGGCGTATCAGGTGTTGTTATAAATCCGTAAACGTTAAGCAAAGCCATTGAAGTAACCAATAAAAAGTATAACCAAACAAAGTTTTGTTTTTTAGGCGTATCAATAATTTTCCAAATAATAATTAGCATTAGTGAAAAACTGATACTTGAAAAAAAACGAACGCCTAATTCTCCTTCAAAAAAGAAGCTACTAATTTTTACCCAAAGAGCAACCAAAGGAGGGTGGTCAAAATAGCCAAAAGCTAAGTTTTTTGCCCACACCCAATAATAAGCTTCATCTTCTAATAATCGAGTATAATAACTTTGTATCAGATTTATAATGAAAAAGAAAATGAGAAAAAAAGCAAATAGGTATTTAGGTTTTTTTGATATAGTCATATTGAATTATTCTTAACACAAAATTAGCAATAAATTATTTTATCTTTGCAGAAGTAAAAAAATAAATATGCAAGACACTCTGGTTATCATTCCTACCTATAATGAGAAGGAAAATATTGAAAATATTATAAGAGCAACATTTTCTCAAAAAAAATCATTTGATATTTTGGTTGTTGATGATAGTTCACCAGATGGCACTTCAAATATTGTTAAAATACTTCAAAAAGAGTACCCTAAAAGTTTATTTTTAAAAATTAGAAAAGAAAAAACAGGTTTAGGAGCTGCATATATTGATGGCTTTAAATGGGCTATTGAAAAAAAATATGATTATATCATTGAAATGGATGCAGATTTTTCGCACAACCCTAAAGATTTGATAAGACTATATGAGGCATGTGTAAAAAATGGAGCCGATGTATCTATTGGCTCAAGGTATTCACAAGGTGTAAATGTAGTAAACTGGCCAATGAAAAGAGTTTTACTTTCTTATTTTGCTTCAAAATATGTACAATTTGTAACCGGAATGCCTTACCACGATACTACTGCTGGCTTTGTTTGCTATAGTCGTAAAGTGTTAGAAAGAATTAAATTAAATAAAATTAAATTTGTAGGATATGCTTTTCAAATTGAAATGAAATTCAAAGCTTGGAAACACAATTTTAATATTCAAGAGGTTTCAGTAATTTTTACAGATAGAACTTTGGGTGAATCAAAAATGAGTAAGACAATAATTACCGAAGCAGTTTTTGGAATCATTAAAATGCGTTTTAATGGCTTACCTAAATAAGAAAAAAATAGACGGTTTTTAAAAAAGAAAATATAGAGATGAAGTCCACACTAATCAAAAATGCGCAAGTAGTAAACGAAGGAAAGGTTGAAAACCTAGATGTTTTAATTGACGGAAATTTTATTATTGATATCAATAAGAATATTGATAATTACCCTTCAAATACTTTAATTATTGATGCTCAAAATAAATATTTAATTCCAGGTGTAATTGATGATCAAGTACATTTTCGTGAGCCAGGGTTAACACATAAAGCAAATATTGAAACAGAATCTCGTGCTGCAGTTGCTGGTGGTATTACTTCATTTATTGAAATGCCAAATACAAATCCACAAGCAACGACCCAAGTTTTATTAGAAGATAAATTTAAAATTGCAGCTAAAACTTCGTATGCTAACTACTCTTTTATGTTTGGCGGAACCAATGATAATTTAGAAGAACTTTTGAAAACAGATTCTAAAAATGTTGCCGCAATTAAGTTGTTTTTAGGTTCATCTACAGGTAATATGTTAGTAGATGATGAAGAAGTTTTAGAAAAAATATTTTCTTCAACAAATATTCTAATCGCCGTTCATTGTGAGGACGAGACAACTATAAAAAATAATTTAGACAAGCAAAAAAGTATTTATGGTGACGATATTCCCATAAAATTGCACCCAGTGATTAGAAGTGAAGAAGCTTGTTATATTTCTTCATCAAAAGCTATCGCACTAGCAAAAAAAACAGGTGCAAGGCTACATGTTTTTCATGTTTCTACAGCAAAGGAAACCAATTTATTTACGAATAAAACTCCCCTTGAGGAAAAGAAAATTACAGCCGAAGTTTGTGTACATCATCTTTGGTTTGACGATAGTGATTATGATGAAAAAGGAACACTGATAAAATGGAATCCGGCAGTAAAAACAAAAAAAGACAAAGAAGGCTTGTGGAAAGCATTATTAGATGATAGGTTAGATGTTATCGCAACCGATCACGCACCTCATACTTTAGCCGAAAAACAACAGGTTTATACAAAAGCTCCTAGTGGTGGTCCTTTAGTACAACATGCACTTTTGGCTATGTTTGAAGCCGTTAAAGAAAGTAAAATTAGTTTGGTAAAAGTAGTAGAAAAAATGTGTCATAATCCCGCAATTTTATTTAGAATTGAAAAAAGAGGCTTTATTAAAAAGGGTTATTTTGCAGATTTGGTTTTGGTTGATGTTAATGAAAATCAGATTGTTAACAAAGAAAATATTTTGTATAAATGTGGTTGGTCTCCTTTTGAAGGAACTAAGTTTCACAGTACAATTACGCATACTTTTGTAAATGGTAATTTAATGTATAATCAAGGTACTTTTAATGATAATATTAAAGGTAAAAGATTAGTTTTTAATAGATAATGAGAAAAATTATATATATCATTTTTGTTTTGTTTTTCATGGCTTGTGAAAGTAAAGTGAATTATAAAAAACCTAAAAATTTAATTTCTAAAGATCAAATGATTGATTTGTTATATGATATGCACATGGCAAATGCAACGCAGGGAATTAAAGATAATAATTTAGAAAAAAATAAAAATTATATGTCGCTTATCTATGAAAAATATAAAATAGATAGTACCCAATTTGCGACAAGTAACACCTATTATATTGCAAATGTAAGTGAGTATGAAGATATTTTTGAAGAGGTAGAGCTAAGATTAAAAAACATATTAGATAAATACGAAAAAGAAAGAGATTCTCTTATTGAGAAAAATTTAGATTCAAGCGGTATAAGAGCTCCACTTAAAAAGCTTAAAAATTTTGATAAAAGTAAAATAAAAAGATAAGGTTATTTGCTAAAATTTTGACCAATGTTCTGGATGACTTTATCTATTGTTTCGAACTTGTATTGTAAAGTGGATTCAATTTTTTTTGAAGAAAAATAGTATTTAGATTGGGATGATTTTGCTGAATTTTTAGTCATTAAAGATGTTTTACTTGTTACCGTACTTTTTACCCAATCTAATCTCCAAATCAACTCACTTAAGAAACTTGTAACTTTAATTTTTGGCCTTTTTTTGTTTAAGGAATCTGCAATTAGGTTGAATATATCTTGAAAAGATAAATTTTCGGCAACCAAAATAAAACGTTCATTTTTAATAGTACTTTGCATTAGTTTTTGCATGATTTGAACTACATCTTTTACACCAATAAAACCAGTAACACCTTCGGTATAATAATTAAAGCCGTGGTTTATTTTAGTAAATAAATTGCTTGAACCTTTATGCCAAAAACCAGAGCCTAAAATCACTCCAGGGTTAATAATAACTACATCAATTCCTTCTTGTGAGGCTCTCCAAACTTCCATTTCGGCACCGTACTTTGTTATGGCATAACCACTTTTTTGAGTCGCACTGTTCCAGTTTTCAGACTCATCAATAATTTCATCTTTAATATTTTTTTCAATTGCAGCAATTGAGCTTACAAAACAAAGTTTTTTAATTTTATTTGATATACAAAGATTAACAATATTAGTTGTGCCATCAATATTTACTCTTCGCATTTTTTTATAATCGGCAGGGTTGAAAGAAACAAAAGCAGCACAATGATAAACAAAGCTAACATCTTTAAAAGCAATTTCTAATGCCGGAACATCATTTAATTCGGCTTCAAGCCAAATTATTTTATTAAAAACACTTTCGAAATTTGAAGTGTAATAACTAAAAACTTTTTTTACAGCAGCGATATCACTTGTTTTTTGATGAATTGCCTTAACGGAATCTTCTTCTTGTAACAAATGATATAATAAATGCGAACCAACGAACCCTGTGCCTCCTGTTACTAAAATCATATAGCGAAAATAAATAAATGTATTGGATACTTTAATATTTTGCGAATAAAATTTTAAGTCTGAAAATAGGAATGATTATATTTGCCAAAATATTTGAGATGACTAAAAACTTTGTAGAAGAATTACGTTGGCGCGGACTCTTACATAATATCATGCCAGGCACCGAAGAGCAATTGCAAAAAGAGAAAACCACGGCATATATTGGTTTTGATCCCACAGCCGATTCTTTACATATTGGTAGTTTGGTACAAATAATTTTGTTGATGCACTTTCAAAAAGCAGGACACAAGCCTATTGCTTTGGTTGGTGGAGCAACCGGCATGATTGGAGATCCTTCAGGAAAATCAAATGAAAGAAATTTGTTAAATGAAGAAACATTAAATAAAAACATTGCTGGAGTAAAAGCTACTTTAGAACGATTCATTGATTTTTCGGGCCATATTGACAATGCCGCAGAAATGGTAAATAATTACGATTGGATGAAAGAGCTTTCGTTTTTAGATTTTGCTCGTGATATTGGTAAGCATATTACGGTAAATTATATGATGGCTAAAGATTCGGTTAAAAACCGAATCAATGCAGAATCAGCAGAAGGGATGAGCTTTACCGAGTTTACTTATCAACTGGTTCAAGGTTATGATTTTTTACATTTATACAGTAATAAAAATTGCAAATTACAAATTGGCGGAAGCGACCAATGGGGCAATATAACAACGGGTACTGAATTGATCCGTCGTAAAGTTCAAGGAAAAGCTTATGCAATAACTACTCCGTTAGTTACCAAAGCAGATGGCACTAAATTTGGTAAAACCGAAGGAGGTAATATTTGGTTAGATACCAAAAGAACGTCACCATATAAATTTTACCAATATTGGTTAAATGCAAGTGATGTTGATGCAGAAAATTATATCAAAATCTTCACCTTTTTAGATCAAGAAACGGTTATAAAATTAATAGCCGAACATAAAGAAGCACCACATTTACGTATTTTACAAAAAAAAGTAGGTGAGGAGGTAACTATCATGACTCATGGTAAAGAAGCTTATGATAATGCGGTAAAAGCTTCAGCTATTTTGTTTGGAAAATCAACAGCAAGTGATTTAAAAACTTTAGACGAACAAACATTTTTAGATGTTTTTGAAGGTGTGCCACAAGCAGAAATTTTAAAAGAAGATATAGAAAAGGGTATTGAAATTGTAGAAGCACTAAACGAAAAATCGGGTTTTTTAAAATCTAACGGTGAAGCAAGAAGGGCATTAAAAGAAAATTCAATTTCAGTAAATAAAGAAAAAGTAAAAGAGGTTTTTGTTATTAAAACAGCTGATTTAATTGCCTATAAATTTATTTTATTGCAAAGAGGAAAACGTAATTATTTTTTATTGAAAGTGATATAAATAGGTATATTTGTATGGATATAACATGTTGTAAAACATTTAAGGCTAATGATAAAAAGTATAAACTTTGTATTGGCAATTGCCATAATTTTGATAATTTCTGGTTGCGGAAGTGATGACGATGATATCACCCCCGATAATCAACCACCAAATTATTTTTCACTTTTAACTGTAAATAATGGAGCAGTAGGTGTAGAATTAAAACCGACATTAACTTGGAGAGTGGCAATAGATCCAGATGATGACCCTGTAACCTACGATTTAGTCTTGGACAATAATACTAGTCCTAATACAGTAATCACATCCAACTTAAGTGAAACTGAATTTACATTTAATACTTCCATACAATTTTCGGATGTTTTTTACTGGAAAGTAATAGCTAAAGATAACAATGGAAATTCTACTGAAAGTAGTGTTTTTAGTTTTACTACGATTGATTTATTTTCTCAAGCAACTGCAAATGCCGAATTTAATGGAAGATTAGACCATGAAACTATAATTTTTAATAATAAAATGTGGGTAATTGGTGGAGTTGATGAAAATATCAATTCAAGAAATGATGTCTGGAATAGTACAGATGGCACAACATGGGTAGAAGTTACAGCAAATGCTACTTTTTCTGGTCGTGGTTCTCATTCAGCTGTGACTTTTAATGATAACCTTTGGGTTATTGGTGGTTATTCTTCTGGAAATAAAAATGATGTTTGGTCAAGTTCTGATGGTAGCAATTGGACAGAAAAGACCTCTAGTGCAAATTTTAGCCCAAGATATGCTCATACTTCCGTTGCGTTCGATAATAAAATGTGGGTAATCGGAGGCGAAATTGGCTCACTAGATGTTCTAAGTGATGTATGGAATAGTACTGATGGTATAAATTGGACACAAGTAAACGCTATAGGAACTCCAGAAAAAGGACGGCATTCGGCAACTGTATTCGATGGTAAAATTTGGCTTATCGCAGGTTTAGGACAAGATGGCATTAAAAATGATGTTTGGAATAGCAGCGATGGAGTCAATTGGACAGAAGTGACTTCAAATGCTCCCTTTACCAAAAGATATTACCACTCTACAGTAGTTTTTGACAATAAACTTTGGGTAATAGGAGGAATCGATGGGAATAATGACATGTATAATGACGTTTGGAATAGTAATGATGGCATTAACTGGATAGAGGTCACTTCCGATGCTCCTTTTTCCAAAAGAGTTCTTCATACCTCAATAGTGTATAATGATAAATTATGGATTATTGCAGGAAGAGATGCCAGTGCGAGAAAAAATGACGTATGGTCAATGAATTAAATTTAAAACATTTTACAATAAATAACCTTCAAACGGCTTGTAAAGCCAAGCTTGAAGCAGATGTTGAACAAAATTACGGGTAATTTATCACTTCACTCTACTAATGGTTAAACCATCTCTAATAGGTAACAAAACGGTTTCAATTCTACGATCTGTATTCAATAATTTATTGTAGGCGATTAAAGCGATGGTATCTTCATCTCTTGGGTTTGGCTTTTCGGTAACTTTACCACTCCACAATACATTGTCTGATAATATAACTCCGCCAGAGTTCATTTTATCAATAATTAACTCAAAATAATTGGTGTAATTGGCTTTATCAGCATCAATAAAAACCAAATCAAACGTATCATTTATGTTTGGTAAAATGTCTAATGCATTACCTAAATATTGTTTGATGTTATTTTTATAGTCTGATTTATTAAAATATTTTTTTTGGAAATCTACCAATTCCTCATTATGATCAATGGTGTGTAAAGTACCATTTTCTTGCATACCTTCAGCCAAGCACAAAGCAGAATAACCAGTATAGGTGCCAATTTCTAAAATATTTTTCGGGTTTATTAATTTAGAAATCATTGATAAAACCCTTCCTTGAAAATGCCCACTAAGCATACGTGGAACTAATGCTTTTTGCCAAGTTTCTTTATTGAGCTCTTGTAATAGTTTAGGCTCTTTTTGAGAATGCTTGGTTACGTAATTATCTATTTTTTTTGAAATAAATTCCATAAAAATTAATTTTTAAAATAAAAAAAGCAGAACTAATGTTCTGCTTGCAAAGATATAAATACTAGAAAGTCTAGTTTATTTTTTCTTTTAATTTTTTATCTAAGTCCTTTTTTTCCTCTAAAGTTAAGTGTTTTGATCCATCACAAGTATTTAAATAATTACCGAACATTTTTGTGATAATGTTGTTTTGTTTAGAATATGCTTTGCAGTGTTTACATAATAATAAATGAAAGTTTAATCTAAACTTATCCCAAGTAGAAGCTTCTCCATATTGGTTTTTGTCACAAATAGTGGTGGCTTCATCACAACTAATCATTAATTTTTTACTCATAAACTTTTAATTTTTAAACCAATTTTCTTCAATACATTTTCTTAACTGCACCCTTGCTCTGTGAATAATAACCCACAAGTTTGACGAAGTAATATCTAACTCATTACAAATTTCTTCTGTCTCGTAGTTTTGCACTGTTTTTAATAAAAATACCATACGATATTTTTCAGGTAAATTATTGATACATTTATCTAAAGTATCTTTAAGCTCTTCATTTTCAATAGCTTTTTCAGCTTCATTTCCCCAAGATTGAGGCACACATTCTTCAATCCAGCTACCTTTTCTATCTCCGTCAGGATAAAAATTAACCCGGACTTCTTTTTTTCCTTTAGCAGAATTAATTTTTCTATAATGATCAATAATTTTTCTTTTTAAGATAGAAATTAACCAAGTTCTTTCAGAAGCTTGGCCTCTAAAATTGTCTTTACCTTTTATTCCTGAAAAGAAAGTTTCTTGAACCAAATCTTTTGCTAAATCAGAACTGTCCACTCGGGTAACGGCATAATTGAATAAGTAATCGGCATAAAGATCAATCCACTTATTTGGATCTAAAGTATGCTTCTTGGTATCTGACATTTAATTTTGATTTATGCGGTAAATATAATCAAACTTAATTGTAAATAGAAAAAATAATAAATACTCGCCAAACAGAATTTGTTCTATTCCTTTACAAGACAAGTGGCTCTGTTGTATTCATAATTCATACGTGCAATGTCTAATAAAGGTACTTCTTGCGGACGAACCATTGCGCAAGCGCCAGTATGTGTGCAGCTACCAAAGCCTTCATCATCGTGTGCATTAACCATCATTATTACGCGTTCCATTCGCTCTACTTGACCCTGAGGTAATTTTGCTAAGTGACCTATTTTTGCAGATACAAATAAAGCTGCAGATGAATTTTTGCAAGTCGCAATACAAGCACCACAACCAATACAAGCGGCACTATCAAAAGCACTTTCGGCAATATCATGATGTATAGGTAATGTATTTGCTTCGGGTGCCATTCCTGTAAAGGAAGAAATATAACCACCAGCTTGAATAATACGATCCATAGAAGTCCGATCAACCTTTAAATCACGAATTACTGGAAATGAATTTGCTCTAAACGGCTCAATATGTAGTGTGTCGCCATCTTTAAAAGAACGCAAGTGGGTTTGACAAGTTGTATAATGCCCTTCTGGACCATGTGCTTGCCCATTAATTACGAGTGAACATTGTCCGCAAATACCCTCGCGGCAATCATGGTCAAACTCAACAACTCTTTCTCCTTTTGAAGCAAGTTGTTCGTTTAAAACATCTAACATTTCTAAAAAAGACATATCCGTACTTAAATCATTCAAGTTATAAGTTACTAATTTTCCTTTTGTTTTGGCATTATCTTGACGCCATATTTTAAGTGTCAGTTTCATAATTTTTGTTATTTATAAGAACGAACAGTTGGTTTAACTTCAGTAAATTCTAGAGGTTCTTTGTGCTCTTTCCACTCTTTTTCATCTTTCCATTCCCAAGCGGAGGAATACATATAATTTTTATCATCACGTAGTGCTTCACCATCTTCGGTTTGATAATCTTCACGGAAGTGTGCCCCGCAAGATTCTTTTCTATTCAAAGCATCAATGGTCATTAATTCGGCTATTTCTAGATAATCCGCCAAACGACCTGCTTTTTCTAGTTCAGAATTTGGTCCTTTTTCATCTCCAGATACTGCTGCATTTTCCCAAAATTCTTTACGTAATTTTTTAATTTCTTCAATAGCCCAAATCATCCCTTTTTCATTTCGAGACATCGCTACTTCTTTAAACATAATTTTACCTAAACGACGATGAATTTGATCTACAGGCATCGTACCTTTTATAGCTAATAATTTTTCTACTTGATTTTTTACTGCTTTTTCAGCTTCATCAAATTCTGGAGTATCTGTAGGTATTTTACCTGTTCGTATATCATCAGCCAAATAATTAGAAATGGTATTAGGCAAAATAAAGTTACCATCAACAGAAGCTTGTAAAAGTGAATTTGCTCCCAAGCGATTGGCACCGTGATCGGCAAAATTTGCTTCGCCTACAGCAAACAATCCAGGAATAGAAGTTTGTAATTCATAATCAACCCATAAACCTCCCATAGAAAAATGGGCAGCAGGAGATATTTTCATAGGTTCTTTATAAGCATTTATTGCAGTAATTTTTTGATACATAGTGAATAAATTACCATAGCGTTCTTTAATGGTATCTTCCCCTAATTTCTCAATGGCTGTTTTAAAATCTAGGTAAACAGCATTTTTTAAAGGGCCAACTCCGTGACCGGCATCCATTCTTTCTTTAGCAGCTCTTGATGCAACATCACGAGGCACTAAATTTCCAAAAGCAGGATACCTTCTTTCTAAGTAATAGTCTCTATCCTCATCAGGAATATCTCCTGGAGCACGTTTTTCATCTTTATTTTTTGGCACCCAAATACGACCATCATTTCGTAATGACTCTGACATCAATGTTAATTTAGATTGATGCTCACCAGATTGTGGTAAAGCAGTTGGGTGAATTTGAGTCCATGAAGGATTTGCAAAATAAGCTCCTTTTTTATGTGCTCGCCAATTTGCCGAACCGTTTGAATTCATTGCTAAAGTAGATAGGTAAAAAATCTTACCAAAACCACCAGTTCCAAATACTACGGCATGTGCCGCATGGCGTTCTATTTCACCTGTATCTAAGTTTCGTGCAATAATACCTCTAGCCTTTCCATCAACAATTACAATGTCTAATATCTCATGACGACTATATTGTTTTAATTTACCCACTTTAACTTGTTTCATCATGGCTTGATAAGTAGCCAATAAAA
>DAOUTI010000048.1 GCA_030626795.1 Flavobacteriaceae bacterium
CCTGTATGTTATTAATTGATAATATAGGGTGGTGTTTCTGAGACTCAGTAAAACCAAATAAATGAAAATACTTTTGTCTCTATTATTTTTTTAACTATTTTTACAATATCATTGAAAATTAAATTATTGTAACTTTATACCATTCTTAAAATTTTAAATATATGAAAAATTATTACCTAATTATTGCATTAATGATCCCATTGTTTATTTCTGCACAAACCCAAAAAGTTGATCCTGCTGCTGTCTTAGTACTAGATCAAATGAGTGATCTAATTGGTGAATTAGAATCTTGTTCTTTTAGTATATCGAGTTCTCATGATGTTATCGATCCTGATTATGGTTTAATTAAAATATCGAACAACTCATCTATTGTCTTTAAAGGGCCTGATAAAATACTTGTTCATTTGGATGGTGATAAAGGTAGAAGAGGATATTGGTATAATGGTAAGCATGTTGTGTATTATTCTTATTCAGAAAATAATTATGCTGTTGTAGATTATCCCGATCAAAATATAATAGAGACTATAGACGATATTCATAACGATTATGGCATTGATATTCCGGGTGCAGATTTTTTCTACCCATCATTTACTGATGATATTCTTGAAGATTTTGACTCCTTGAAATATTTAGGTGAAAAAACAATTGATGGTAAACTGTGTTTTCATATAAAAGCAAGTAATAAAAATATAAATATGCAGTTGTGGATTTCTAATGATGCGTACAAATTACCAAAAAAAATCCTAATTATTTATAAAGGCAAGAACAAACAATATGAATCTATTTATAATGATTGGGTTCTTAATCCAATCGTGCCTGATGCAGCCTTTGAATTTGTTCCTCCTGCCAAATCTGCCCAAATTAATATTTTAGCTAAACAATAATCCAAATTTTAAAAAATTATCATTATGAAAACCAATCATATATCCACTAAAATCAAAACTATTTTGTTACTTGGCATATTCTTATTTTTGTTGCCTATAGGCCTTAGTGCACAAAGAATGGGTCATAAATCATCGCGTGGCGGTGGTAGTTCTATGTCAAAATCCAGATCTGCGCCAAGTAAATCTTCCAGCACAAGATCAAAATCAACTTCTCAACGCAGCTCTACTTCTAAATCAAGGAAGGCTACTCCTTCAAGGTCAACCACACCTTCCAAAAGCACACAAAAAAAATCAATAAATGGAGGTTCTAAAAAATCAACAACTCGAAAAACTACTTCCTCTAGTGCTGCAAAGAATAAAGTTAAAAGTAAAAGTACAAGTAATAGTAACAATACAAATATAAAATCAAGGAATACGGATAAAAAATCTATAAAAGGAAGTGGTAATAAAGTGAATATTGACAATAGCAAGAAAAATGTAAACATCAATGTTGATAAGAGTAAGGATATAAAAATTAACAACTCTAGAAATACCAGTGTAAGAGGCGGTTCAAGGAGTTATGGCAGACCTCCATATAGATATGGTGGTCGTAGTTACTATTGTCATAGCCCTTATCGTTACCACCCATACAAACCTTTTTATTGGGGTCCAAGATGGCATCCATGGGGCTTTTTTATAACAACTATGGCTACAACAGCTATTATAGTTAGCGCTCAAAATCAGCAATATCATTATGACCAAGGTGTATATTATACACAATCAAATGGAGGTTATACTGTAGTACAAGCACCTGTAGGTGCCACAGTGGTAACACTCCCAACAGAAACGGAAAAAGTCGCCGTCAATGAAACTACTAACAATTATTATTATGGCGGCGCATTTTATGAAAAATCGGATGAAGGCTATACGGTTGTTCCGGCTACTGCAGGTACCATAGTACCGAATTTACCAGAAGGTGGTGAAGAAACTAAAATAGGTGATGTTACTTATGTTAAATTCGGAGATACTTATTACCAACCTATTGAATTAGACGGGGAATCTATGTATGAGATTGTTGAAGTTAAAGAAGACTAATTTTTTAGATAAATAACTCAAAAATCATTTTTATGAAATTATCAATTTGGTTATTTTAATTGGTTTGTTAACTACATTTCTTCCATTCTCTAATGCGAGTAAAGGCTTGATGTTTCCTTCAACCTATCCTGATGGTCGTCCAATAGATAAAGAATATATTGATATACGTAATAAATCGGAACGTACTGTTGAGATTATGCAAGCAAAAGGAAACTCCGAAGTGATTTCTCAATTTTGGATAAATGATGATATGGCTGGTTTTGAAAATGCCACGAGTCTTAAAAATTATGCAGGAAGAACACCAATGAAACAAAATTATGTGCGTTGGGCGCTTATTGAAGGATTAAAATATGAAAAAGAATTAGGAGGGAACCCATTTAAACTAGGAATAACAGGAGGAACAGATAACCACAACGGTGCGATGAGCGATGTAGTGGAAAATAATTTTATTGGAGCTCACGGACCATCTGACAACACACCAGAATTAAGACAAACTGGAGAAGTTCCTGCTTGGGTATTGGCAAAAGAAGAAAACCCAGGTTCTATTACAGGAGTTTGGGCAACAAAAAATACTAGAGGAGCCATTTATGATGGCTTGTATAATCGTGAAGCATTTGCAACTTCAAGGACACGTATTAAGGTACGATTTTTTGCAGGTGAAAATATTACTTCAAATCCATCATCGATGGAAGAATTGGTGAAAGATGGATATGCTAATGGATTACCAATGGGAGGAACTATATCTAAACTGACCAAAGCACCTACATTTAGTGTCTATGCGCAAAAAGATCCTGAAGGCGCAAACTTAGATCGTATTCAAATTATAAAAGGTTGGGTAGATGCTGATGGTAAGCACCAAGAGAAAATAATTGAAGTTACTTGGAGTGGTGATCGTAAATTAAATGCGAAAGGTAAATTGCCAGCTATAGAAAATACGGTAAATGTAGAAAATGCTACCTATACGAATACTGTTGGAGCAGCAACATTATTAAGCTCTTGGACAGACCCTAACTTTGATGCATCAATTAATGCAATGTATTATGTACGTGTGTTAGAAATTCCAACTCCTCGTTGGAGCACTTATGATGCTGTTAAAGCCAATTTAGAATTAATGGATGATGTACCTGCAACTATTCAAGAACGTGCTTGGTCTAGTCCAATTTGGTATACTACAAAATAAAAATTGATACATTATCATCCAGCGACTTAAGTTGCTGGGTGATAATTAAATAATTAATATTAAACTAGGAACTGAGTATGGATAAACTTGTAAAACAAATAATAAAACACTCTAAAAAAGAGGATAAGTCTGGAAAGTTTTTAAGCAATGGCTTGGTTGAAATACTTTTAGTAAAAGTAGGTATTTTACTTGCCTTAGCCATTTATGGCTTTTATTTAAATTATGTAGAACAAAAAAAAATACATGCCTATTTTTTGAGTATACATAACGAAATAAGTCCCATTCTAAAAAAAGATATTCCACAAACGAAATATTTAGATGCTTCTATTTTAAAAGTTACTAATTGTCTTAACATACTTAATTCAAAAAACAAAGATTCTATTAGTTATTTAAAAAATAATTTAGGTCCAATTGTAAAAATAAATAATAATGTTCATTTTTTTCCTGCAGTTAAAGAGTTTTTAGCGAGTACTTATTTTTCTAAAGTAAAAAACAAAGAAACCATAGAGCTTTTAAGAGACTTGAAAAATCAATTGGCAACTATTAGCAGAGACTATAATTATTCAGAAAGAAGATATCTTTTAACTATTGAGCCCTTTATGAATAATTATGTGAATTATTTAGAAATCACTAATTTACAACTCAAAAATAAGGGACCCAAATCTGATTTTAATGCGCTCTATAATAATGTTACAATGTGGAATATCTTATCCCAAAAGCTTAAAAATTTAAATAATCAACTCACGAGGCAACATGAATTTGGTTCTCTTTTAAACAAATTAAATACAAATTTAGAAAATCAATTAAATAAATAAATTGACAAAATAATTGGAGTTGCAAAAAATGATATAGTACAACAAAGCATTATTGATTATAACTTAAAATTTAATTACCTTTATTACCCTTTATTAGTTAACTGAAATGAAATGAAAAATAAAGTATTAAAAATAGTCTTAGGTGTTATAGGTATTATTATAATTATTTTACTCTTAATTCCTGGTTTTGTAAAACGTTACGCTGTAAATAATAGCAAAGAATTATTAGGCCGTCAAATTCAAATTGAAAAATTAAAGTATAATTATTTTACAAGTACAGTTAAAGCTTATGGCTTTAAAATGTTAGAGCAAGATGAACAAGATAATTTTATTTCTTTTGACACATTATTGGTTAATCTTGAACCTTTACAATTAATTAAAGATAAAGTAGTAATTGAAGAGTTTTATCTTAAAGGTTTTGATGTTAACGTTATAATGACGGATTCTGTTTTTAATTTTGACGACCTTATAGCTTTTCATGCTACCGAAGAAGATTCAGTTGCTAAAAATACTGATAAAGAAACCTTTAAATTTAGCATATCTAATATAAATATTAAAAAAAGTGATTTTCATTTTAACAATCAAGATATAGAGCACACAACAAATATCGAAAATTTATCCTTTATTATTCCCTTTATTGGTTGGGATCAAGAAGAAAAGAGTAATGTAGACGTAAAATTTAATTTTCCTCGGGGGGGATATTTCGAATCAAAATTAAATATCAATCCAATAGATGGAGAATATGATGTTGACATAACAATTAGTGATTTATATTTAGATCCGTTTTATAAATATGTTGAAGAGTACGCAGAAATTAATAGTTTTAGCGGGACAGTAGATTCTAAAATTCAAATTGTAGGGAACACTAACGAAGCTGTTAAATCAATTGTTTCCGGAACGATAAAGATCAATGATTTTAAAATGACCGATAACAATGACAAGGCATTTCTTTCTGCTAAAGAGATAGGTGCTACCATAAAAAAAATAGATTATTTTAATAGTTCTTATATTTTTGATTCTTTTATAGTTAACGATTCTTATACCTTTTTTCAGTTAGATTCTATTACCAATAATTTCTTACAAATTTTTAAATTAGATAGTTCTTCCGAGTCAACAGAAAAGGTGAATCAACCTGTTGCTAATGATTCAATAAAAGATAATACACCTAATGATAGTGGCCTCTACTATGCGGTTAATCATTTAGAAGTAAATAGGGGCACTCTTGACTATACCGATAACCTTACGGGAAAGCCTTTTAATTATCATTTAAGTGATATAGAAATTGATTCAGATAGTATTTTTAGCGATTCAAAATGGGTTGATATTTATTCTGATATGTTGTTGAATAATCGAGGTACACTTCATGCAAAAGTAGGATTTGACCCAAAAAATACTACAAATTCCAAATTAGATATTACGATAGAAAAATTTGTATTATCTGATATCAATATATATGCAAATCATTATACGGGTCATACCATTTTAGAAGGTGATATGTTTTATTATTCTAATTCAGTAATAACTAATGGAGACATTGTAAGTGAAAATCAATTATTGGTTAAAAATGCTTCACTAAATAGTTCTAAAAGCGGATTATATAATTTACCATTAAAATTTGCTCTTTTTCTTTTAAAAGATAAAAACGGGGATGTCAATTTAAACATACCTGTCCGCGGTGATATGAATGACCCAACAGTTAATGTTGGTAAAATAGTTTGGAATACTTTTAAAAATTTGATTGTTAAGGCTGCAACAAGTCCAGGAAAATTATTAGCAGGCTTGGTTGATGGTGACCCTAAAGACCTTGAACAAATTCAATTTAAATATTTAGACACAATACCTTCAGAGAAAAATATATCTCAATTAGATAAATTATTAGAACTAGAGCAAAAAAAGGAAGGCCTTAAAATTGAAATGGTTTATTATGTAGATCAGCAATTACAAAAAGAAGCCATTGCAAAAGATGAAGCTGGTAAATTATATTACCAAGAAACTCAAAAATATTATTTGAAAGATGAAAAAGATTTTGAGACATTTATTTTAAGCAAAACGGCAGCAGATTCCTTAAATATTAAACAATCTTATATGTTCTTATCAAATCCTATATTATTGGATTCTGTTTCTAAAAATAACACCAAGTTAATAATTTCTAATATAGAGAAATATCTAGAAATTGAAGGTAGTGATACACAAATAAAAGTTATTGTTTCTGACCCAAAAGCACCGGAAAATACAGGAGCAGCGCCTACTTTAAAAGTGAACTTCTCTATGAAAGAAGATGAAAGTTTAGAAACTAAAAAGGTTGAAGAATAATAGTTTTAAGAAATATCATCAGATTCTATATCTGCAGAAGACTTAGTAATTACATTCTTTTGGTTTTTTCCTGTTAGATGATCTACAATTTTATCAATTGGACTACGAGAATTACTATCTAATTGACTGGGAACCGTAGTTAAATTTCCATCTCTAGCTGCTATATAAGATGGTGATAAAATTTCAACACCAGCATCATTAAATAACTCCAATATATTTCGGTGCATTTCAGAATATATTTTAGGCATTTTCTTTGCTTCTTTGGTATACGCGTTTAGTTCGTACGACACATAATTATCATCAAGGCTTGTTTGAAGTACAAATGGCTTGGGTTCTTTTTGAATATCCAAAGTTTTACTTGCTGCTTCTAATAAAAGCTTTTCAACTTTCTCCCAAGATATATCATAACCTATGGTGACATCTGTATGAAGAATCAGTCCATCATTTTTAGTATTAGCCGAGTAATTTACTAGATGACTTGTTATAATATTAGAATTTGGAATGGTTACCTCTTCATTTTTTAAGGTTCTTATTCGAGTAATCAAGAGTGTTTTCTCGATTACATCTCCAACAGTATTTTGTATTTTCACGCGATCTCCAATTTGATAAGGTCGCATATAAGTAATTACCAATCCGGCAACAATATTAGCAATTGCAGAGGTGGAACCAAAAGAAACAAGTGCTCCTAAAAATATAGTAACTCCTTGAAATGCTGGCGATGCCGAACCAGGAAGGTGAGGAATAACAATAACCAATGCAAAAGCATAAATTATAATACTAAATATTTTTTGAGTGGTGCCTGCTAAATCTTTTGAAAATTTTTTTATAACTAGCTTTTCTGCTTCAATATCTTCGGCCATGTATCTTAAAATTCTAACGATATATCTTGCAATATATATCACCACTATTATAAATATTAAATCAGGTAAGAAATTAATAAACCCAAAGAATAAAAACTTTATAGGTGTAAGAGTTGCAGCGTAGAATGATGTTGCTAAATCTTCGGCCCAAGGGAAAAAACTAAACATAAAGGGTGTATATGCAATTAATATAAATACCGTAATTATAAGACGCACCATATTGGAAATAAAAACAAATATGTTTTTTGTTTTTTTAGGAATAAAATATTTAAGGAAATTATTTTTTTTCTGTAAAAACTTTCCTTCAACTTTTGAAAGATGTGCATTAATCCATTTAAAAAACAAACGTATCAATCTAAATAAAATAAATAGTCCTAATAATGAAAGAATAAAATATCCAATTCTAATTAACCATTGCTTGGTTGTTAAATGGCTTTTACTATTTTTTCTTAGCTTAATAACAAAATCTTCCATTTGAATATTTGCCAACTCCTCTAAAGTAAGATCATTATTTATTGCATCTCTCTCTGTAGTTATAAATGCATATTCCTCATCATACATTGTACTAATAAACCCATTCTCTCTTATCTGATAAATACTATCAACACCTTCTTTATATCCTTTAGTAATTATAGCCAATCTATCTGAAATTTGTTTTGCTCTTGAAGTGGCTAGAACTTGACTAGATTCATGTGAAACTGTAAATAAAGTGTCTCCATTTAATAAAACAGAAGCTGTTTTAAGTTTATTTGAAGATAAAGATTTGGTGTTTTGTGTTTTGAGGCTTACTGAATCTACAAGAATATTAGTTTGTGATAAAAGTGAAGTTGAAAAAAAAGAAAATAAGAGTAAAAAAGTAAGATGATTAACCTTCATATTGTAAAATATTAATTTTAACAAATATACTTAAAAAAGAGTTTTATAAAACCTACTAATAAACCCAAATATTACTCTAGTTAATTTTTTCGTAATTTAGCAAGACTAAATAATCAAATCATGAAAAAACTAACTCTTCTATTAGTATTGTTTGCATTTATTTCTTGTAAAAATGATAAACAAACAGAAGCTTCTTCAGAAAAAGAAACTTCTACAGAAACTTCTTCAACTTCTGAAAAAGAAACCAAAGGATACCCAACAAAAGTATATTGGGGTGATACCCATTTACACACAGATCTCTCTATGGATGCAGGTGCTTTCGGAAACCGTATTGGAATGGATGAAGCTTATAAATTTGCGCGTGGTGAAGAAGTGACTTCTTCAACAGGTTTAAAAACTAAATTATCTAGGCCTCTAGACTTTTTAGTAATTGCAGACCATTCTGATGGTATGGGATTATTCCCTGCCATTGTAAACAAAGAAGAATGGGTGATGAAAACTGAAGAATACCCTCGATGGAGAAAATTATATGATGAAGGAAAAAATAGTGAAATGGCATTAGATATCATCTTTAATTTTAGTCAAGGTAAATTCTCCTTTAAAACAAACGACCCAACTATTATGAAACCTGTTTGGGAAAGTGTTGTTGCAGCTGCTGAAAAATACAATGAACCTGGTAAATTTACTGCCTTTATTGGTTACGAATGGACATCCCTTATTAAAGGAAACAATTTACATCGTAATGTGATTTATCGTGATAATGGCGATAAAGCAATCACACAATTACCATATACACTTGCCGATAGTTCAGACCCTGAAAAATTATGGGAAAACTTAGCGAGCTATGAAGAAAGAACAGGCGGACAAGTATTAGCAATTCCGCATAACGGAAATCTTTCTAACGGAATGATGTTTATGGAAGAAACCATATCAGGAAGTGAATTTGATGAAGCTTATTTAAAAAAAAGAGCAAAGTGGGAGCCTTTATATGAAGTTACCCAAATTAAAGGAGATGGGGAAGCGCATCCATTTTTATCACCTAATGATGAGTTTGCAGATTATGAAAATTGGGATTTTGGGAATTTAGATTTAAGTACATTAAAAACCAATGATATGCTAGAACACGAATATGCGCGTTCTGCCTTAAAAATTGGTTTAAAATACAAAACTACTATGGGTGCCAATCCTTATAAATATGGTTTGATTGGGAGTACAGATTCTCATACATCTTTAGCAACTGCCGATGATAATAATTTCTTCGGAAAAGCATCTAATGTTGAACCTAGCAAAGAGCGTTGGGAGCATCCATTTGTGAAAGCAGAAAAAGCAACCATTTACACTTGGCAAACTGTGGCGTCCGGTTACGCAGCAGTTTGGGCACAAGAAAACACAAGAGCTTCGCTTTGGGATGCCATGAAACGTAAAGAAACGTATGGTACAACAGGCTCAAGAATGCAAATACGCTTTTTTGGAGGGTATGATTATACAGTTTCAGATCTAGACAACTTAGTAGATGCAGGTTATAACAAAGGAGTACCAATGGGTGGAGATATGAAAAATGCTGGCGACAAGTCGCCTACTTTTATGGTTTATGCTTTGATGGATCCTGAAAATGGGAGTTTAGATAGAATACAAATAGTAAAAGGATGGGCAAATGCAGATGGCACTCTTAACGAAAAAGTGTATGATGTTGATTGGAGTGGTGATAGAAAAGTAGATGCTGAAGGCAAAGTTCCTTCTGTTGGCAATTCTGTAAATTTAGAAAACGCAACTTGGGATAATTCTATAGGAGCTACCGAATTAAAAGCTGTGTGGACAGATGAAGGTTTTGACCCTGCTTTAGAAGCATTTTATTATGTTAGAGTTATTGAGATTCCTACACCACGTTGGACCTTATATGATGTTATACAATATGGTGCTGAAATGAGTGATGAAGTACCAATGACACAAACAGAAAGGGGATATACTTCACCAATCTGGTATTCGCCGAAATAATTAGAATCCATTGAAAAATATTTAAAGACTGTCTTTTTAAGGCAGTCTTTTTTTATATTTACAAAATGAAAAAATTACTCAAAGAACCCTTTTTCCATTTTATTCTTATCGGAATTGCGTTATTTATCCTTTACGGAATGGTAAATGATAAATCTAGTTCAAAAGACACCATTATTATCAACGATTTTGATGTAAGCACACTTATTTCAAAATGGGAAATGCAATGGAAAAGAGCCCCTACAGAAAAAGAATTACAAAACCTAATCAATCTAAATATAAAGCAAGAGATATTTTATCAAGAAGCTTTGAAAATGAATTTAGATCATAATGATGAAATTATTAAAAGAAGGTTGTCGCAAAAAATGCAATTCTTATCAAACGACATTGCTGCGATGATTGAACCATCTGATGAAAATTTAAAAGCCTATTATAAGGAACATGCTGAAAAATATTTAACTCCGCCTTCCTATACCTTATATCAAATTACGTTTAGCCCAGACCAACGTAAAGACAATTATAAAGATGCTTTAGAAATATTAAAGCAATTTCCATATGCTACTTTTGAAGAAATGAAAGATTGGGGTGATACATTACCTTTTAATTATTATTTCGAAGATGTAAATGCTAATGAATTGGGGTTGCTATTAGGTTCAAAATTTCCTGAAGGATTAAAAAAAGTTGCAATCAAACAATGGGCTGGCCCTGTACAGTCTGGGTTTGGATATCATTTAGTGTATATTACTCAAATTAAAGCACCAGCGCTACCCGATTTTAATTCGGTTAAAAAAAATATTATTCGAGATTATGAGTACGACAAACAACAAGAAATTGATGAGTCGATTTACCATGAGTTGAAGAAAAAATATGAAATAGATATTGACATTAAATCGAAAGATTTTGATCCAAAATTTGTAGAATATTTAGAAACTGAATTTAATAAGTAATCTATGAAATTTCAAGTTTTAAAACGGATTGTATTCTCTCTACTTTTTTTGATTGTCTCGTTAAATAGTTTCGCGCACGAAATTAGGCCAGCTTATTTACAAATCATCCAAACCAGTGAAACTACTTATGAAGTTTTTTGGAAGGTGCCAAGTATGGGAGATACTGTACCAAAAATATATCCTGTTTTTCCTCCATTCTTTACGGTTGAAGAATTAAATAGCCCAAATCAAATTCCGGGATCGGTAATTTATAGTTATAAAATTTCTTCTGATGAAACACTTCAAGGTAAAATATTAACTATTGATGGATTGAATAAAACCTTAATAGATGCTTTGGTTACCATTACTTATTTAGATGGCGAAAAAGTTACTCTAATGTTACAACCTGATAAAGACTCGAGTATCATACCTGGAGAAACCTCAACTTACGATGTTATAAAAACCTATTCAAAATTAGGAATAGAACATATCCTTTTGGGAATTGATCATTTATTATTTGTGTTGGCTTTGATTATAATCACCAGAGGAAAATGGAAAATTATTAAAACCATCACAGCATTTACGATTGCGCATAGTATTACTTTGAGCTTGGCAGCTTTAGGTTATGTAAACTTCCCAACTCCTCCTGTAGAGGCAGTTATTGCTTTGAGCATTGTTTTTCTTGCCGTTGAAATTGTAAAAAATCAAAAAGGAAAAGAAACGTTGACGAGTAGAAAGCCATGGTTGGTTGCATTTACTTTCGGACTCTTACATGGTTTTGGATTTGCAGGTGCTCTTGCAAATATAGGCTTACCACAACAAGACATTCCGTTTGCTTTGGCCTTTTTTAATGTAGGTGTTGAAATTGGGCAAATTGCCTTTGTGCTGGTCGTTTTGATAATAATAAAATTGCTTTCTTTTAAAAAGGAATGGCCTGTATTTATTAAAAAAATCCCTGCTTATGCTATAGGCTCATTGGCTGCATTTTGGATGATTGAGAGAGTAATTAAGTTTTGGGATTAAGTATTACTAAAGTTGTATTTAAGCATTTACCTTTTTTTATTTAATAGTACTAAAGTGCAGGATATCCCTTTTTTAGACAGTATCTATAATTTTGCCATTAATCATTACTATATCAATTAAGTTGCTACCAAATGCATAAGGAATATAATTATATGATGGAATTTCTTTAGTAATAATCAAGTTGGCTTTTTTACCCTTAGTAATACTCCCGTGAGTAGTAGATAAATTCATGGCATAAGCTCCATTTATTGTTGCTGCATTGATGGCTTCTTCGGGTGTCATTTTCATTTTTATGCAAGCAGTAGCAACAACAAAATTCATATTCCCACTTGGGGTAGAACCAGGATTAAAATCTGTTGCTAAAGCCAACGGCAAGTCTTGATCAATAATTTCTCTTGCAGGAGTGTATGGAATACTTAAAAAATAGGAGCAAGAAGGCAATGCAACAGGCATGGTGTTACTATTTTTAAGCGCTTCAATATCTATGGGTTGCATTATTTCTAAGTGATCTAAACTCAGTGCTTTATATTTTATTCCAATTTGTACACCGCCAATACTTGTAAATTGATTTACATGAATTTTAGGGATTAAATTATACTTTTTACCTGTTTTTAGAATCCGCTCAGTTTGTGCTACAGTAAAATAATCCGTTTCACAAAATACATCAATAAATTCTGCTAAATTTTCATCGGCTACAGCTGGAATCATTTTATCACAGATTAGATCAATATAGGCTTCTTTATTATCTTTAAATTCAGCAGGAAAAGCATGTGCCCCTAAAAATGTTGATTTAATTTCAATGGGATAGTTAATTGCCAATTTTTTGATGACACGAAGCATTTTGATTTCTGCTTCAAAAGTCAAGCCGTAGCCTGATTTTATTTCGACAGCACCCGTGCCTAAAGCCATAATTTCTTCAATCCTTTTTGAAGCCTGATCAAACAAATCATCCTCAGATGTTTCTTGTAGTTTTTTTGCAGAGTTTATAATCCCACCTCCATTATTAGCAATTTCTTCATAGGTTAATCCGTTAATTCGATCAACAAATTCGCCTTCACGGTTACCTGCATAAACAATATGTGTATGGGAGTCACACCAAGTGGGTAAAACGATTTTATTATTTGCATCCATAGTTTTATCCGCTTTAAGCGAAGGCATATTTTTAATTTCACCAAAATCAAAAATCAGATCATCTTTAATAATAAGGTATGCATTTTTAATAGTTGGTAATACTGCCATCGACTTTCCAGATACTTTATTAACATGTACTTCTCTTACTTGTAAAAGCTCTTTGATATTGGTGATTAGGGTTATCATGGTGATTTGATATTTTGTGTAAAGATACTCAACACACTTAGCTTTTCGAATTTTTAAGGCTTTCTTTTTCCTTTTATCTGTGTTAAAATTTGTGACCGTAGCTAAGGCTATGCTTGAAAATTTTTGCCTTAATCAAAGAAAAATTAAATTTGTTAAATTCTCCGAAAACCTAATTATGTTGAGTATATAAACCAAAAAAAATCTCAAAACTAACCACTAAATAAGGATTGTTAAGATTCAATAATTTTCAATTTATTATGAAAAATATTATAGATATTATGATTAATATCAATTTTAGTATTTTCTTATAAAGTATCTTTGCATAAAATTTAAAAATAATGAGTAAAGCAATATATATAGCAACTGGAGAGCCTGAAAGTGGTAAATCAATAATCACTTTGGGTTTGATGCGCATGTTATTAGGTAAAACTAAAAAGGTAGGATATTTTCGCCCGATTATTGATGATTTTCCTCAAGGGAAAAAAGATAATCATATCAATACGGTGTTGACTCATTTTGATTTAGATATGAGTTATGATGAGTGTTATGCTATTACAGGACAAGATGTTATTCATAAAAAAACAAATGGAAATGAAGGAGAAGTTTTAGATATTATTATTGAAAAATACAAAGCTTTAGAAGATCGTTTTGATTTTATATTGGTTGAAGGGACAGATTTTTCTGGAGAAGGCTTATTTGTTGAACTAGATATTAATGTTTTAATTGCAAAAAATATAGGTATTCCAGCAATTATTGTAGGTAGTGGAAAAGGAAAAAATGTTGAAGAATTAGTTGCAAACCTTCATTTGGCTTACGATTCTTTTATAGAAAAAGAAGTAAAAGTGTTGGCTTTGGTTGCTAACAAAGTCGAATTGGACAAGCTTTCTCAGGTTGAAAAAGCGATAAGTAAAGAGCTTAAAAATGAGGTTCTTATAAGTGTAATTCCATTTATTGAGAATTTAAATAATCCTACTATAAAAGAAATAGTTGATGAGCTAGAAGCGAAGATTATTTTAGGAGAAAAAAATATTGACAATCAAGTAGGAGGTTTTGCAGTTGGGGCAATGCAACTTAGAAATTTTTTAAGACACCTAAAAGATAATAGTTTAGTGATAACTCCTGGTGATAGAGCTGATATTATTTTGAGTTCTTTACAAGCAAGTATTTCGGTTAATTACCCTAAAGTTTCAGGTATTATTTTAACTGG
This sequence comes from Flavobacteriaceae bacterium, assembly GCA_030626795.1. GTDB lineage: Bacteria > Bacteroidota > Bacteroidia > Flavobacteriales > Flavobacteriaceae > Lutimonas. The sequence goes on from DAOUTI010000048.1 coordinate 14,468, forward strand.
AGGAATTATTCCTGAAGAACCAATTTTAAAATTGATTAAAGGGTTAAAGGAAACAGTTCCAATATTATCGGTAGAAAATGGAACCTTTGAAATAGCTAATAAAATTGGAGCAATTCGTTCGCACATTTATGCTAATAATAAACAGCGAATTTATAGTTCATTGGGTACTTTTGAAAAATATGTAGATGTAGATGCATTAGCTAATAAATTAATCACTTTTAAATCTGATGGTATAACTCCCAGAATGTTTCAATATAATTTGGTTAAAAGAGCACAAAAAGTTAGAAAGCATATTGTTTTACCAGAAAGTAATGATGAAAGAATTTTACGTGCAGCAGCACGATTAATTAATTTAGATATTGTAGATATTACTTTATTGGGAGAGAAAAGTAAAATTAAAAATGCAGTTGTAAAGTATGATATACCATTAAATTTTAGCAAGGTAAATATTATAAACCCTGTAAAATCAAAACGCTATAATGATTATGCTGAAACATTTTATGAGTTACGTAAGCATAAAAATATAAATATGGATATGGCAAAAGATTTTATGGCTGATGTTTCTTATTTTGGTACCATGATGGTTTACAAAGGCGATGCGGATGGTATGGTTTCTGGAGCAGTGCATACAACACAACATACTATTCGTCCTGCATTACAATTTATAAAAACAAAGCCAGGAGTTTCTGTTGTATCTTCCGTATTTTTTATGTGTTTAGAAGATAGAGTTTCTGTTTTTGGCGATTGTGCTATAAATCCAAACCCAACAGCAGAGCAATTGGCAGAAATAGCAATTTCATCAGCTAAATCTAGTTTGGCATTTGGTATTGAACCAAAAGTTGCTATGTTATCCTATTCATCGGGTTCTTCTGGAGCAGGTGAAGAAGTAGATAAAGTGCGAAAAGCTACTGAAATAGTTAAAAAATTAAGTCCAGATTTAAAAATTGAAGGTCCAATTCAATATGATGCTGCTGTAGATATGGGTATTGGTAAGAAAAAATTACCAGATTCAGATGTTGCAGGCCAAGCAAGTGTTTTAATTTTCCCTGATTTAAATACCGGTAACAATACTTATAAAGCTGTGCAAAGAGAAACGGGTGCAATAGCAATTGGCCCTATGCTACAAGGGCTAAACAAACCTGTAAATGATTTAAGTAGAGGATGTACAGTAGATGATATTTTTAATACGGTAGTAATTACAGCAATACAAGCGCAGTGAGAAGTGAGAAGTCAAGAGTCAAGAGTCAAGAGTCAAGAGTCTAAAGTCTAAAGTCTAAAGTCTAAAGTCTAAAGTCAACAGTCTGAAGTCTGAAGTCTAAAGTCAACAGTCTGAAGTCTGAAGTCTAAAGTTAGAAGCCTGTACTGAGCTTGCCGAAGTATTAGAAGTTAGA
>DAOUTI010000034.1 GCA_030626795.1 Flavobacteriaceae bacterium
AAAAATATCAACATATTCTAAACCCATTCTTTGCAAACTTTGGTCTAAACTAGAAATAAGGTATTTTCTCGACCCAAAATCCCCGTAAGGGCCAAGCCACATATCCCAACCTGCTTTGGTTGAAATAATTAATTCGTCTCTAAATGGTTTAAAATCTTGCTTAAAAATTTTACCAAAAGTAGTTTCGGCAGCCCCATAAGGCGGTCCGCAATTATTTGCCAAATCGAAATGTGTAATACCGTGGTCAAAAGCACATTTTAATATATTTGTTGAATTTTCAAAATTATCGTTAAAACCAAAATTATGCCATAATCCGATAGAAATTTCAGGCAAAAGTAAACCACTTTTCCCTGTTCTTCTATATTTCATATTGGTATACCTTGCTTCATTAGGTATGTAATTTTTTTGATTTAAAATATTAGATTCAAGGCTCATAACTATCTATTTTGAAATTTTTAGAATATAAATATTTTCTACTATGCTATAAAAATTATTCTACTTTTTGTAATGTATTGCTATCGGTATGATCAACATTTCTTCCATAAATATCTAACATTGTAGTTTGTGAATAGGTCAACTCTTTCTTATTTACTGTTAATTTTTGAGTGAATTCAGTAGTTTTAGCATTATCTAACATAAAAGGTGACTGAGCAATACCTTCATCTTCTCCTAATTTTGTAGCAACATTAAATGTTACCTCCTTATCATTTACATTTACTTCATTAAACATACCACCTGCTAAAATAGATAAGCCTCTAGGTATTGTAAACGAGTGCATAATAAGTTGATTCTGTTTATCCCATAACCAATATCCCACTTGATCATGAAAAGTTTCATCATTTGATTTTCGCCTTACAGATAAATGATATCTAGCAATTGCCAATACCTGCTCATCCGCGTTATCAACATCTCCTGCTCTTTCAAAAGTGATGGTTTCATAATAGGGACTTATAACATTTTCATTTGGTTCTGGAGCTAAATCCATTCCTTTATCTCCTTTCCATCTTCCAAATAAAAGGGACAAAGGACCGTAATCTGCTGTGTTTTCGTTAGGCATAATTATATATTTACAATTGTAATTTAATAGTGTTTAAAATTAAGTAATTTAAACTAAAATTATATCTGTATTTGAAAATATTCACAATATTTTATTGCTGAAATTTAAATATCTCTTCCGTATTATTTACATTTGCTTATATCAATTTACTAAACAGTTTTAGAATAATAATTTTACTATGGGTAGAGCATTCGAATTTAGAAAAGCAAGAAAAATGAAACGTTGGGGCGCCATGTCAAAACTTTTTACCAAAATTGGTAAAGAAATTTCAATGGCTGTAAAGGAAGGTGGTCCAAACCCAGATTCTAATGCAAGGTTAAGAGCGGTTATACAAAATGCCAAAGCTGCCAACATGCCAAAAGACAATGTTGAAAAGGCTATAAAAAAAGCATCAGAAAAAGATACCGCTGCGTACAAAGAAGTTTTGTTCGAGGGGTATGCGCCTCATGGTATTGCAGTTTTGATTGAGACTGCTACGGACAATAACAATAGAACCGTTGCTAACGTTAGGGCTGTATTTAACAAATGTGATGGGAATTTTGGAACCTCGGGCTCAGTAATTTTTATGTTTGATCATACTTGTAATTTTAGAGTAAAAACCGAGGATCTAAAAATGGATTTAGAAGAATTCGAATTGGAATTGATTGATTTTGAAGTAGAAGAAGTTTTTGAAGATGAAGATGGTATCTTAATCTACGCTCCTTTTGATCAATTTGGTGCCATCCAAAAATACTTAGAAGAAAATGCGTTAGAAATTCTTTCTTCTGGATTTGAAAGAATTCCAACAACTACAAAAAAATTAAGTAATGAACAAGATATTGCTGATGTAGATAAACTTCTAGAAAAGCTAGAAGATGATGATGATGTTTTAAATGTTTATCATTCTATGGAAATGAATTAACTAGGTCTAAGTTTAAAGAAAAAAGCTAAAAGTGAATTCAGTTTTACATTGCCTTTTGCCTTCTGCCTTTTGCCTTTTGCCTTTTGCCTTTTGCCTTTTGCCTTTTGCCTTTTGCCTTTTGCCTTAAAAAAATGAACAAAACCTATTCTTTAAATGAAATACCAGATATTGCTAAAGAAATAATTACTTTAGCGAACCACAAAACTTTGTTGTTTTACGGCGAAATGGGAACCGGTAAAACTACTTTAATCAAAGAAATTGTTAAACAACTGGGCGTTGATGAAGTTGTCAACTCTCCTACTTTTTCGTTGGTAAACGAATACCTTTCCCGTAAGGGAGAAAACCTATATCACTTTGATTTTTATAGAATCGAACAAGAAGAAGAAGCTTTTGACATTGGTATTGAAGAATATTTTGATAGTAATTCGTGGTGTTTTATAGAATGGCCCGAGAAAGTAGAAAATTTATTACCTTTAGAAACTGTATCTGTAATTTTAACTTTAAATAATAAAGGTACAAGAAATATTCAAATAAAATAAAATGGCCAAAATACCTTCACCTTTTAGTAAAGAACAACTACTTCCCAAGCCAGAAATGCTTGAAATAAAAAGAAAAAAGGACGTATTATATATTGGTATCCCAAAAGAAACTCATTTTGAAGAAAAACGTATTTGCTTAACTCCTAGCGCAGTAGAAGCACTAACCTCTAATGGACATCGAATAGTTGTTGAATCTGGCGCAGGTGATGGCACTAACTATACCGATAATGAATACTCTGAAGCTGGAGCTAAAATTTCTTATAATGCCAATGATGTTTTTGCTTGTAATATTATTTTAAAAGTAGAACCGCCATCATTAGGTGAAATCAAAATGATGAATCCGCAAAGTGTTCTTTTTTCGGCAATGCAGATCAAAACTCAAAACAAAGCCTATTTTGAAGCTTTAGCAAAAAAACGAATTACTGCAATTGCATTTGACTATATTCAAGACAAACATGGTATTTTTCCTTTGGTAAAATCACTAAGTGAAATTGCAGGCATTGCTTCTGTTTTAATTGCCTCAGAGTTAATGAACAACATTAACGAAGGTAATGGTTTACTTTTAGGCAATATAGGTGGAGTACCGCCGAGTAAAGTTGTAATTATTGGTGCTGGTACAGTAGGTGAATTTGCAGCCAGAACAGCTTTAGGCTTAGGAGTTAGCGTTGAAGTTTTTGACAACTCACTAACTAAATTAAGAGCCTTACAAAACAAGTTAAAATTCCCAATAGCGACTTCAACAATTCAGCCAAAAACCTTATTAAAATCACTTAAAGATTGTGATGTTGCCATTGGTGCATACCGAGGTAAAGCAAGAACTCCTGTTTTTGTTAATGAAAGTATGGTTGAACAAATGAAAGATGGTGCTGTTGTTATTGATGTAAGTATTGATAGTGGTGGTTGTTTTGAAACATCTGAAGTAACTACACATAGTCATCCAACCATAATTAAACACGGAGTTATTCATTATGGTGTTCCAAATATTCCTTCAAGATACTCTAGAACTGCCTCGGTATCAATCAGTAATATTTTCACGCCTTACCTTTTAAATATTGGTGAACAAGGTGGATTAGAAAATGCTGCTCGATTTGATAAAAGTCTGCAAAAAGGAATGTATTTTTACCACGGGGTTTTGACCAACAAAACTATTGCCGATTGGTTTAATTTACCTTTAACAGATATTAATTTATTGATTTTTTAATCGCAGGGCGATAGCCAAAAAGGGTTTAATTCCCCAAAGCTTGCCTCGAAATGAAAAAGGCTTCTTCGGAAGCATACCTCGAACCCTTGGGTTGAGGTTATTGATTTTAACCAAATAATTTAATTGAATATTTATTTCAAAAAGTTATAGCCAATGAATGTATTCTACGATATGAAAAGGCGTTTTGCCTTATACGGATTTGGCTTTGCCATGGGAATTGGACTGGTGTTTTTTTTCCTTGGCGGAAAAGATGCTTCTTGTAATTGGATGCCAAATGCCAGAATGTTAAACATTATTAGAGGCAAACAAATTAATTACTCAGCAGAAGTAAGAAAAACTTTAATTACAACTGAAATTGATAGCTTAGATATAAATGCTATTTTATTAAATGGAGATATTGATTTTTCAAAAAGTCAAACTAAAAACGAACCCTGTCGCAAATACTTAATTAACGGAAGTAATAATCAAAAAGATATTGCTTTGACTGTAAAAGTATGCGACTCCATTGCTACCATTGAAAGCGTTAAAAAAGGTGTAAACTAAAACTAGTCAACACCTTTTGTTCTATTTATATAAATAGTGAGTTATTTAATAAGTCCCCACATTACCTGAACCACTTACTTTTACATCTTCAATTCGAGGATTTCCCTTATATTTTATATCACCCGACCCAGCAACTTTAGCTTTTAACTCCTTAGTTACTGTTAATGTCATCCCGCCTGAGCCTGACACTTTTAAATCTGCTTTTTCAGAAGATAAATCATAAGCTGAAATATCTCCAGAGCCTGCAACAGCAGCAGAAAACTCTTTTACTTCACCTCTTAAATCTAAATCTCCAGAACCTGATACTGAAGCTTCTAAGGTATTGGCTTCAATCTCAAGATCAATATCACCCGAACCAGAAACTGCAACTTTAAAATCATTTGATTTTATCAAATCTTTTGCAACTATATCTCCTGAGCCTGATAAACCAATTGCATTAATATCTTTAAAATAAACGGTTAAAACAACCCCTTTTCGAGTACTAATATTGGTGCCTTTTTTCCATTTAATTTTTAATTTACCATCATTAACTTCTGTAATCAAATAGTCTAGTAAATTATCTTCAATTTTAATATCAATTTTACCTTCTTTTCCTTTTACTAAATACACATCAAAAGAGCCCGATACTCCAACTTTTTCGAAAGACCCAACGGTTCTTGTTTCATTAATAACATTCCCACTTCCTTTTATTCTACCATATTTTTGTGCGTTACAACTAGTTAAAAATAGTGTCATAACAAATAGGCTGGCAATCGATTTTACTAATAATTTTTTCATTTTATTGATTTTAGTTAGTTATTAAATAATTTTACACTTCCGTAATCGGATGTTATTTCAATTTTTGCTTCTGTATTTTCTTTGTTTATATAGCCTTCGTAATATTTAGATGTAGATTTCACAACCTTTTTTATATAATTAATATTATCTCCGTCATAACTAAATCCTCCGTAACTCATTTTAGCTGTAAAATTAAAGGCCGCATCTTTATCTAGGCCTATTTTAATTCCTGTATAATCAGAATTAATATATACACTATCAAAGCCTTTCATCAATTTATTAATTCGAATACCTCCATAATCAGCATCTATTTTAATTTTTTTATAAATTGTTCCAAATCTCATGGTTAAATAATCTCCATTTCCAATAATTACATTGCCATTCTCAACTTCAATTTTTCCATAATCACAGTTAAATTTTAAGTCTTCAACATTTTCAAATACTGTTGTTGTATAATCTGCATTTAAGTCAATACTTTTTGCTTTTTCAACTCTCAATTTAGAATAATCTGCATTAATTCTTCCACTCTTCATAAATTCAATTACTGAATTTGATGTATAATCAATATTAATACTATTATCTTCATGGTATAAACTACCGATTAAAATTTTACCATAATCACAATTTATATCTGCTTTCCCCTTCAATTCATTTAAAGAAATAGTGCCATAATCATTTACTAAGTTAGCATCATTGGTTATTGGCATTTTTATCTTATAATCAATTTGATAATTCATATTATTATTGTTTGAACCAAACCAATTAGAAGATGTTTTTTCTATAACGGTCTTTGCCGAAACTAAACTTCTTGACCCTTCAAAATGTACATTAATTTTTTCTAATCTTGATATTACTTTGTCTTCATTATTACCACTTACAGTGATTTTTATTTCAATAACAATTCGATTCTCACTCCAAGAAACCACATCAACATTACCATATTTGGTATTTATTTTTAACAAAGCATCAGCATTTACATTGAATTCTTTGTTAATGGTTTTACTTTTTTCATATTTTTCTTTTTTAGGGTGCGGATTTGCAATTCCAATTATTGGAATAAGCAAGCAGATCAGTAATAGTTTATACATATTTTTCATAATTTTTAAATTTAATTAGACACTTTATTATATTCTTGTTTATTTGTTATATTTTAAATACTGTTGGCATTCAATGCTTCATAATTTTTAAAATCTTCTAATTGATCTACCAAGTTTTGAAGCACTTCTAAACGTTTTTGAAAATTAGCTATCATAGCAAATATTACTCGCTTATCTTCATTACTTTCTTTAAGCTCTACTGTAAGATTTTGATAATTAAATTCTAATATTTTTAATTGATCAAATGCATCTTCTATTATCATTTGATTTTCTGGAGTTTCCTCGCCTTTTATTTGTTCAATTTCTTTATGAATAGTTGCCAAATAAAAATTTTGGGTTTCTTCCATTTTTGGCGAAACATCTGCTAATTCTAAGCTGTTTGATGTATTTTGGTTTCCAAGCCAATAACCAAAAAACAAAAGAATAGATGCTGCAATGGATAGCCAATACCATTGGGTTTTAATTGTTTTTTTTGCGCCATTATTTTGTTCTTTTAATTTTGCTTCAAATCGGTTAACATGACCAATATTTGGCTCTGCAAAATCAAATTTGCTTTTATCTCCTTTAAAAATATCTTCAAAATTATTTTCCATAATTTTTTAATTTACCATTGTTGATTCTGCCAACAACGTTCTTAATTTATTTTTTGCTCTTGAAATTGTTGTTCTACAGTTTTCATTACTTATTTTCATAATACTCGAAACTTCTTCATTATCAAAACCTTCTATCAAACTCAAAGTCAGTGCTATTCTATAATTTTCTTTCAATTTCCCTATCGTTTCAATTACTTCTTTTGCTTTTAGAGTTGTATAATCCATACTGTCATTTTTTATAATTTCATCATCATCTGCAACAATTTTATTTTCAACCAACTCTAACTTCACTTCATCAAAACGGGAATTCTTTTTCAATTGGGTTAAACATTTATTAATTACAATTCTTTTTAACCAAGCTCCAAATGTTACTTCTCCTTTAAAAGTTTCTAGTTTGGTAAAAGCATTTAAAAAAGCTTCCTGCATTACATCTTCGGCTTCAAAACTATCGTGCATAATTCGCAAAGCGGTATTATACATCGCTTTATAATAAAGCTCGTAAATTTCAAACTGTGCAGGCTGGTTACCTTTTTTACAAGCTTGTAATAAAGTCGTAATATGTTTTTGTTTTTCTTGCAAGATTTGACTTCTATATTAATGACAAAGCAATTTCAAAACTGTTACAGTTAAGTGCTATTAAAAGTACGATATTTTATAAGATTTTTAAGATCAATGCAATAAACATCTAATAAATCTTGATTATTAAACTTTTGTTACCAAATGATTTTATTGGCATAGGAATTGAATAATATACAACAGAAATACATGTAAAAATAATTTAATAGGCTAATTAATAGTCAATTAAGTAAGTATAAAAAATAGCAAGTTAAATTTATTTGCTATATATAATGTCAAAATGACTTAAATAAGATATGAGTAAATCAAAATTTTTAAATATTGACAACTTGTCACTTCAAAATATACTGGATGAGGATACGGAATTGATTCCGTTAATGACACCTGAAGATGAGGAAGAAATAAAAAAAGAGGATGTGCCAGATATACTTCCAATATTGCCTTTACGCAATACGGTTTTATTTCCTGGTGTAGTAATTCCTATTACAGCAGGAAGAGATCAATCTATCAAATTAATAAAAGAAGCCAATAAAGGGAATAAAACTATTGGTGTAGTTTCTCAAAAAAATGAAGCAACAGAAAACCCTGGATTAGAAGATATTTATACCGTTGGTACTGTAGCACGAATTTTAAAAATGCTTAAAATGCCTGATGGAAATACCATGGTAGTTTTACAAGGTAAAAAGCGTTTTGAGATTGAGAACTTAATTCAAGAAAAACCTTATTTAAAAGCTAAGGTTAAAGAATTGGTTGAAGAAATTCCGAAGAAAAAGGAAAAGGAGTTTAGTGCAATTATCGATTCTGTTAAAGATCTTTCGTTACGTATTATTAAAGAAAATCCGAATATCCCAACAGAAGCTTCTTTTGCCATAAAAAATATTCAAAGTGATTCGTTTTTAGTCAATTTTGTATCTTCTAATTTAAATTTAGACACCGCTGCAAAACAAGACCTTTTAAGTATCAATAGTTTAAAAGAAAGAGCTTTAGAAACTTTAAAAAAGATGAATAAAGAATTACAACGCTTAGAGCTGAGTAATGACATTCAATCTAAAGTTCGTGAAGATATGGATCAGCAACAGCGTGAATATTATCTGCATCAGCAAATGAAAACCATTCAAGAAGAACTAGGTGGTGTTTCACACGATGAAGAAATTGAAGAGATGCGTGTACTTGCGAAATCTAAAAAATGGAGTAAAGAAATAGCTGAACTTTTTGAAAAAGAAATCGGTCGACTACAAAGAATGAATCCACAAGTAGCTGAATATTCTGTACAAAGAAATTATTTAGACCTTTTACTTGAGTTACCTTGGGATGAATATTCTAAAGATAAATTTGACTTAAAAAGAGCGCAAAAAATATTGGATAGAGACCACTATGGTCTCGATAAAGTTAAGGAAAGAATTATTGAACATTTGGCCGTTTTAAAATTGAAAGGAGATATGAAATCGCCTATTATTTGTTTGTACGGACCTCCGGGTGTTGGTAAAACTTCTTTAGGAAAATCGGTTGCCGAAGCAATAGGTAGAAAATATGTTCGCATGTCATTAGGAGGAATGAGAGATGAAGCCGAAATTAGAGGACATAGAAAAACTTATATTGGTGCATTACCTGGAAGAATTATACAAAGCATAAAAAAAGCAGGAACTTCTAACCCAGTTTTTGTTTTAGATGAAATTGATAAATTGGCATCAAGTCATAGTGGTGACCCTTCTTCTGCAATGCTTGAAGTTCTTGACCCTGAACAAAATGCTGATTTTTATGATAATTATTTAGAAGTTGGTTACGACTTATCTAAAGTAATGTTTATTGCAACCGCAAATAGTTTATCTACTATTCCTTGGGCTTTAAGAGATCGTATGGAAATTATCAATGTAAGTGGCTATACCATTGAAGAAAAAATTGAAATAGCTAAACGTCATTTGTTACCGAAATTATTAAGAGAACACGGGTTAACATCTGCACATATTAAATTAGGCAAAGCACAATTTGAAAAAATTGTTACGGGCTACACCCGTGAATCTGGTGTGAGAGGTTTGGAAAAAAAATTGGCGAAAGTGGTTCGTTATGCTGCTAAATCCATTGCCATGGAAGAAGAATACAACATCAAAATTAGCAATGAAGATGTTGAGATAATTCTTGGTCCGTCACATTTAGAAAGAGATAAATATGAAAACAATGAAATAGCTGGTGTAGTTACTGGTTTGGCTTGGACAAGTGTTGGTGGTGATATTTTATTTATTGAATCTATCCTTTCAAAAGGAAAAGGTACGCTTTCAATTACAGGTAATTTAGGTAAAGTGATGAAAGAATCGGCGACTATCGCCTTAGAATATATCAAAGCCAATTTAGATGATTTTGGTATCAAATATGAAACCGTTATCAACAATAATATTCATATTCACGTACCAGAAGGTGCTACCCCAAAAGATGGGCCTAGTGCAGGTATTACGATGTTAACTTCGTTGGTTTCATCCTATACCCAAAGAAAAGTAAAAGCTAAATTAGCCATGACTGGCGAAATCACTTTACGTGGCAAAGTTTTACCAGTTGGAGGTATCAAAGAAAAAATTCTTGCTGCAAAACGTGCAAATATCAAAGAAATTATACTTTGTGCTGAAAACAAAAAAGATATTGAAGATATCAATGCAAGATATTTAAAAGGTCTTACTTTTCATTATGTTAATGAAATGAAAGAAGTAATTGATATTGCTTTACTAAAGCAAAAAGTGAAAAATGCGAAGAAGGTAGCATAAATATTATATTAAGGGTTTGACTATCTACAAAGCGGATATTAATCAAACCCTCACTAATTTTTTTTTAATATACTTACTAAACACCATTTCAAAAGAGATGGTGTTTTTTATTTTATTTTTAAGAGTAAAATAAATCATCATTTAGATCTTAACTTGGCAATTATGTTTTTTTCAAACTTTATATCATCTTGAATAATATTAAAAAAATCTAATATAAAAGTTTTAGCCTTTGAAAACTGTTTGGGGTCGTCAAAATAAGGAGCCAAGTTATCTACAATTTCTATAGATTCATCTTTCTTCTTTATATATTCTTTCCTCACTTTTTCAATAATTTTTGGATGTCTTTCAAAACCTCTATATAACCTTTCGGTCAAAGAAGAAACTAATTCCTCATTATTTATAACTGCGACAACACCATAACTTGGGTTGATAAGGCCAGACATATCAAAATCATATGGAATTGGCGTAAATTTATTATTAATATATAACAATTTTTCATTATGCTGAACCATTGTAGAATAATCTAAATTACCTATCATATATTGAAAAAATGCATTTCGAACCGAAGCAACAGTTTCCTGGCCTAATGGGTGAATATTTCTATCAACAACCTTACCATCAAATCTTTTTGCCACCTTTTTATCATCTTCAATTAAAATACCCTTTAAATCGTGAACCTTTGTTTTTTTACCTTTTATTTCAGTAAAAGAAATATCTACTAGCCTAGTTTTAAAATGATATGGGGAATTGGTTTCAAATAATTTATAAGCCATATACTCTTTAATTATATAATCATTCTTGTCATTATTCTTTAAACATGGAAGCACCAATTTTAGTTTCTTATTTCCTTTAAATAAAGTGCCTTTACTTACAGACTTCTTTATTTTAATTTTTACCGGTGGAAAGTAACAATTTTTCAATCTAAAGTTACCACGTGTTCTTAAACCGACTTCAATTGTATCCCAAACCTCTTCTGCTGTTAAATAAATTAAATCTGATTTTATATAAGTGCTGTCATTTGTGTTTTTTTTAATGTTCTTATTTGAAAAACTTAATTTGAGATGAAGTAAATCTTGATTCATAAAAAGCCCTGATACCTTTACAGAGCTGGTAGATTTTTCTATTTTTTGGGCGTTCCCATCAACGTAAAAAACAAAAAAATACAAAATGAAGATACAAATTATTTGCTTTTTCATAATATTGTTTCTAATTTAACAAACATAATATACAATATATTTATGAATAAATATTTAGGAGTAATAAATTACAGAACATTAATTGCTTTATTAATTGCAGTTATTTCACTAATAATTGTATATAAATTTGATTTATATTATAGCATTGATTTAACCTTTTTAAGTATCGCTATAATATTTCCATTGGTATTTAATATTAGAGGGTCTTTTAGACGTAGGGAAAAAGCTTTAGAGCATTTAAGTCAGTTTAGAAGCGCATTAAAAACAGTTTATTATTATTTTGAGAGCAACCCAAATCTAAGTAATGACGACAAACAAGATGTAAATAATTTGCTTATAGATATAAGCAATAAAGTTATGGATCATCTTAGAAATAGTAATTATGACACCAAAGATATTGACCAAGCTGTACACAAAGTTTTTGACTATATTATTGAAAAAAAAGAATTCATTCCGGGTAGATCAAAAGATAAAATTTTTCGTTTTTTAAATGATTTACATGAATCTATAGAAAAATTACACGGCATACTTGTTCATAGAACTCCTATTAGTCTAAAAGCTTATTGTGAATATTTTATATATATATTTCCTATAATTTATGCTCCAGCTATCGTTTTTAAAACGGGTATTGATTCGCCAAAATATATCACATTTTTTATTGTATTGATTAGTGAATTCATGTTAATTTCACTTTATAACATTCAAGATCAATTGGAATATCCTTTTGATAATGTTGGATTGGATGACATTAACCTCGATATATACAAATTAGACAGATAATTTTAATTTAAACATTATTGCAAGTATATTTCAATAGACTTTAAAGAATAATCAAAATGATTAATAAATTGAAAAAATCAAGCAAAAAAGTAAAATACAGTTTAATTTTACTAGGCTTTTTTGGAATTATCTTATATAGCTTTGATACGTTTAAAACAGATGACTTTGATAATTTTAATAAAAGAGATTTTGATTTTTCAGGAACAAATTCACTTTTCATAGAAACCAATAATGGATTAAAATTTAATTGGATTACAACAACAAAAACTGCAGGTGTTTACGAATTAATTTCCCAAAGGAAAACCATAATATCAAAAGGAAAAACTGACATTGGAAGAGTTCATACTGTTTCTCTAGATTATATTATTGAAGAGAATACTGTATTCAGATTTGGTGGTGAAAATGAATCTATGACTGAAGTAAAAATCAGACCCAATGTGTCATATCATAATTCAGAATATAAAAATGTTGATTCTCTTTTTATTGTTGGCGATGTTCATGGTAGATATAATGAGTTAATCAATTTACTTCAAAAGTCTCATATTATAGATCAAAATTTGGATTGGATTACAGGTAAATCTCATTTGGTTTTTTTAGGAGATTTATTTGACCGTGGAAATGATGTGACCAAAGTTCTATGGTTTATATACGAACTAGAGCAAAAAGCAGAGTTGTCTGGGGGAAAAGTTCATTTAGTTTTAGGCAATCATGAAATTATGACCATGACAAAAGATTTGAGATATCTCAGCGCTAAAGAATCAACAATTGCAGGAGTTTATAGAATAAAGTATGATTATATGTTTCATCCAAATAAATCATTTTTAGGTTCTTGGTTAAGTTTAAAACCCTCGGTGTTGAAAATTGATAAAAATTTGCTTGCTCATGGAGGAGTAGTCGATCTAGGAACAAATTCAATTTCTGGATTTAATAGAATTGTAAAAAACTATATGCAGGATCCCATGTTTTTAGAAATCATGCAAGATTACCCCGACAGTACTAAATATGACCCTCAAGCATGGAGAGCAATGCATTATTTTTTTTATAATGAAGAAAGTCCGTTTTGGTATCGAGGTTATGTAGAATATGACACTTTACAACCACAATTAAATGCCATGTTGAAAAAGTACAAATCAAAAATTCATATCGTAGCTCACACCCCCTTAGCTACAATTACTCAAAAGCACGAAGGTAAATTGCTTACTACGGACCTCAATGAAGCTGCTACGCAATTATTACTATTGGTTAAAAACAAGAAAAAATATTCCAGATTTAAAATTGATAGTGAAGGTAAAATATCAGAATTAAATTGATTAGAAATTATTAATATGTCTTATTTAAATTATTTGAAAACATCTTAAAATTAATTACTACTTTTGAAAAATTCTTATTAGGAATAATGCAATTCAAAAACCCTGAAATTCTATACTTTCTTTTTTTACTTATTATTCCTATTCTTATTCACTTATTTCAATTACAAAAATTCGAAAAAGTTGCTTTTACCAATGTCAAACTTTTAAAAGAAATTAAACAACAAACCCGAAAAAGTTCTCAACTTAAAAAGCTATTAATTTTATTAAGTAGGCTATTGCTTTTTACAAGTTTAATTATCGCATTTGCACAGCCCTTTTTTAGCAAAGAGAAAAGTCATGTGAAAAAAGATACTTTTATCTATGTTGATAATTCTTTGAGTATGCAGGCTAAAGGAGAAAATGGCGAATTATTACAAAAAGTAAAAACCGATTTAATTAAAAACCTTTCAAATAAAAAAAGTAATTTTACCTTAATAACTAATAACCAAATCTTTAATAATGTAAATATTGCAGATGTTAAAAATAGCATTATTAATATTGATTATTACCCTATTAAAAAGGAGTTAAATACCATCTTACTGCAAATCCAAAGTCTTCAAAATAAAAAAATAAAAAATAAAAATAATATTCTGTTAATATCTGATTTTCAAAACATTAATACAACATTAAATGCAATTAATTTTGATAGCCTAACAACTTATTCGTTGATACAAACCATACCAAACAATTTACAGAATATTGTCTTGGATAGTGTTTGGATAAAAGATCAAAATAAAGATAATATTCAAATTAAAGCAGCAATAAAAAGTTATCAATTAGCAATAGAAAATTTAAGTATTTCACTTTTCATCAACAATAAATTATTTGGTAAAACAACAGTAAATTTAGAAAAAAATAGCCAAGCTGAGATTGAATTTAGCATACCTAATACAAAAAACATTAAATGTAAATTAAGTTTAAATGATAATAAATTATTGTTTGATAATACACTTTATTTTAACATACCCAATAAAGAAAAAATTCGTGTTTTGGCTATCGGTAAGAACTCTGGTTTTTTATCAAGAATTTATACCCGTAATGATTTTGATTTCATAGAAACGTCATTAGATAATTTAGATTATGGTTCAATTATTAAACAAGACCTTATTATATTAAATGAATTAAATAACTTACCTAATTCCCTAAGTGTTACCTTAAAAAATTATGCTTTAAACAGAGGTAATATAGTTGTAATCCCCTCTCTAGAAAGTGATATCTCTACCTATAATAAATTATTTACTGATTTAAATTTAGGTAAAATTAATTCCTTTAAAAAAGAAGTAAAGGCAGTAACAACAATAAATTATAATCATTCTTTCTTTAAAAATGTATTTCAAAATCAAATCACTAATTTTCAATATCCAACCGTAAAAACCTATTTTGAAACTGATTTTAAATCAGCTACCTCTTTATTACAATTTGAAGACAAAAGTGATTTTATATCTGAAATTAAATTAAAAAATAGTAAACTTTATTGGATTGCCTCCTCATTAAAAAGCAGCAATTCAAATTTTATTTCCTCTCCATTAGTTGTACCTGTTTTTTATAATTTTAGCATAAAAAATACAATACAAAAACAGTTATTTTACACCATTGGTCAAAAAAATAAAATCCTATTAAAATCAAATAATCAAAATAATGATGCAGTACATTTGGTAAAAAACGATACAGATTTTATTCCTTTACAAAGTAAAACAGCAAATCATCTTAAAATTGAAACAGATAACTATCCACTAAAAGATGGTTTATATCAAATAAAAAGAAAAGAAAATATAATACAACATATTGCATATAATTACAACAGAGAGGAAAGTGACCTAGCCTTTTACCCAATAGATAAATATATTAAAAACTATAATAATATTCAATATTTTACTTCCTTAAACCAAGCTTTAAAACAATTAAATGATCAAAATAAAAATAAAAATTTATGGCAATTATTTATTATTTTTGCTTTGTTGTTTTTAGGATTGGAAATAATTTTACAAAAATTCTTAAAAAGCTGATATTTGTTTGCTTTAATTTAAAAACTTAATCCTGTGAAAATACTTATAAAATCTGCTAAAATTATTGATAAAAATTCTAATTTTCACAATCAAATAAATGATATTTTAATTGAAAACGGAAAAATAGTTAGAATCGAAAGTCAAATAAATTCTAACAAAAACTACAAAGAAATTACTTTAGAAAATTTGCATATTTCAAAAGGCTGGTTTGATAGTAGTGTTTCTTTTGGAGAACCTGGATATGAAGAAAGAGAAAACATAAACCATGGTTTAGAAGTTGCAGCAAAAAGTGGTTTTACTGCTGTAGCATTAAACCCAAATACAAATCCATTAATTGATAATAAATCGGCAGTTGAGTTTTTAATACATAAAAGTACAAATTCGGCTACTAGCCTTTTTCCTATTGCAAATTTAACACAACAAGCAGAAGGCAAAGAATTGGCTGAATTGTATGATATGCAAAACTCTGGAGCAATTGCCTTTGGAGATTATAACAAGTCTATTAGTAATGCCAATTTGATGAAAATAGCACTACTCTATGCTCAAAATTTTGACGCTTTGGTTTTAGGCTTTCCTCAAGATAAAAGCACTTCTACTTTAGGGTTTGTAAATGAAAGCGCAAACACAACAAAATTAGGTTTAAAATCTTTGCCTAACTTATCAGAAGAGCTTCAAATATCACGTGATTTATTTTTATTAGAATATAC
The DNA here is from genome assembly GCA_030626795.1 of Flavobacteriaceae bacterium. GTDB lineage: Bacteria > Bacteroidota > Bacteroidia > Flavobacteriales > Flavobacteriaceae > Lutimonas. The sequence continues at coordinate 16,076 of DAOUTI010000034.1, forward strand.
TGGTGGAAAATTACATATTCCAACCATTACCACTAAAAAATCAGTACAATTAATAAAAGAAGCCAAGAAAAAAGGACTTGATGTTACTTGTAGCGTTACGCCACATCATCTTATTTTAACCGATGAGGTAATAAAAACATTTGATACTAATTTTAAAGTATTACCTCCGCTAAGGTCAAATAATGACACAAAAGCTTTAATCAAAGGAATTAAAGATGGCACTATAGATATGATTGCTAGTGATCACAACCCAATTGCTATTGAAAATAAAGATGTAGAATTTGAAAATGGTTTTTTTGGAACCATTGGCTTAGAAAGTTTTTTTGGAACCATTAATAAAGTATTAGACTTAGACCAAATCATCGCTTGCTTAACTGATAAACCACGCAAAAGGTTTAAATTGACTACAACAAAAATTGAAAATGGTGAAATTGCTGATTTAACTTTATTCAACCCTAGCAAACCTTATATTTTCGAAAAAAAAGATATACTTTCTAAATCGAAAAACTCAGCTTTTTTAAATAAAGAATTAAATGGCGTTGTATATGGAATCATCGCAAAAAATCAAATCATTCTAAAATAAACATATGATGTATAATCAAACCGTAAAAGAAGGTAAAACTATTGCCATTATCAGTTACATTACTGTTATTGGATTAATTATTGCTTTTGTAATGAATCAAAAAAAGCACAATTATTTTGCTACATTTCACATTAGACAGGCTTTAGGTATATCATTACTAAATTTTGCTATTTCTATCTTATACAGGTATGCAAATATTGGTTTTACTGGTGAACTTTTGGGCTATGCTGCTTTTGGTCTTTCAATTTATGGTATTGTAGGAGCCATACAAGGTAAGGAAAATAAAATTCCCCTTTTCGGAGATTATTTTCAAGACTGGTTCAAAAACATTAGCTAAACCCAATTTTACAAAACACAACAATATACCTTTCAATATATTTTATGAAACAACTCTCTTTAGAATATCTCGTAAGACAACCAAAAATAACGATTGAAAACCCGCCATTATTAATCATGCTTCACGGTTATGGTAGTAATGAGCAAGACTTATTTTCATTTGCAGATGAATTACCTGATCAACTTTTAGTAATCAGTGCCAAAGCGCCTTTAAGTTTAGGTTTTGGTTCTTATGCGTGGTACACCATTCATTTTGACAGCAGTGATGCTAGTAAATTTTCAGATATTCCAGAGGCAAAAGAAGCACTTTCAAAAATCAATGAATTTATTGATGAGATTATTGAAAAGTACCAGGTGAATACAAATAACATTTTCCTTTTCGGGTTTAGCCAAGGCACTATTTTAAGTACTGCTTTTGCATTGAATCATCCTGATAAAGTGAATCATGTTATCGCTTTAAGCGGATATGTCAACCCGGAGTTATTAGAAGATAATTTTAAAGATAATGATTTTACAAAGTTAGACTTTTTTGTTTCTCATGGCTCTGTAGATCAAGTAATACCTGTAGAATGGGCAAGAAAAACACCCGCTTTTTTAAATAATCTCGGCATTAAAAATACTTATCAAGAATATCAAGTTGGTCATGGAGTAGCACCCCAAAATTTTCATGATTTAAATTTATGGATAAAAGAACGACTATAAAAATGGTATTGTTGTTTTTACTATACTCAAAACAAATAGGTTTTAGGGAGTTTTAAGGTAGTAGTTTTTTATTTTATCGAGATATAAATTTTCAAGCATAGCCCCTAGTTACGGTTTAAAATTTCAACGAAGATAAAAGGAAAAAGGACAAGTCAAAAAACCGAAAAGCTGTTTACTTTGAGTATATTATGAGTCAGCATTAAACTTCAGGGCAAGCCCTAAACCCAATAGTAGAAATCGAATAATACCGTATGAAACCAATTTCATCTTATGCTAGAATGAAGTTCAATTTAATCTTTGATTTAATAGTTCTATTCATTTTTTTATTGGTTTTGATCTTTAACTTAAATCAAATGGGATATACTTTCTTTGGTGTTGGAATAATTATCATATTTATATATTCAATATTTATATATTTAAAAAACACATTTTACAGAGCTATATTTATCGATACAAATAATGATTTTTATATTCTAAAA
>DAOUTI010000057.1 GCA_030626795.1 Flavobacteriaceae bacterium
CCTAATACCTTTGCTGCGTTCCCGCCCTGGAGGATTCAAAGGGAGCTGGTTGTGCAGGACTTGCCGCTGCAAAAATACAATCCTTTTGCAATTTACCAACCTTTTTTTACACTTTTTAAAACAATTTTTAAGCATTGATTTTTATGTCTTCATAATTAAGTTATATTTGTTTAAAATTAAATCATAATCTTATGGAAAATCAACCAATACCAGCAAAAAGTGTCATTATTAATTACGGCTTATATCTTGGTATAGCCTCAGTTTTAATTAGTGTTATAGTTTATGCACTAGGCATGCAATATGATCAAGATTGGAAAATGGGCTCTCTTGGAATTATAGCTATGGCTGTAATTATCTTTTTAGGAATTAAAAAATATAAAGAATTAAATAGCGGCTACCTAACTATAGGTCAAGCTTTAAAAACAGGAATAGGTATTGCATTAATAGGAGGAATTATTTCGGTTATTTACTCATTCATTTTTATGAATTTTATTGAGCCTGATTTTATGGCAAATACGATGGAAAAAGCGGAACAGCAAATGATAGAAAAATACCCTAATCTAACTGACGAACAAATTGAAACGCAAATTGAGATGATGCAAAAATTTTCTACCCCAGCAATAACTTCTGCCTTTGCTCTTATAGCTAGTTTATTTATTGGGTTTGTTATTTCACTAATTTCAGGGTTTATTCAAAAAAAGGAAATAATGGAAATTTAATATACTAACAATGAGTACAGAAAAAGAACTTCAATCAGATATAACCCCTTTGCGAAAAATATTTAATAAAAGTTATGGCAATTTAAGTGAAGAAGATATCCAAAAGGAAATATTATTTTCTCAAAAAATAATGAATCAAAAACTAGAAAAAATAAGAAAAAACACTTCTCTTCTTGTTTGGTTTTTGATTGTTATTCCTATTATAACTGGTGTTTTAATCGCTGTTTTTCTAACCTAATTGTAATATAATTATGGATATATCAGTAGTTATTCCACTACTTAATGAAGAAGAATCTTTAAACGAATTACACGATTGGATTGTAAAAGTAATGCAATCCAATCGTTATTCTTATGAAATCCTTTTTGTTGATGACGGAAGCACCGACAATTCTTGGAAAATAATTGAAGCATTATCACAAAAGAATGCAAATGTTAAAGGATTAAAATTTCAAATAAATTATGGTAAATCACAAGCATTAAACGCTGCTTTTAAAGAGGTAAAAGGTGATGTAGTAATTACTATGGATGCAGATTTACAAGATAATCCCGAAGAAATTCCTGAGCTTTTTGACATGATTACCAAAGATAATCACGACTTAGTTTCGGGTTGGAAAAAGAAACGTTACGATTCAAAAATTCGTAAAAACATCCCTTCCAAATTGTTTAATGCAGCTGCTCGAAAAACTTCGGGCTTAAAATTACACGATTTTAATTGCGGACTAAAAGCATACAAAAACGAGGTAATAAAAAACATTGATGTACATGGCGAAATGCATCGTTATATTCCGGTTTTAGCTAAAAATGCTGGGTTTACCAAAATTGGTGAAAAAGTAGTTTTACACCAAGCACGTAAATATGGAACAACCAAATTTGGAATAGATCGTTTTATTAATGGGTTTTTAGACTTAATTACCATTAGTTTTTTAACAAAATATGGCAAACGACCTATGCATCTTTTTGGTTTGTTAGGCACTTTTATGTTTGCTATTGGTTTTTTTGCTTCTCTATTTATTGGTGTTTCTAAACTGATAAAATTATACAACCACCAAGCCACTATTTTAATTACTAATAACCCATGGTTTTATATTGCTTTAATTTCTATGATTATTGGTTCTCAATTATTTTTGGCTGGCTTTTTAGGCGAGTTGATTTTACGTTCAAAACGCAACGAATCGCGATATACTGTTAGTGAAAAAATTAACATGTAATTTGTGTAATAATAAATTTATAAAAAAAAATTACACTTAAGCTATAAAATTTAAAATTGGTCTGTTTACTATTATTTTTTTAATAGCCACAAAAATTACTGCACAAAGTGCAAGTGTTGAAAAATCTATTTGGGGTATACAAACAGGTATTTTAGGAATATGGGCTAATAATGAACATGGGCTATCAAAAACAATTGCATTACGAACTGAAATAGGATTTGATAGCCCATGTTTAGAATTAATTCAAATTCCGATTACAGCTATTATGTTTTAACTCCAGTGATAACTGCAGAACCAAGATGGTACTATAATATAGAGAAAAGAAGCAAAAAAGGCAGAAACACTAAAAATAACAGTGCTAATTTTGTAGCTTTAAGTTTAACATATCACCCAGACTGGTTTACTATCTCAAATAATTATGATGGTTATATACCCGATCAGATTTCTATCATTCCGTATTGGGCTATTAAGCGAGCTCTTGGAGCCCACTTTAATTACGAAACCGGGCTAGGTTTGGGGTATCAATATACATTTTACAGAAAAGATGGCTATTATAAAAATGAAAATTTCGGAGAACTTGGAGTAAAATTACAATTACGCATTGGCTACACGTTCTAAATCATAAATAAAACAAGGCTATAATCATCAAAAAAACATCAAATAACTAAATATTTTTTTCACATCAAAAAGTTTATCTTTGCTCTATTAAACTTTGAAAAACATATGAACACAACCGACATCATCAACAAAGCCAAACTATGGCTAAGCGATACTTTTGACAAGGGTACACAAAAAGAGATTCAACAATTAATTGATCAAAAACCGGAAGATTTAACCGATAGATTTTATAAAAATCTTGAATTTGGTACTGGCGGAATGCGTGGCATGATGGGTGCTGGCACCAATAGAATAAACAAATATACTTTAGGTAAAAACACCCAGGGTTTATCCAATTATTTAATTAAAACTTTTCCAAATAAAGCATTAAAAGTTGCTATTGCTTTTGACTGTCGTCATAATAGTAAAACATTTGCTAAGGCTGTCGCCGATGTTTTTAGCGCCAATAATATCAAAGTATCCCTGTTTGAAGATTTACGTCCAACTCCCGAGCTTTCTTATGCTGTTCGCGAATTAAATTGTGATGCTGGTATCGTTTTAACTGCTTCACATAATCCGCCAGAATATAATGGTTATAAAGTATATTTTAATGATGGTGGTCAAATTGTACCTCCGCAAGACGGTGAAATAATTAACGAAATCAACGCACTTGATTTTGGTGATATTAATTTCAAAGCCAATGAAAATTTAATCCAATACATTGGCAAAGGTGTTGATGATAAATTTACCGATGCTGCTGTAAAAAATGCAACTTTTAAAAGTACGAAAAATAGAGAAAATCTAAAAATTGTATTCACTTCGTTACATGGAACTTCAATAACCATTATGCCCGAAGCTTTAAAAAGAGCAGGATATACCGATGTAAATATTGTTGAAGAACAACGTGTTCCTAATGGCGATTTTCCAACCGTAAAATCTCCAAACCCCGAAGAGCCTGCTGCACTAAAAATGGCAACCGAATTGGCCGAAAAAATTGATGCAGATATTGTAATTGGAACAGACCCTGATTGCGACCGACTTGGAATTGCGGTTAGAAACTTAGATAACAAAATGGTTTTGTTAAACGGAAACCAAACTTTTGCTATTTTAAGTAGTTTTTTAATCAAAAAATGGGCTGACGAAGGTAAAATTAATGGCAAACAGTTTATAGGCTCAACCATCGTTTCAACGCCTTTAATCATTAAAATTGCAACCCATTATGGTGTAGAAACCAAAGTTGGCTTAACCGGATTTAAATGGATTGCCAAAATGATTCGAGAAGCCGAAGGAAAACAAGATTTTATTGGTGGTGGCGAAGAGAGTTTTGGTTTTATGGTTGGTGATTTTGTAAGAGACAAAGATGCTGTATCTGCTACCCTACTCGCTTGTGAAATTGCTGCCGATGCAAAAAGTAAAGGTAATTCTGTTTATTTAGAATTATTAGAGCTTTATAAAAAGCACGATTTTTATAAAGAACACTTAATATCAGTAGTTAAAAAAGGTATTGAAGGCGCTAATGAAATTAAACAAATGATGACAGATATGCGTGCAAATCCTATTACTAAAATCGTTAATGAAAAAGTGAAATTCCTATTTGATTACCAAACTTCTATTTGTAAAAACTTGATAACAAATGAAGAGTCGGCTATTGATTTACCTCCTTCTAACGTTTTAATTTACGAAACTGTAAATGGAACTAGAATAGCTGCTAGACCAAGTGGAACCGAACCTAAAATAAAATTTTATTTTAGTGTAAACACACCTTTAAATAGCATAGATACAGTTGAAAAAACAGAAGCTGAATTAGATGCTAAAATCAAAAATATTATCAACGAATTGAATTTATAAATTCCTTTTTTAGAATAAATCTAGGCTGTTTTCAATTTAAATCACCCATTTACTAAATCTATGGATTATTTTAAAAAAATATTAAAATTTGCCAAGCCATATACCAAATATGCTTGGTTAAATATTTTATTTAATATTCTTTATGCTATTTTTAATGTATTGTCCGTTTTAGCATTTATTCCTGTTTTGGGAATCTTATTTGGCAAAGAGGAAAGAATTACTACAAAACCAACTTTTAATGATGGTGTTTACGATTATATTCAAAGTAGTTTGAATTATTACGTGTCCAATATGTTGGAATCTGGTGGTGTTGAAAAAGCTTTACTTTTTATTTGTGCTATTAGTTTTTCTATGTTTTTCTTTAAAAATCTATTTAGATATTTGGCACTTTATGTACTCGCATTTTTACGCAACGGTGTGGTAAAAGATTTACGTGACAGTCTGTATCATAAAATTGTTGAGTTGCCTATTTCTTATTTTTCTGAAAAGAAAAAAGGAGATACCATTGCACGAATGACAAGTGATGTTCAAGAAGTAGAAACCTCTTTCTTGAATTCACTTGAAGCTATTGTTAGAGAACCACTTACTATTGTATTTACTTTAATTTCCATGTTTGCAATTAGTGCAAAATTAACACTATTTGCATTTATTTTGTTACCCGTTTCCGGGATTTTAATATCATCAATAAGTAAAAAACTAAAAGCCACATCTTTATTGGCTCAACATGAAACTGGTAATTTTTTATCGTTTATTGAAGAGACATTAGGGGGATTAAAAGTGATCAAAAGCTTTACTGCAGAGGATGAAATGGCGCAAAAATTTAAAAATTCGACTTCTCGGTTTGAAAAATTGATGAATAGTGTTTTGCACCGTAAAAGCTTGGCATCACCAATGAGTGAATTTTTAGGATCAACTACCATCATTGCAATTTTATGGTTTGGAGGAAGGATCGTTTTATCGGGGCAAGACGAAATGAAACCTCAAGAATTTTTAGGATATATTGGTTTATTTTACCTCATTTTAAATCCTGCAAAAGCCATTTCAAAAGCCATTTTTAGCGTTCAAAAAGGTAATGCTTCCGCCGAAAGAATCATGTCTATTTTAGAAACGAAAAATGAGATTATTGATAAACCAGATGCTTTAGATAAAAAATCATTCGAAACCGAAATTGCGCTTAAAAATATATCATTCAAATACAAAGATGAATTTGTTTTGAAAGATTTTTCTCTAAATGTACCTAAAGGAAAAACAGTAGCTTTAGTTGGGCAATCTGGTAGTGGAAAATCAACCTTAGCAAATTTAATACCTAGATTTTACGATGTTAATCAAGGTGAAATTTTAATTGATAATAAAAACATCAAAGACATTAAAAAAGAAGCCTTACGCGACTTGATTGGCTTAGTAACACAAGAATCTATTTTGTTTCACGATACCGTAAAAAACAATATCACTTTAGGTATTGAAAATGCAAGCGATGACGATATTATTAAAGCTGCAAAAATTGCCAATGCACATGAATTTATTAAAGATTTACCACAAGGTTATGATACCAATATTGGAGATAGTGGCAATACTTTATCTGGCGGACAAAGACAAAGATTATCTATTGCAAGAGCTGTATTAAAAAATCCTCCTATCATGATTTTAGATGAAGCAACTTCTGCTTTAGATACAGAATCAGAACAATTGGTTCAAAAAGCTTTGGAAAAAATGATGGAAAACAGAACCTCAATTGTAATTGCACATAGATTAAGCACCATACAAAAAGCAGATCTTATTGTGGTCATGCAAAAAGGTAAAATTGTTGAGCAAGGTACACACGAAGATTTATTGAATAAAAAAGATATTTACCATAAATTGGTTAATATGCAATCACTAGGATAAAATAGCAATATTCAAACAACAAATTACAAACAAAAAAATGTTAACCAATGAATATAATTCAAAGTTTAGAATGGCGATATGCTTGTAAAAAATTTGATGTATCAAAAAAGTTAAACAAATCACAAGTTGAAACCATAAAAAAAGCTTTTAATCTTACAGCTACATCCTTTGGTTTACATCCTCTAAAAATGCTGGTCATTGTTAGTGATGAATTAAAAAATAAACTTTTACCTCATGCCTTTAATCAACAACAAGTCTCAACTTGCTCACATTTACTAGTAATCTGTATTGATACTGAAATAAATGGAGATACCATTGATGCCCATTTCGATTTAGAAAAAGAAGTTAGAGGTGTAACAGAAGAAAGTATTGGTGCATTTAGAAAACAATTAAAAGGCATGTATGCTAACAAAAATACTGATGAAATTGAAAAATCATCCATTTACCAAGCATATATCACTTTAGGAAACCTTATGACTGTTTGTGCAATTGAAAAAATTGATGCCTGCCCCATGGAAGGGTTTTTACCTCATAAATTTGATGAAGAATTAAATTTAAGTGATAAAAAATTAAAATCTGTTTTACTGTTGCCCGTTGGTTTTAGAGCTAAAGATGATTTTATGAGCAACATGAAAAAAGTTAGAAAACCCATTATAAATACAGTGATTGAAATATAAAAACTTAAATTAAATACAAAAAAATATGAATCAAGACATAAGAAACCTAGAACCTAAAGCTTTATGGAATAATTTTTCTGATCTTAATGCGGTGCCTCGTGGCTCAAAAAAAGAAGAAAAAGTAATTGCCTTTATGGTTGCATTTGGTAAAAAATTAGGTTTAGAAACTATAGTAGATCCCATTCAAAATGTAATTATCAAAAAGCCTGCAACATCGGGTATGGAGAACAGAAAAACCATTGTAATGCAATCGCATTTAGATATGGTACATCAAAAAAATTCGGATACCAATTTCGATTTTGATAGTGAAGGAATTAAAATGCTAATCGAAGATGGCTGGGTTACCGCTGATGGAACAACTTTAGGAGCCGATAATGGTCTTGGCGTTGCTGCAATTATGAGTGTTTTAGAGAGCAATGACATACCTCACCCTGCTATTGAAGCTTTGTTTACTATCGATGAAGAAACCGGAATGACAGGTGCAAAAGGGTTACAAGCAGGCTATTTAAATGGTGAAATATTACTAAATTTAGATACCGAAGAAGATGATGAAATAGATATAGGCTGTGCCGGTGGTGTAGATGTAACTGCAAAAAAAAATTATGAAGAAATTAACCTTACTGGGAATTGTAAAGCGTTTAAAATTTCTGTAATCGGACTTCGTGGAGGCCATTCGGGTATGGATATTCACAGAGGTTTTGGTAATGCCAATAAAATTATGAATCGTGTTTTTGAAGCAACCCAAGACATGATACATATCGCTCAAATCAAAGGTGGTAGTTTACGTAATGCAATACCTCGTGAAAGTTTTGCTACTGTGGTATGTAATACAGAAAATGCTGCAAATTTTATCACTAAATCGGAAGAAATCGCAAACCAAATAAAAAATGATTTTACTGATATTGAACCTAATTTAGAGTTTATTTTTGAAGCAATTGATTGTCCGCTAAAAGCAATGACAAAAGACGAGCAAACCAAACTAATAAACGCTACAAAAAATGCCCATAATGGTGTTTTTAAAATGAGTCAAGAGATGGAAGGTTTGGTTGAAGCTTCTAATAATATTGCGAAAATCAATGTAAATGATGGAACTATTCAAATAGGTTGTTTAACAAGGTCTTCTGTTGAAGAAAGCAAAGCTGAAGTTGCAAACCAATTAACCACTGCTTTTGAAAATGAAGGTTTTGAAGTGAATTTATCAGGTTCATACCCAGGTTGGCAACCCAATGCAAACTCGCCAATATTAGAAGTTATGTCTAAACTTTATGAAGATGTTTTTGCAAAAAAACCTGATGTAGTTGCCTGTCATGCAGGATTAGAATGTGGTATTTTAGGCACAAATTATCCAAAAATGGATATGATTTCTTTCGGACCAACCATCAAAGGAGCACATTCGCCAGATGAAAGAGCAAATATTGCTTCTTCACAAAAATTTTGGAAATATTTATTAGAGATTTTAAAAAATATCCCTGTAAAAGTTTGACAAAAACCAAAGCATCTAATATTTATAAAAATGAAATGAAGTTTTACCCCTTGTGTAAAACTTCATTTTTAATTACTTTTATATTTAATTAACTTTTGCGCCATGAAATTCAAACCAAACCAAACACTCTTATTAATCCTACTTATACTTAGCTATACTAATATTTTTTCACAAGAAGAAAAAGAAAAAACAGGCTCAGCAAATACAGAGTTTATCGATATTAAGAAGCGTAGTGACTGGAGTTTTAAATTAGCTCCATATGCTTGGCTAGCAGGTACATCTACTGATGTTGGTGGTGAAAAAATCAGACAATCATTTAATGACCTTACTTCATTAACAAATTTCGGTTTTCAAATAATAGCTCAGGCTAGGTATAAAAAATGGACACTTAGCACTAATTTAACTTATGCCAAATTGGGAGATAAATTTGATCAAGGACCTCTAATAATTGATTTTGCTGTTGATCAGATCATACTTGACTCAAAATTAGGTTATACACTTATCGATAAAATTGATTTTGGTGATGATATTATCAGAGGTTGGGCTATGGATGCTACAATTGGTGCAATTTATTGGGCAAATGATGTTACTGTTGGTGTTGACCTTAATTCTTCTCTTCCAATTCCTGGTTTTCCTAAACAGATTAATGATAATCAAAAATGGGTAGATATGGTTATTGGCGCGAATTTTAGAATCATTTTGAGCAAATCTGTTTTACTTGGTTTATCAACAAATATTGGGGGATTTGGCATTGGGGAGTCATCAGATCTATATTGGGATTTTACTTTTGTAAATACCTTTAAAGTCTCAAAATTATTAACAGTCACTGCAGGCTATAAAACTTTTAATTATAAAAGAGTTGATGGTACTGGAGAAGATGAATTAAAAACAAATGTAAAAACTTTTGGCCCACTTTTAGGCGTTGCTTTTAATTTGTAATTACCAAATAATTTCTTTTTTATTGATACTTTTTAAATAAGTATTCGTGTTACTAAAACATTTATTACCAAACCAATACCCTCTATTTGCACTCAAAGGCGAAGGATGACCTGCACTTAAAATTAAATGTTTATTCTTATCAATTTTAACCCCTTTTTTCTTAGCAAAACCGCCCCAAAGTAAAAAAACTACATTATTTTTCTGTTCAGATATTTTTTGAATTACAGCATCTGTAAAGGTTTCCCAACCTTGTTTTTGATGTGAACCTGCCTCGCTTTTTCTTACCGTTAAAGTCGCATTCAATAACAAAACACCTTGATCTGCCCAAGTTTCTAAATTTCCGCTTGACGGATAAGGTTTATTTATATCTGAATGCAATTCTTTAAAAATATTAATTAATGATGGTGGATGTTTAATTCCTTCATGCACAGAAAAACACAAACCATTGGCTTGATTTTCTCCATGATAAGGATCCTGGCCAATAATTACCACTTTTATATCCTCGAAAGAGCAATGATTAAAAGCAGCAAAAATTTCATTACTTTTTGGGTAACAAGTATAGTTTCTATATTCGTTTTTAATAAAATCTAACAAATTTTGAAAATATTCTTTTTCAAATTCATCATTTAAAATGCTTTTCCAACTTTTAGAAATATTAACATCCATAGTATAATTTTATTTACTTTTGTCGAAGAGCAAATTTACAATTTTGACAAATAGAATCACGCAAAAAACATTAAACGATTTAGAATTCACTTCTGTCTTACAAAAGATAGAAGCATTTTGTATTTCTGATTTAGGAAGAGAAAAAGTGATGCAAATAAAACCCATTGCTAGAACTTTAGAGCTTAAAGCAGAATTGCATCAAGTTAATGAATATTTATCTTCTTTAGTAAATGAAAATAGCATTCCGAGTCATTATTTTGACGAAATTACCAAAGAAATTTATTTACTCGGAATTGAAGATAGTTTTTTAGAAGGCACTTCCTTTCAAAAAATTTCTTCTGTTTCGAATACGGTCAATACTTTATTATTGTTCTTTAAAAAATTTAAAGTGTACTACCCTACGCTTTTTATACAATCGGAAGATATTGATTTGACCAAGTTTTTGGTCAATAATATTGACAAAACCATTTCTCCTTATGGTGAAGTCATCGATAAAGCATCTGAGACTTTATATCAACTTCGCAAAGAAATTAATAAAGTAAGAGGTAAAATTGGAGGCAGTTTTACCAAGTCACTTAGCCATTATTCAGGTTTAGGGTATTTAGATGACATCAAAGAATCTGTAGTTGATAATCAACGAGTTTTAGCGGTACAAGCCATGCATCGCAAAAAAGTTAAGGGTACAATTCTTGGCAATTCTAAAACGGGAAGCATCGTCTTTATTGCTCCAGAAGCTACTTTACAATATGCAAGGGAGTTGCAAAACTTACAATATGAAGAGCAAGAAGAAATTGTAAAAATTTTAAAACAACTTACCAATACCATTCGTCCGTATCAAGATTTATTAAAAAAATACCAAACCTATTTAAGTCATTTAGATTTGGTTGGCGCAAAAGCAAATTATGCCAATCATATACATGCTTGCTTACCCAAAATTGTACGTGAGCAAAAAATTTATTTGAAAGATGCTTTTCACCCCATTTTATGGGAAGAAAATAGCAAGAAGAATCTTATTACAATTCCGCAAACACTCGAACTTAATAAAACACAACAAATCATTGTTATTTCGGGGCCAAATGCTGGTGGTAAAAGTATCACTTTAAAAACCATTGGCTTACTGCAAGTCATGTTGCAAAGTGGGATTTTAATCCCAGTGCACGAACGTAGTGAAGTTAGTATTTTTGATACTATTTTAACAGATATTGGAGATAATCAATCTATTGAAAATCAGCTAAGTACCTATAGTTATCGTTTAAAAAATATGCGTAATTTTTTACGTAAATGTAATGACAATACACTTTTTTTAATTGATGAATTTGGAACAGGTAGTGACCCTGAATTGGGAGGCGCTTTGGCGGAAATATTTTTAGAAGAGTTTCATGAAAAAGGCGCTTATGGCATTATTACTACACACTATGCCAATTTAAAAGTTTTGGCAAGTGAACTAGAAAATGTGGCCAATGCAAATATGCAGTTTGATGAAAAATCTCTTGAACCTCTTTTTAAATTACATATTGGGCAAGCTGGAAGTTCATTTACTTTTGAAGTAGCTCAAAAAAATGGTATTCCGTTTCGTTTGATCAACCGAGCAAAAAAGAAAGTAGAACGCGAAAAAATTAGATTAGACAAAACCATTGCCAAATTACAAAAAGAGCGTAACAAGCTACAAGCTTATACAGATGCTTTAGAAAAAGAAAAATTAGTTGCTAAAGAGAGTTCGGAGAAATTGGTAGAACAACAACATAAAATTCAACAAAAAATTAGCAGTTTTCAAGAACTTTATGATAATAATCAAAAAATGCTGTCATTTGGTAGAAAATCAAATGAGTTTATTCATAAATTTTTTCAAACTAAAAACAAAAAACAATTACAGGCCGAATTTTTAAAATGGGCCATGATTGAACAAAGTAAACATGAAAAGCTCAAAAAAGACAAAATTGAAATAGAGCATCATAAAAATAATACCCAAAAAGAAAAACCGCTCTCAAAAAGAGAACGAACAAGAATCAATAAAGAAATTAAAATTCAGCAAAAAGAAAAAGAAGATCAACTTAAAAAAATTGAAAAAGAAGTTTTACCCGAAATTAAAAAAATAAGAGTTAAAAAAGAAAAAATTGAAAGAGAAAAAGCAATTAAAATTGATGGGTATCAATTTCAAATTAATGATCGTGTTCGGTTAATTGACGGTAACGCAAAGGGAACTATTGATAAAGTTGAAAAAAATATTGCGACCATCAATTATGGTTTCTTTATTGCAAAAAGCAATGTTAATCAATTGGAGTTGGTTGCCCGTTCTAAATCCTTAACAAAGGGAAGGACTAAAAAATAGATTTTTACAAAGATTTAATTTTTAAATTAAACCATTTTCAAATCATCAAATTATGTCATTAACTCATTGTATTTACTCCACATATCGCTCCATTTCTCTATCATAAAACAAACTAGCCTCTTCAACCAATTGCGCAATTTCAATAGCTAGTTCTTCTTCGTCACCTTGTAAATCATCCATCCATTCAATTTCATCACTTACTAGGTTGATTATAAATTGTGGAAACTCAGTATGTACAATAAATATATCTTCTGGATGATCTGTATTATCGCCCATTAAAAACTTTGGTAGTGTCATTATCTTTGATTTATAAAAAGCAAAAATACTTATATTTACTAAAAATTCAATATAAATAGCATGATTAGAAAATATAAAGCAACCGATATAACAAATGTTATTGATATTTGGTATAAATCATCTACTATAGCACACCCGTTTTTAGAGAATGACTTTGTAGAAAAAGTAAAAAAAGACATGCGTAATATTTATATTCCTAAGGCAAAAACATGGGTTTATGAAGAAAATGGTGAAATAGTTGGTTTTATTTCTATGCTAGGAAATGAGGTTGCTGGCTTATTTGTAAACCCCAACCAGCAAACAAAAGGAATTGGAACACAATTGGTAGATTTTGTTGCTAAACTTCACAATGAATTAGAAGTTGAAGTTTTTGAAAAAAATAAAATCGGCAGACCTTTTTATGACAAATATGGGTTTGAGTTTACCAGAAAATATTTTAACAAAGCATCTAATCAAGAAGTTTTCAGATTAAAATTTAAAAATAAAATTTGATTTTGCTATCTTACCGTTGAATTATCAATTACAATAATTAATAATAACAATTATGAAAAAACAAACACTACTAACAATTTTACTTATTGTTCCATTTTTTATGATGGCACAAAAAAACAAAAAGCCCAATATCTTGGTAATTTGGGGAGATGATATTGGATGGTCCAATCCAAGTATTTACAATATGGGAATGATGGGTTATAAAACACCTAATATTGACCAAATTGGTAAAGACGGCATACTATTTACTGATTATTATTCGCAACAAAGTTGTACTGCTGGTCGTGCAGCATTTATTACGGGACAATCGCCTTATAGGACTGGGTTAACCAAAGTTGGTTTACCTGGAGCTAAAGAAGGGTTAAGCGGGTTAGATCCAACCATTGCAGAATTATTAAAAAATCACGGTTATGCAACAGGGCAATTTGGTAAAAACCATTTAGGAGATAGAGATGAACATTTACCTTCAAATCATGGTTTTGATGAGTTTTTAGGGAATTTATATCACTTAAATGCAGAAGAAGAACCTGAAAATGTGGATTACCCAAAAGACCCTAAATTTAAGAAAAAGTTTGGTCCTCGTGGCGTTATCCACTCCAAAGCAGACGGTAAAGTAGAAGATA
>DAOUTI010000137.1 GCA_030626795.1 Flavobacteriaceae bacterium
ATTTTCTAATTGAGATCTAGTTTCAGAATTTACTACCATAATACCCGAAGGTTTGTGTCGTAAAATTGCTTTGGTTTCTACCTTGTTTACATTTTGTCCGCCAGCTCCGCCAGAGCGAGCAAAATCCCAAGTAATATCTGCAGGGTTAATTTCTATTTCAATAGTATCATCTACCAAAGGGTAAACATAAACTGATGCAAATGAGGTATGTCGTTTTGCATTGCTATCAAATGGAGAAATTCTAACCAAGCGATGTACGCCATTTTCACCTTTTAAATAGCCAAAAGCATATTCACCATCAATTTCGAGTGTTACTGTTTTAATACCTGCTGAATCTCCTTCTTGATAATTGAGTTCTTTTATTTTATAACCTTGCTTTTCACTCCACATCAAATACATGCGCATTAGCATTTGTGCCCAATCGCAACTTTCTGTACCGCCTGCACCAGCGGTTATTTGTAATACGGCACTTAGATTATCACCTTCATCTGAAAGCATATTTTTAAATTCGAGAGATTCAAGTAGTTTTAAAGTTTTTTCAAATTGTTTAATAACCTCTTCTTCCGATGCTTCCTTTTCTTTATAGAATTCATATAAAACACTAAGATCTTCCCTGTCAGTATTAACTTGATTGTAATCTTCAACCCATTTTTTAATACCTCGAAGTTTTCTCATTAGCACCTCAGCTTCTTTCGGATTATTCCAAAAATCAGGACTGGAAGCTTTTTCTTCTTCATTAGAAATTTCAATTAGTTTTTTATCAATGTCCAAATAGCTTTTTAACTTGCCAATTCGTTCGCTAAGATTTTTAATTTGATCTGCTGTAACCATAAAGCAAAAATAAACTAAAAAATAAGATATGATATTTTATAAGTAATGAAATTGTCAAACCTTTTTTATAGATTTATGCAAAATTAGCAACCATGAGAAAATTATTATTCCCAATTCTATTGATTTTAATTATTCAAAACAGCTATTCTCAATTTTTTGCAGGGAATAATGATATTATAAATTCAAAATTTATTTAAACCAATGCAATGAAAAAAAATATTCCCTTTATAATAATACTTCTTTTAATATTACAAGCCACATTAGTTTTTTCGCAAGATAATGAAGGACAAAAAACACTTAAATTAACCATAGAAGAAGCGAACAGGTTATCAAAACTTCCATTAAACTGTATGAATACCGAGTACCCTAATAAGTTAGGGCAAACCTTGGGGAGTGAAGAAGATATAAAAATTCCAAAAAATTTACACCCAGCATTTTATGGTTGTTTTGATTGGCATTCTTCAGTTCATGGGCATTGGTCTTTAGTTAGTTTATTAAAACAGTTTCCTGAAATTGAAAATTCAAATCAAATACGAAAAAAATTATTAAAAAATATTTCCAAAGAAAATATAGCAAGTGAGCTGACTTATTTTAAAGGTAAACACAATAAAATTTACGAAAGAACTTATGGTTGGGCTTGGTTATTAAAATTAGCTGAAGAGTTACATACATGGAACGATCCTTTGGCAAGAGAATTAGAAATTAATTTACAACCTTTAACTGATTTAATTGTAGAGAGATATATTGAGTTTTTACCAAAATTGAATTACCCAATTCGTGTTGGTGAGCACCCAAATACTGCTTTCGGATTGTCTTTTGCTTGGGACTATGCTGATACAGTTGGAAATGATAATTTAAAAACATTGATAAACCAACGAGCTAAAGACTTTTACTTGAATGATGTGTCATGCCCTATTTCTTGGGAGCCCGGTGGTTACGATTTTCTTTCACCATGTTTAGAAGAAGCAGCTTTAATGTTAAGCGTTTTATCTGAAAAAGAATATAAAAAATGGTTGGTATTATTTTTGCCACAATTAATAAATAAAGATTATAATTTATCTCCTGGAATTGTATCCGATAGAACGGATGGAAAATTAGTACACCTAGACGGTGTTAATTTTAGTCGAGCTTGGTGTTTAAACAAAATTGCAAACAAATACCCTGAATATTCACATTTAAAAATAATTGCAAATAACCACATCAATTATTCATTGCCAAGCATTGTAGATGATAACTACGAAGGTGGGCATTGGTTGGGATCTTTTGCAATCTTTGCGTTAAATTCTATTGAAGACTAGTGAAAAATATATTTAAAAATATTGGTCCGGCTACCTTAATTGCTGCAGCTTTTATTGGTCCTGGTACAGTAACTCTGTGCAGTATTGCTGGTGTAAATTTTGGGTACAATTTACTTTGGGCCATGTTATTATCAATGGTTGCAACTATAGTTTTACAAGAAATGGCAGCCAGATTGGGTGTTGTAACTCAAAAAGGGTTGTCAGAAGTATTAAGAGAAGAAATAAAGAATCCGTTTTTTAAAATAGTTTCAGCAATTTTAATTATTTCAGCAATCGTAATTGGTAATGCAGCCTACGAGGCAGGTAATATAAGTGGAGGTGTTTTAGGTTTGTCAACCATAGTTCCAGAAAACAATTTTATCATTGGAAGCTATACCATAAATTATTTAAATTTATTAATTGGAGCAGTGGCATTTATTTTACTTTATATTGGGAATTACAAAGTTTTAGAGCGTAGTTTAATAGTTTTAGTGATTTTAATGAGCGTGTCATTTGTTTTAACAGCTGTAATTACCAAGCCTAATATCGTATCTATTTTTAAAGGAATATTCATTCCGAAATTTCCAGAAAACAGCTTATTAACTATAATTGGATTGGTAGGAACCACAGTGGTACCTTATAATTTATTTTTGCACGCCGCTTTGGTTAAAGAAAAATGGCACAATAAAAGTGACCTCCCTTTGGTTAGAAAAGATACTATAATAGCTGTTATTGTAGGAGGTCTTGTTTCTATGGCGATTATTATTTCGGCATCAGCTTCAAATTTAACATCAATTAACAGTGCTGTTGACCTTGCAAAAGGTTTAGAACCACTTTATGGTCAAGCGGCTAAATATTTTTTGGCGATTGGTTTGTTTGCAGCTGGTATTACATCTGCAATAACAGCACCGTTAGCAGCTGCTTATGTTGTTAAAGGTATTTTTGGCTGGAATGATGGGTTAAAGTCAAAAAAATTTAAAGCAGTATGGATGTTTATCTTGTTTTTAGGTGTTTTGTTTTCTTCATTAAAAATAAAACCAATTGAAATTATAAAGTTTGCACAAATAACAAATGGTATTTTATTGCCAATAATAAGTGGTTTTTTATTATGGATAATGAATAAGAAAATTGTTTTAGGGAAATACTCAAATAATATAACTCAAAACATTTTTGGATTTATTATCTTAGTACTTACTATTTTTTTAGGAGTAAAAAGTATTTGGAAAGTGTTTGAGACATTCTAAAATGGGCTTATGGATATTAATTGTGACCTTGGAGAGGGATTAAGTAATGATGCGCAAATTATGCCATTTATTAGTTCGTGTAATATCGCTTGTGGTGCTCATGCTGGGAGTTTGAGTATTATGAAATCTACAGTTCTTTTAGCTAAAAACCATCATGTTAAAATAGGTGCTCATCCTTCGTTTTTAGATAGAGATAATTTTGGAAGAAAAGAGATGTTTATACCCAAAAGTTTATTAAAATCTCAAATAATTAATCAAATTACATCTTTAAAACAAGTAGCAGAAAAAGAAGGGGTTAAACTACATCATGTTAAACCGCATGGGGCATTATATAATATGGCAGCCAAGTTTAATGATGTTGCCATGGCTGTAATAGAAGCAGTGGCATATTTTGATGAGGATTTAATTTTATATGTTCCTTTTCGCTCATTAATCGCTAGAAAATTAAGAGAAAAAAACAGGCCTTTTTATTATGAATCATTTGCAGATAGGACATATCACGATGATTTATCTTTAGTTTCAAGGGACGAGCCAGATTCTTTAATTGAAAATTCAGATAGAATTTTAAAACGAGTAAAACAATTAATTAATTCAGAAACTATTATTACAAATAGCGGAAAGACGATTAAAATTAAATCAAATACAATTTGTGTGCATGGAGATAATCCAAATGTTGTTGAAATTGTAAAAACTTTATCAAAAAATAGATATAATTAAACTTGGAAAATTTTAAATTAAAATATAAACCTTTGGGTAGTATTTCTGTTCTAATTGAATGGCCTCAAAAAATTGACAATTTAATTTTAAAAGATATTAACCTGTTTAGAAGTGTTTTACAGTCTGAAATAAAAGAGTTTATATTAGACACTGTTCCAGCTTATAATTCATTGACAGTTTTTTTCGACACAAGTAAAATTAAATATTCAGCCATTGTAAAAATTATTAAAGAGATTTATAAGGTTAGTAATCAAAAGTTAAAGTTTTCATCAAAATTATGGAAAATCCCAGTCTGTTATGAAGATGAATTTGGTATTGATTTAGATGAAATAGCTAAAGTTAAAAAAATTGAAAAACAAAAAGTAATCCAGATACATTGTGATGCAATTTATGATGTATATTTTATAGGGTTTTTACCTGGTTTTTTATACTTAGGAGGTTTATCAGAGAAAATTCATTTTAAGAGAAAATCTTCACCCAGAAATAAAATAATAAAAGGCTCTGTTGGTATTGCAGGAAATCAAACCGGTATATACCCGAGAGAAAGTCCTGGAGGATGGAATATTATTGGCAATTCACCTATTAATTTTTTCGATATAAATCTAGAAAAGCCATGTTTTGCGAAATCGGGTGATAAAATTCAATTTATTTCTATTAATAAAAAAAAATATAATGAAATTAAAAAACAAGTAAATGAGGGAGTCTATTTAATAAAAAGCGAAGTGTATGGATAATAAGATACTTATCTTATCCGCAGGATTACAGACAACTATTCAAGATCTTGGTCGAAAAGGGTTTCGTTCTTATGGCGTTTCTATTTCTGGTGCAATGGATAAATTTAGTCTAATTTTAGCCAATAAATTATTAAATAATGATGAAGGTTTACCTGTTATGGAAATAACAATTCGTGGGCCAAAAATATGGTTTGAAGAGAATACTTCAATTGTTGTTACTGGTGCGAATATATCACCAAAACTAAATGAGAAACCAATTAAATTAAATTTGGTGTACGAAGTAAAAGCAACGGATGTTTTAAGTTTTGGGAAGTTAATTTTTGGATCAAGAGCCTATTTAGGAGTTAAAGGTGGATTTAAAACAGAAAAAAAATTGAATAGTTATTCCTATTTTAAAGGAATTACATCAAGGAGTGTTGTAGAAAAAGGAGATAGATTAAGAATTGCTAATTATAATTCAGAGCTTGAAATTACATCATCAAAAGTAAAAGTAAATGAATCTCATTTTAATCTAAATAAATTAGAAGTAACAAAAGGACCTGAATTTTCGCGATTGTCAAAAAAACATAGAGAAATACTTTTTTCTAAAGATTTTGAAATTGATAACTTAAATAATAGAATGGGGTATCAATTAAGAAATAAAGTTTTTATAATTGAAAAAAATGAAATTATTACATCAGCGGTTATACCTGGAACGGTTCAATTAACACCATCAGGAAAATTAATAATTTTGATGAGAGATTGCCCAACAACAGGAGGTTACCCTCGAATTTTACAGTTGACAGATATGGCAATAAATCAACTAGCTCAGAAAAAAACAGGTGATAAAATGAAGTTTGATTTAGAAAGTAGTTTTAGTTTTTTAGAAAGGCTTGTTAATACGTTTAAAGATAAATAAATAAAATATAAATGGAAATAAATTTAATTAGTGATACAATTACTAGACCTACCCCAAAAATGTTAGAGGCTATGATGGCTGCAAAAGTTGGAGATGATGTTTTTAATGCAGATCCAACGGTAATTGAATTACAAGAAAAGGTGGCTAAAATGTTTGGCAAAGAAGCTGCATTGTATTTTCCTTCGGGTACTATGGCAAATCAAGTTGCTATAAAAATTCACACCCAACCAGCCGAGCAAATGATTTGCGATAAGTGGGCGCATGTATTTAATTTTGAAGGCGGAGGTGCTGCATTTAATTCGGGTATTTCGTGTAGCTTACTTGATGGTAATCAGGGTATGTTTACAGCAGAACAAGTAAAACTAGCTATAAATGATCCTGAAAATTACCATATTCCAATTACTAGTTTGGTAGCTGTTGAAAATACAACCAACAAAGGTGGAGGTGCTTGTTGGGATTTTAAAGAATTGCAAAAAATAAGAAAAGTTTGTGACGAAAATGATTTGGCTTATCACCTAGATGGCGCTAGATTATTTAATGCAATGGTTGCAATGAAAGAAACTCCAAAGCAATATGGCGCATTGTTTGATACGATATCCATTTGTTTATCTAAAGGCTTAGGAGCTCCAATTGGCTCAGTTTTATTGGGTACGAAAGCACAAATTAAAAAAGCGGTTCGTATTCGTAAATTGTACGGAGGTGCTATGCGTCAGGTGGGTTATTTGGCTGCTGCCGGAATATATGCTTTAGATCATCATGTAGAAAGGTTAACTATTGACCATGATAGAGCAAAAAAAATAGGTAAAGCCTTAAAGAATTCTAAATTTATCAAAAAAGTAGAACCTATTGAAACCAATATTCTTATTTTTTATGTGAAGGAAGGTGTTAATGAGTCAGATTTTGTAAATGCATTAAAAGCAAAAAATATATTAATCAGCTCGATGGGTGAAGGAAAATTAAGAATGGTTACTCATTTAGATTTTACCGAAGAAATGTTGGAGAAAGTAATAAAAGAATTAAAAGATTTGAAAATTTAATAAAATGAAAACTAAAATAGCTTTATTCGTATTGTTAACCTCAATGGTATCTTTTGCGCAAAGTGATGTTTCAAAGATGCTATATAAAATAGCCGAAGCACCCTCAGCGGATAGAATTGAAAAAGATATTATCAAATTGATGAGTTTTGGTACACGCCATACTTTATCAGATACGGTTTCAAATACGAGAGGAATTGGAGCTGCAAGACGTTGGATTAAGTCAGAGTTTGACAAAATATCAAGCGATTGTAATAATTGCTTGGATGTGCAATTCCAAAGAAATTTGGTTAAAAATGATAACCGAAGAATCATTA
>DAOUTI010000170.1 GCA_030626795.1 Flavobacteriaceae bacterium
AAATGTGCAACAGGACCTTTACTCATAAAAGAAAGTCCCATAAAAACACCTGCCAATATCCATTTTTTCCATAGAATTGTGTCGCTTTCAAGGGCTTTAAAAAACTGATAAATTGCAAAGAGCATAAAGGAGTGGGCAAAAATATCCCACTGTCCATTTCTACCCGAAAAAATGATGTAAAAAGAGGTTGCTAATATTAGCGTAGCAATAAAAGCTTGTTTCTTATTTTTTATTATTTCTATCAAGAAAAAATAAAATGTAAAAATTAAAAAAATTACCGATAATACAGCAGGAAGTCTTAATGCAAATATATTTTTTGCACCAAAAATAGAAGCTGAAATTGCTGTTAGCCAAGTAGGTAAAGGTGGTTTTTCATATCTTGGCTCCAAATTCATTGTAGTATGGATCCAATTTCCATAATCTAACATTTCACTAGCTGAAATAAAATTTCTAGCTTCCATTATGTTAATTTCTATAGTGCTTAAATGCGGAATAAAAATAGCAAGGCAAACTAATAAAATGGTAATGAGATAAGATTTGTTATTCATTGTCAAATTTATGGATTAATACTATATTTCGAAGATAAACAAAACTACCAAAAATATGTCCAGTAAATAATACAGGATCCTTTCTTAAAATAGCATAAATTATAATTAAAATGGAGCCTACAACACTGAGAATCCAAAAACCCATTGGTAAAATAGATTCTTTCTTCTTTTCGGAATAGATCCATTGATATATAAAGCGCAATGTAAATATGATTTGGGCAATACTCCCTAATATAATCAACCACATCGGAATGTTTTCATTTCTAAAAATACGTTCTACATCAAATTGATTGTTATTGAATGAATATATAATTAAAAATAAAGGAATAATATAAAGGAAAATTCGAAAAAAACGATGCATTTTTTTCCAGAATCCTTGAATTTGTAAATTTCTTATGTAAATAAAATAAGTCAATACTTGTCCGAGCATGATGGCAAAATCATCTCTTAGCCAACCATAAATAAAAAGTAAAAAGGAAGCCAAAAGACTAAGTTGCCAGAAAAGTAAGGGAGTAACTACCTTTTTTACCTTTTCAGATTGTACCCATTGAATTATTAATCGTGAAGAAAATAATATTTGAGCTAAAAACCCAACACTTAAAATAAGCCAATTGCTCATGTTATTTTATTTTCTGAAAGATTTTTAATATTATAATTAATATATTTTTTCTTCATCCATAAATAGGCAAAACAATCTACCAGAGGTCCAAATAACCTATTCCATAAATGGTATTTTGCTTCACCAGCAATTCTAGGGAAATGTTGAATAGGTATTTGTTTTATTCTTCCATTTTGGAGCAAGATCATAGCGGGTAAAAATCGATGTAAACCTTCAAACATAGGTATTTTTTTTGCATACTCAGTTTTGATAACTTTTAAAGGGCAACCTGTATCATCCATGCCATCATGAGTAAACGCACGTCTTATTCCATTTGCGATTGTAGATGACATGTTTTTCACAAAAGAATCTTTTCTATTTGATCTTACACCGGTTACTAATTCAAAATCATCAATCTCATTTAGCAATAAATTAAAATCTTTTGGAGATGTTTGTAAGTCTGAATCAATATAACCAACGAGGTCACAATTTACATGATCGAATCCTGCTTTAATTGCAGCACTAAGCCCTCGATTTTCTTTGAATTCAATAAATGAAAAATCAGAATTTTTTGAACAGATATTTTCAATTAGATTTTGACTATCATCTGATGAGCCATCATTTACAAAAAGAACATCAGCTTTTAAGGGGCAATGTTTAATATAATCAGATAACTCAAGTTCAACTCTAAACAAATTATCTTCCTCGTTATAAACTGGAATAATTATGGTAAATGTTTCGTTTACTAATTCCATCTTTTTCTATACATTATAATGGAAACCATTTCAACGTTTCCACCAATAGGCGGATTTAACTTAGATACTTTAACTTTGAGACTATCTACTAAAGGGATTTCGAGTAAAATTCGATCTAAAATTTTATCGGCAACAGTTTCTAATAACTTGGTGCGGATAGCCATTTCTTCTTTTACAATCTTATTCAAATGAACATAGTCTACCGTATCATTTAATTCATCAGTTTTAGCTGATTTTTTTAAATTGGCTTTAACAGATAAATCTATTCTGTAATCCGATCCTATTTTACCTTCTTCAACCAAGCAGCCATGGTAGGCATAAACCCGAATATTTTTTATTTTTATTGTTCCCAAAGTATTGTTTTTATTTAAAAAAGGCACAAATTTTTACACCGTAAATGTACGTAAATTCAATGTAAAATTTATTTGGAGTTTATCTCTGTATTAATTAAAACTAATTATATGCGTTTTACAGGGTTTTCTTGTGAAGATTATTTAGTAATCCTTTCCCAACTTATGATGTTCTATAACGTTTACCACTTTATGATGTTCATTGAAATCACCAAATATTAAGGCTTTATAGGAATCGGATATCTTTTTATACACATGTGATTTGGGATGGATTTCATCAAACCAATATTTCCCATGTTTTTTCCAATCTTTATTTTCTAAATAATTTGTAAATCCTCTTATGTCAATGTGATAGATATTATCAAATTCTTTTCCCAGTTCAATAATCATCTCATTAAAATCGAAAATAATAGTCATTACTATATCTTGTTGAGTTTCAGGATCGGTTATTCCCTTCATCATTAGTGGCTCTTTTAGCCATTTTCCATTTTCTGAAAACATACTTTTTCCTATTTTTTCTTTAAAACTTGGTATAGAATAATCATAACCCTGAGTAATAATCATGATGTCCTTAAACCTTTCTTCATCTAGTTTTTTTAGGGATTCAAACAATATTTTATATTCTAATTTTAGGGAGACCAACCAGCGATAATAACTTTTATTTAAATATCTTCTGCCATTTACAATTTTTTCAACAGTTTGCATATTGACGTTTTTATTGAGCTCGTGCATTATATTTTTATAACTATGGTATTCTGTGGGGCAAAATGTAGCATTACACATAGGTACTGGTTTAGAATTGGATCTCAATATGACATAGTTTCTATAATTATTTAAAAATTCAGAATTTATATCTATAGGCTTGTAATTCACAAAGCTTGCCAGCCGGTTATCACCCAAAATATCATTTCCGCCACCACTTATAATAAAAACATCGGGTTTTAGCTTTAAATATTCAAATTGGTATTGATGATTTGCAATCATATTCGCCACCCAATCTCCTCCCGATGCAATACTATAAATTGCTAAATTTTCAGAATCCATTAAATTGTCGGTTATATCTTTAAGAAAAATAGGATATTCAAACCACGAATCTCCTTCCATTAAAACTACTTTATTATTTGGGTGTTCCTCATAGTTTCTAAAACCACTCCTTATTTTTTTGCTAAATTCTTTTGATTTTTTCTTCTGTGCTTTTTTATTAAAAGATCCTAATGCGCCAATATTAGCCTCATTTTTATTTATTATTCTGGCATCTTTTCCATAGAAAATAGATTGGGATATGTGGTTTAATTTAGTGATGTCAACCTGATCTAAATTTTCACAAAGCAATCTCCAATTGTGATCACTTTTATTGAAAAAACTAGTAGGATTTTCCCATAAAGAATCTAAAAGCTGAAATGCCTTTGATTTGTTTATATCTTTCTTTTCTTGGCTAAACGACTTATTATTAATAAATAACAAGAGAATAGATAAGGTTATTAATTTTTTAAAAATAGAATTTAGCATTTTAATAATTTTAAAATTATTTATTGATAGACGCTATTGTAATTTAAAACTCACTTTGGCGACTATCAACCTAAATTTTATACAAATTATGGAATTAAAAATAAAATTATATGGAGCGGATTGCTGCCCAGGCTGCAAAAGTGGAGCAGCTAAAGCAGAGGGTGTTCTTGCCAGTTATGGAGTTAAGGAATATCTAAAATAAAATCACTAAATTTAAAATTTATTTTAATATAATTATTCTTAATATGAAAATAAGAGAAAAATTCGTTTTGATATCTATATCAGTCGTTATTATTGTTTTACTAATTTCAAATTTTTGGGCTCCAGTACTATGGAGTTTTCTTCTTTTTGTTCCGCTTATAATTATGGGGATAATAGATATGACTCAGACCCAACATGCTATCAGAAGAAATTTTCCTGTTATAGGAAGAATGCGGTATGTGTTAGAGGCAATTCGGCCAGAGATCATGCAATATTTTGTAGAAACAGATACGCAGGGAAGACCCATCAACAGAATATTTAGAACGCTAGTTTATCAACGTGCAAAAAAAGTGAATGATACCACACCTTTTGGAACACAAATCGATGTATACAGGGCGGGTTATGAATGGATGGATCATTCCATGTATGTGCAAAACACCTATGACAAGCATGAAAAGCCAAAAGTAAAAATTGGTGGGTCAGATTGTAAAAAGCCTTATAACGCCAGTTTGTTGAATATTTCGGCAATGAGTTTTGGCTCGTTAAGTAATAATGCGGTAAGAGCGTTAAATAAAGGTGCAAAAATTGGAGGCTTTGCCCATAATACCGGAGAAGGTGGAGTGAGTCCGTACCATATAGAACATGGAGGAGATTTAATTTGGCAGATAGGTACTGGTTATTTTGGTTGCAGAACTGATAAAGGTGGTTTTTGTGAAGATAATTTTCAAAAAACTGCAATAAAAGATCAAGTTAAAATGATAGAAATAAAACTGTCGCAAGGTGCTAAACCTGGTCATGGAGGTGTTTTGCCTGCAATTAAAAACACGGAAGAAATTGCTAATATACGCCATGTAAAACCTCATACAGATGTGTTGTCGCCTCCTTCACATGCTGCTTTCTCAAACGCCAAAGAAATGATGGATTTTATTAGTAAATTGAGAAAGTTATCGGGAGGAAAACCCATCGGATTTAAATTATGTGTCGGACAAAAAAAAGAATTTATTGATATTTGTGATGCGATGATTGAAACCGGAGTAAAGCCTGATTTTATAACTGTTGATGGAGGAGAAGGAGGAACCGGAGCTGCACCAGTCGAATTTTCAAATTCCATTGGCATGCCTTTACGAGAGGGCTTGGTATTTGTTCATGATACACTTGTTGGATATGATCTTAAAAAGGAGATCAAAATAATAGCCTCTGGAAAAATATTTTCAGGATTTCATATGGTAAGAGCAAAGGCTTTAGGAGCAGATCTTTGTAATAGTGCAAGGGCAATGATGTTATCTATTGGCTGTATCCAAGCTAGAGAATGCAATATAAATACCTGTCCCACAGGTGTAGCAACACAAAATAAATCACTAATTAAAGGTTTGGTTGTTGATGAAAAAGCACAAAGGGCAGCTAATTATCACGAAGAAAC
>DAOUTI010000112.1 GCA_030626795.1 Flavobacteriaceae bacterium
ACAAACCATTACTTTATAATAAAAAGAATTTATTGAACCCTTGGTTTAAGGTAAACTAAAAGCTTTATGAAATCTAATATTGAAACTTCAAAAAAGAGGCATATACTTAAAACTATAACTTGGAGGGTTATTGCATCGGTTACCACTTTTATTATAGCATATTTGTTTTTTAGAGATGACCCACTAGCTACAGAAAAAGCAACAGGTGTTGCATTGACAGAATCTGTAATTAAAATGGGTTTGTATTATTTTCATGAGCGAGTTTGGTATAAGTCTAATTTTGGTTTAAAATTAAGGCAAAGTAATGAAATTGTTAAAAAATAGTATGAAGAATATAGTTAAGCATAATTATTTAATTTCTAAAAAAGATAGGCAAAAACTGAACAATCAAAACTCGTTTTTGATATGGTTTACAGGTTTGTCTGGTTCTGGAAAGTCGACTATTGCAAATGCATTAGAGTATAAATTATATAGTGAAGGTTATAAAACATATGCCTTAGATGGCGATAATATCCGTAAAGGGATCAATAATGATTTAACTTTTAAACCCGAAGATCGTACAGAAAATATTAGGCGAATTGCCGAAGTTGCTAATTTAATGGTCGATGCCGGATTGATAGTTTTAGCTGCATTTGTATCCCCTTATAAAAAAGATAGAAAAAATATTGAAAATATTGTTGGAAGGAATAACTTTGTCGAAATTTTTATAAATACATCCATCGAAGAATGTGAAAAAAGAGATGTGAAAGGTTTATATAAAAAAGCAAGAGCGGGAGAAATATTAAATTTTACAGGTATTAATGCTCCGTATGAAGCTCCTGAAAATCCTGATATTGAAATTATTACGGATAACAAAACAGTTGAAGAATCTGTTAATGAAATATATAAAACAATAAAATTAAAATTAAAAGATGACTAAATATTTTTTAAATTATTTGGATGAATTAGAATCGGAAGCAATTTTTGTTTTACGCGAAGTATACGCACAATTTGAAAATCCTGTAATTTTATTTTCAGGAGGTAAAGATTCTATTGTATTAGCACATTTGGCTATGAAGGCATTTTATCCCTCTAAAATTCCCTTTCCTTTAATGCATATAGATACGGGTCATAATTTTCCTGAAACAATACAATTTAGAGATGACCTAATCAATACTTTAGGTGCTCAATTGATAGTTGGATCAGTTCAAGAAGCTATTGATAATAAGAGAGTTGTTGAAGAAAAAGGTAAAAATGCTACTCGTAATGAGTTACAAATCACAACCTTGTTAGATGCTATTGAGAGTAATCAAATTGATTGTGCTATAGGAGGTGGACGTCGTGACGAAGAAAAAGCTAGAGCTAAAGAAAGATTTTTCTCACATCGTGATGATTTTGGACAATGGACTCCAAAAAATCAACGTCCGGAATTATGGAATTTATTTAATGGAAAAATGCACCATGGAGAACATTTTAGAGCATTTCCAATTAGTAATTGGACAGAAATGGATGTTTGGAATTATATAAAAAGAGAGAATATTGATATTCCATCTTTATATTTTGCACATGATAGAGAAGTGATATTTAGAGATGGAAGCTGGATTCCTGTTTCTGAGTATTTAATTATACAAGATAATGAGCAAATTGAAAAAAAGAAAATACGTTTTAGAACTCTAGGAGATATTACCATTACTGGAGGTATTGAAAGTGAAGCAGATACTTTAGAGAAAATTGTAGAAGAAGTATCGGCAATGAGAGAAACCGAAAGAGGAAATAGAGCCGATGATAAACGTTCAGAATCTTCTATGGAAGATCGAAAAAGGCAAGGTTATTTTTAATCGATATAAATTATAAAAAAAGAAAAAATGAGTATAAATAACAATCAGCTTTTACGTTTTACAACTGCAGGTAGTGTTGATGATGGAAAAAGCACCTTAATAGGAAGATTATTATACGATTCAAAATCAATTTTTGAAGATCAAATAGCATCTGTTGAAAAAACAAGTAAACGTAAAGGTTTAGAAACAGTTGATTTGGCATTATTTACTGATGGATTAAAAGATGAACGAGAACAAGGAATAACAATTGATGTTGCTTATCGTTATTTTACTACCCCAAAACGTAAATTTATTATTGCCGATACACCTGGTCATATTCAATATACAAGAAATATGGTAACAGGTGCTTCAACAGCCAATGTTGCTATTGTATTAATTGATGCAAGAAAAGGAGTAATTGAACAAACCAAACGACACTCGTTTATAGCATCTTTATTGCAAATTTCACATATAATTGTTTGCGTGAATAAAATGGATTTGGTTGATTATAAAGAAGACGTTTTTAATGATATAGTTCAGCAATATGAAGAAATGTCTTCTAAAATGACATTTAAAGATGTAAGGTATATACCAATTTCGGCACTTCTTGGAGATAATGTTGTAAATCGATCAGAAAATATGTCTTGGTATCAAGATGCTCCATTATTACATACTTTAGAAACAGTTTATATTGTGAGTGATAATAATATGGTTGATGCTCGTTTTCCAGTACAAACTGTTCTACGACCACAAGATGATAAATATAGAGATTACCGAGGGTATGCAGGAACAATTGCAGGTGGCATATTTAGAGTAGGAGATGAAGTTAGATTATTACCATCGGGATTTAATTCAAAAATTAAATCTATTAATCAATATGATAATTTTGTAAATGAAGCTTTTGAAGGTATGAGTATTGCCATGACATTAGAAGATGATATCGATTTAAGTAGAGGAGATATGATTGTGAAAAGCAATAATTTACCAGAAAAAACTCAAGATTTATCAGCAATGATTTGTTGGTTTAACGATGAGCCGGCTAGACCGAGAGCTAAATATTTACTAAAACATACTTCTAATCTGCCAATGGCGATGATAAAAGAAGTAGAATATAAAATAAATATTGATACTTTAAAAAGAGATGTAGAGGATAAAGAAATCAATATGAATGATATTTGTAAAGTAAAAATTAGAACAACTGCTCCCATAATGAAAGATAAATATGCAAGAAATCGTAATACAGGTAGTTTTATTTTAATTGACGAAGGTAGTAATGAAACAGTTGCTGCAGGTATGCTGTTTTAAATAAAAACATAAAAGTATTTTGTAAAGACTGCCCCTATAAGGCAGTCTTTTTTGTTAACTTAAAATTAAATATTATTAAGGATGAAACACTATATTTGCACTCTTAAAAAAATTAAAATATGAAAGCTGGAATTGTAGGATTACCAAATGTTGGAAAATCAACTTTATTTAACTGTTTGTCAAATGCAAAAGCACAATCTGCAAACTTTCCATTTTGTACAATTGAACCAAATATAGGTGTGGTAAATGTACCAGATTTGAGGTTAGAAAAATTGGAAGAATTAGTTAATCCAGAAAGAGTAATGCCTGCAATTGTTGAAATTGTGGATATTGCAGGTTTAGTAAAAGGAGCTAGTAAAGGGGAAGGTTTAGGTAATAAATTTTTAGGAAATATTCGTGAAACCGATGCAATTATTCATGTTTTGCGTTGTTTTGATAATAATAATATTATACATGTTGATGCTTCAATTGATCCGGTAAGAGATAAAGAAACTATAGATTTTGAATTACAGTTGAAAGATTTGGAAGCTGTTGAAAAGAAATTAGATAAAGTTAAAAAAGCATCTAGAACAGGTGATAAACAAGCCCTAAAAGAGTTAGATGTACTTATAAAAATTAAAGACAATTTAGAAAGTGCAATTTCAGTACGAGCGATTGAACTTACCGAAAAAGAGCGAGAAGAATTTGTATCACCATTACAGTTATTAACTGATAAACCTGTTTTATATGTTTGTAATGTTGATGATGCATCAGCAGTTAATGGAAATGATTATGTAGAAGCTGTTAAAAAAGCAGTTGAAAACGAAAATGCTGAAGTTATTATTTTGGCGGTTGGAACAGAAGCAGATATTGTTGAATTAGAAGAATATGAAGAACGTCAAATGTTTTTAGAAGATCTAGGTCTAGATGAGCCAGGAGCTTCGAAATTGATTCGTTCTGCATACAAATTGTTAAATTTACAAACCTATTTTACTGCTGGTGTTAAAGAAGTTAGAGCTTGGACTATTCATATTGGTGATACAGCTCCACAAGCAGCAGGAGTGATTCATACTGATTTTGAAAAAGGATTTATACGTGCAGAAGTTATTAAATATGATGATTTTGTAAGTTATGGTAGTGAAGCAAAAGTGAAAGAAGCTGGAAAATTAGCAGTTGAAGGAAAAGAGTATATCGTGCAAGATGGTGATATGATGAATTTTAGATTTAATGTGTAAAATTATTATATGAAATTTGAAATTGAAAAATTTGATAAAAACAGTTCTGCTAGAGCAGGAGAAATAACAACCGATCACGGTAAAATTCAAACACCTATTTTTATGCCTGTTGGTACAGTTGCTTCTGTAAAAGGAGTGCATCAAACAGAATTAAAAAATGATATTAATGCGGATATTATTCTTGGAAATACCTATCATTTATATTTGCGTCCCAAAACACATATTTTAGAAAAAGCAGGCGGTTTGCATAAGTTTATGAATTGGGATAGACCAATTTTAACTGATTCTGGAGGATATCAAGTTTATTCCCTTTCGGGGACTAATAATATTAAAGAAGAGGGCGTAAAATTTAAATCACATATTGATGGTTCTACGCATTTTTTCTCTCCCGAATTTTCTATGGAAATACAACGAAGTATAGGAGCTGATATTTTTATGGCATTTGATGAATGCACACCTTATCCGTGTGATTATAATTATGCAAAAAGATCTATGCATATGACACATCGTTGGTTAGATAGATGTACCAATTGGTTGGATAAGAACCCAGAAAAATATGGGTATAAACAAACCTTTTTTCCAATAGTACAAGGCAGTACTTATAAAGACCTTCGTAAACAATCTGCAGAATATATAGCAAATTCTGGTGCTGAAGGAAATGCGATTGGAGGCTTATCGGTTGGAGAACCCGCCGAAGAAATGTATGAAATGACAGAAGTAGTTACTGCTATTTTGCCTAAAGACAAACCAAGATATTTAATGGGTGTTGGTACTCCAATTAATATTTTAGAAAATATTGCTCTGGGTATTGATATGTTTGATTGTGTTATGCCAACTAGAAATGCTCGAAATGGAATGCTTTTCACTGCCTATGGTTCAATCAATATAAAAAACAAAAAGTGGGAAGATGATTTTTCTGTAATTGATGATATGGCAATAACATCTGTAGACACTTATTATTCAAAAGCTTATCTACGTCATTTATTTGCTGCAAAAGAATATCTGGGCAAACAAATTGCAACCATTCATAATTTAGGTTTTTATTTGTGGTTGGTTCGTGAAGCGAGAAAGCATATATTAGCAGGTGATTTTACCGAATGGAAAAATAAGATGGTAAAACAGATGGATAATAGATTGTAAACAAATAGCACAAAAAGCCGTTTCTAAAGTTTGAAAATACTCGACAAGTACATATTAAAAAAATATTTCACTTCTTTTTTCTTTACTTTATTGATATTGATCCCGATTGCTGTTGCAATTGATATTTCAGAAAAAGTTGGAAAGTTTTTAAAAGCCGAAGACTTAACTTTAGGTGAAATTGTAAAAGATTATTATGGAAGTTTTATAATAAACTATGGTAATACTTTTATGCCTTTGGCTTTATTTATTTCGGTAATTATGTTTACTTCTAAGCTATCGAGTAATACTGAAATAATAGCCATTCATAGTTCTGGAGTCTCTTTTAAAAGATTTTTACGTCCTTATTTAATAGGGGCAACCATAATCGCAATGGTTTCTTTGTATGCAAACCATTTTATCGTACCAAAAACTAATAAAACCTTTGAAAAATTTCAAGAAGAATATTTGCGATCAGCTTCAAAGAAAAAGAAAAAGAATGCAGTTAGTAAAGTTAGTTTACAATTAAGTGATAATGATTATGTGTTTTTTGGAAGTTTTAATTTTAGGTCAAATAACGGTTATAATTTTAAGTATGAGCATTTTGAAGGAAATCAGTTAAAATATACGCTAATTGGCCAAAGCATAAAATGGAAAGAAAAGGATAGTATTTTTAAAATTAGCAATTATAAAAAAAGATATATACTAGCTAAACATGATAGTATAGCATCTGGCACCTATTTAGATACAACATTAAATTTTCAGCCTAAAGATTTACTGTATGTTGATTATTTGGCAAAAGAAATGTCGTCAATAGATTTAAACCAACATATTAATCTATCAGAAGATAGAGGTGTCAAAAATTTAAATAATTATAAAGTAGAGTTATATAAACGGACTAGTTTGCCTATTTCATCTTTTATATTAACTTTAATTGCAGTGACCATGGCTTCTAAGAAGAGAAGAGGAGGAATAGGTGTAAATTTAGCAGCAGGAATAAGTCTAATGTTTTTATATGTATTTTTTATGAAAGTTTCAGAAGTTTTAGGCTCTACGGCCGAATCTTCACCATTTATTATGGTTTGGATGCCTAATGTTATTTTCGGAATATTAGCAATTTATCTATATTTTAATGCCAAGCGATAAGTTAAAAAATCAATTACATCTTCATTTTATAGTTTTTATTTGGGGATTTACAGCCATACTAGCTGCCCTTATTAGTATGGATGCTTTATCATTAGTTTGGTATAGAGTGGGGATAGCCGTTTTTGTAATTTTCATCTATTTTAAGTGGACTAAAGTTTCATTTCATGAGAATTTAGTTGATTTATTAAAATTTAGTATTGGCGGAATTCTTATTGCCATACACTGGGCTACATTTTTTCATGCAATAAAAATTTCTACCATATCTACTACATTGATTACCATGTCATCAAGCGCTTTTTTTGTAGTATTACTGAAACCGTTTTTTGGTGAAAAGAAGATTGTTTTTCATGAATTGATATTAGCAATTTTTGCCGTAATCGGATTTGTTATTATTTTTAAAGTAGAAAGTATATATGCAAATGGGATTATATTTGCCTTAATTTCAGCTTTTTTAATTGCATTATTTTCATTGTACAATAGTAAATTAGTGAAAAAATATAAAGCAAATAAGATTGCTTTTTATGAATTGTTCTTTGCATTTTTGTTTATGACAGGAGTCTTGTTTTACAAAGGTTCACTAACTATTGACTTATTTAAATTGCCTAAGCTAGATTGGATGTTTATTGTTATTTTGGCTACTGCTTGTACAGCATATCCATTTGTGGTAGCTACTAATTTATTGAATAAGATGAGCCCGTTTACCATTGTTTTAACCAATAATTTAGAACCAGTTTATGGAATTATTTTAGCAATAATAATTTTTGGTGATAAAGAAAAAATGAGTTGGCAATTTTATTTAGGAGCATTGATTATTTTTACTAGTGTTTTATTAAATGCTTTTATTAAAAATAAAAATTTTAAATTAAGATTTAAAAAGTAAATATCATTAATTGGTCAAAGTTTATATATTTGTAAACTTAATCCAAAATATAAAAACCAAATAATTATTTTTTGGTTTTCAAATACAATACAAAACTAATGGAATATTTAGACTTTGAATTACCAATAAAAGAATTAGAAGAACAACTCAATAAATGTAAGTTAATTGGTGAAGAGAGTGATGTAGATGTTACTGAAACCTGTGAGCAGATTGAATCTAAGCTAGAAAATACCCGTAAAGATATTTTTAAAAACCTTACTGCTTGGCAAAGAGTTCAATTGTCACGACATCCGTCAAGGCCATATACTTTAGATTTTATCAATGCTTTAACCAAAGGTGCTTTTATGGAGCTGCATGGTGACAGAACGGTAAAAGATGATAAAGCCATGATTGGCGGTTTAGGTAAAATTGGAGATCAATCCTATATGTTTATTGGTCAACAAAAAGGTTATAATACAAAAACTCGTCAATATCGTAATTTTGGAATGGCAAATCCCGAAGGATATCGAAAAGCTTTGAGGCTGATGAAAATGGCTGAAAAATTTGGTATTCCTGTGGTTACTTTGATAGATACTCCAGGTGCTTACCCAGGTTTAGAAGCCGAAGAAAGAGGGCA
The DNA here is from genome assembly GCA_030626795.1 of Flavobacteriaceae bacterium. GTDB lineage: Bacteria > Bacteroidota > Bacteroidia > Flavobacteriales > Flavobacteriaceae > Lutimonas. The sequence continues at coordinate 8,074 of DAOUTI010000112.1, forward strand.
AGGTGAAGCAATTGCTCGTAATATTTTTGAGATGACAAAACTAAAAACGCCTATAATTACAATTATTATTGGAGAAGGCGCCTCGGGAGGTGCAATAGGTATTGGAGTAGGAGACAAAGTTTTTATGTTAGAAAATACTTGGTATACTGTAATTTCACCAGAATCTTGTTCGTCTATATTATGGCGTAGCTGGGAGTTTAAAGAAGATGCTGCTGAAGCTTTAAAATTAACTCCGGTTGATATGAAAAAAATGAAATTGATTGATGGAATTATCAAAGAACCTCTTGGTGGTGCTCATACTGATAGAGAAAAGACCTACAAGTCTGTTGAATTCGCAATTAAAAAAGCTTACGCTGAATTGAGTAAATTGTCTACAAAAAAATTGGTAGAACAAAGAATGGATAAATATGCTGAAATGGGCGTATATAACAGCTAATTAAAATATTATCTATAAAAAAAATCACCTTAATTTTAAGGTGATTTTTTTTTGACATACTTAGCGCCAAATTTCTAATTTTCACTAACTTTAATAAA
>DAOUTI010000130.1 GCA_030626795.1 Flavobacteriaceae bacterium
GATCCCGCTGAAAAATCGGGATTAGTTCGACTAACTAAAAAATTGAAATGAATTTTTTAGGGTTTCACGAATAAAGATTTTTATGATTTCTAAATTTATAATTTACTTAACTGTATTTATTTCGGGTTTCGTTTTGATGGTTTTCGAAATTGTTGGCTCTCGTGTTTTAGCTCCTTATTTAGGGTCTTCATCTGTGGTTTGGACATCTATTATTGGGGTAATTCTTGGATTTATGTCTTTGGGTTATTGGATTGGAGGAAAACTGGCTGATAAACACCCAAAATTAAATAGGCTAGCATTAATTTTAGTTTTTGCGGCAATATCCATTTTGGCAATTAACTTAGGAAAAGATTTTATTTTATATACGGTTACCAAATTTTCAATAAGTTTAATCGCAAAAAGTTTATTAAGTTCGGTGATATTATTTTCTATTCCTTCCTTTTTGATGGCTTTTATAACACCTTTTGCTATTCGTCTTAGTATGGATGGGGTTAAAAGTTCTGGAGAAACTGCAGGAACTATTTATGCGGTTTCAACCATTGGAAGTATTTTAGGAACCTTTTTTAGTGGGTTTATTTTTATTGCCTTTTTTGGTACCAATCAAATTTTATGGATGCTTTCAATTGTCCTGTTTTTACTTGCAGCAAACCTTGCCTTTCCGGTAGTAAAAAAACACCTTTTTTTGGGCTTAATTCTTTTATTTGGAAATATCTACTTTTCTGTAAAATCTCAAAATTATATTGATTTCGATACGGATTATTCACGAATATTTATTACTGAAAATAAATATAATGAAAGAGACGCTAGATTTATTGCCATTGATGGATATATAAATTCGGGCATGTATTTAGATAAGCCTAATGAGTTAATTTATAAGTACACAGAGTTTTATGATTTAGTAGGTTTCTTTTCTGTACATTGGAAAAATGCAGTGATGTTTGGAGGTGCCGGATATTCATACCCTAAACATTTTCAAAACAAATATCCAAATAAACAATTGGATATTGTAGAAATTGACCCTTCTCTTACTGCAATTGCTAAAGAATATTTTCATTTCGAACCCAATCCATCTACGCGAATATTTCATCAAGATGCGCGTTATTTTTTATCTAATACCACAAATAAATACGATGCTGTAATGTATGATGTGTTGACATCAAATTTAACAGTGCCTTTTCATTTAACAACCCAAGAAACTTTCAAGTCCATTTCGAATATTATGACAACTGATGGGGTTTTGATAATGAACTTAGTAGGAAACTTAAATGGTAAAGGAGCTAAATTTATTCAAAGTGAAATTAAAACTATCCAACAAGTTTTTTCTAAAATTTTTATATTCAATGCTTTAGGTAAAGATTATAAGGGAATAACCAACTATATTATCGTTGCTTTGAAAACCAACAAACCTATTACATTTCCAAATTCCGGCTACTATTATGAAAACTTTTTAAATACCTTGATTAATCCAGGGGTTTTAAATGATGGATTTGTTTTTACTGATGATTATGCCCCTGCAAACTACCTAATCTCTAAGTAATCCCTATTATATTTCTAAAAACTTCCAAAAATAGTAAATGAAAAATTTCTGCCTGGAGCGCTAATTGCAGATGCAAATTCTTTATAATGTTGATCAAAAATATTATCAACAGAAATAAGTAAATCAATATTTTTAGTCGCTTTATATCGTGTATAAAAATTTAAAGTATTCCAAGAAGGAGTACCATAATAATAGTTAGCATCTACTTCATCAATAATTAAAGGAGTTTCTTCGATATTATCAATTCCTTCAGAAATGTTATAATCTTCAAGTTTTTTTCGACCATTAAAAAATAAATTTAATCCTAATTCCAATTTATTTTTTGAATAAATTAAATCTAAATTTCCGAAAACAGGAGGAATAGATGATAGTGGCTCTTTGGTATCATAAGCTTTTCCTTTTGTATAAGTAATAGATGCTTTGGTTTGAAAAACATCGGTTAAATTACCTTTAAAAGTCATTGTTCCTCCAACAATATAAGCAGTTTCATTATTGATATTTGCTACGATATTTAACTCTTCTCCATCATAAATAATCGTCGAACTTCCATTCAAAATAAATGGTGCACGAACAATATAATTATTTAATAAAGTATAGTAAGAAGTAAAGCCTATATAGTAATTTTTATCTTTAAAATATTTTAAAACTCCTGCTTCAAAATTATAAGCAAACTCGGGTTGTAAATCAACATTTGGTACGGTAACATCTCCTCTCTTTTCTCTTATTTTTCCTATATCATCAATGTTTGGAGATCTAAATCCTGAAGATAAAACACCATTCAATTGCCAGCTTTTATTAGGTTTAAAAACATAACCCGTTGTTAAAGTTACTGCAGTATTTCTGAGCGAAATATCACTATCTGGTAAGGTTATATAAGTCTCGTCAATCCATTTTGCTTTTAAATGTGTATTGGTTAATCTAATACCTGTATTTAAAGTCGATTTTTTACTAATATCTTGTCGATAATCAAGGTAAATTGCCGAACTTAAATAGCTGCTTCCTCCATCAGGATATCGAGTTTGCACTACATAGGTATCAGAAACTCCAATAATATCATTACCTATTACTTCTAAAACTTCTCCTTTTGATTTTGAAGTAACATCATTGTAAGCAAACTCAAAACCATAACCAAAATTTCTATTTTTATTGTTCTTTAAATTTGTTGAAAAATCTCCATTCAAACTGTAAACATTTACTTTTTCAAATTGTGAGGATCTATCAAAACTATCCATTTTTCTATCAATTCTTGATTCTTTAATGTTTTGAAATGCCATGGTAATACTACCATTATTCAACCATTTTTTATTCAAATCTAAATTTAATTGAGTAGAAAATAATAAGCGGTTTTGTGGACCATAATACCATTCGGCATATTTTAATTTATCCTCTGACTTTTCGGTTAATTTATCAAATCTATTAATATCTGATGAGGCGCTGTATTGCATGTTAAATATCAATTCGCTCTTTTCATTAAATGGAATAAACACTTTTTGCAATACATCTGTTTGGTCAAAACCAACATTTCTTTGTTTTTCGGGGTCTGAGTTTATAACCGCATTGGCATTGTAAAAATTATCTGTATTATTTGAATATTCGAATTGTTTTCCCCAGTCTTTAAAGCCATGGTTTCGGTTTTCACCCATTTTAAGATCTCCATATTTACTGTGCGAAATACTAGTATAGGTTGCCCAATTTTTCATTTGAACTTCTATCCCTCCTTGCACTGTAAATTCGCTATTTACTGTTCCTAAACGAGACATAAACTCGGTGTTTACTATGGTTTTTTCACTAGTATTTGGCATTCGGGTATAATAATGTATTACGCCTCCTAAAGCATCTGAACCATAAATTACAGAAGATGGCCCAAAAATTACCTCAGTTCTTTCTAACATACTCGGCGCAATGGTAATTGAATTTTGTAAATGCCCCTTTCTATAAATAGCATTGTTCATGCGTACACCATCAACTACCAATAAAATTCGATTTGCTTCCATACCTCGAAGCACCGGACTACCTCCTCCAAATTGTGTTTTTTGCACATTTACTCCCGGAATGTTTGCTAACATATCCGCAGTAGTTTGAGGTGTAGCGTTTTGTATTTCTTTACTCGAATAAATTGCTATTTGCTCGGCAATACGTGAAATATCTTCCTTTCCTTTAGTGGCTGATAAAAAAACTTCGTTTAATATTTCAGATTTGAACTGTAAATAAATTTTTGCATCCTCCTTTTGGATTTGCTTTTTCAATAATTCAAATTCAACATAACTAACATGCGTAAAAGTTAGTAATTCCATCTCAGAAAAAATAGTTAAATCAATTTTTCCATTTTTATCAGAAATTACACGCTTATCTTTATTTTCATTATTTACATGAACATTTTGTATTGGAAATCCCGAATCTTTATCTACAACAGTAATATTCTGAGCATAAACGGTATGTCCAACAATAAAAAATAAAATGATATTAAAGATTTTCAATATTTAAAATTTAGTAATTATCTGCAAATCAATACGGTACATGTTGTTATGCTTTATCATTAAACACTTCTTTTAAAACATGTAATGATTTCGGTTTTTTAAAACCAGGCATATGTAATTCATAATACTCCAACAAAATATCTAAAACTATAGTACGTGAATTAGAATTTAATTGTAACCGTTGCATAACATCAAAATTTATGCCGATAATGGATTTAAATAAAATTAATTTTTTTCCAAATACGTAGTTATTTAAAGGCTTGTTATTTGTGAAATATCCTTCTGTTAAATCAAAATATTCCGCTTTGTTTTTTTCAATTCCGGGATAAAACCCTAAATACTTGGTTAAATTCAATAAAAAAAGAATGTGAAAATTTGCTGAATGATCATGGTTGTCTAACCAAATAAAAGCGGTTTCAATATATTGAAATAATGTAGGGTTTTTCTCTTCTTCTTGTAATGTATTGGATAAAACTTCTGCCAAAAATAATGCGATAGATTGTTTGAATATATTGACAGATATAGATTGATATAAATAAGATATTCTCGCTTCACGAATACTATTTAAATTTCCTTTATTATTATGTACTGCTGTAAGTTTTAATTGGGTTAAGGGCTGAAAATACGCAATACTAACTTTTTTACTCTTCGATTTTAATATTCTTTTTAGCATGTAAGCTTTTACACCTTCTTCTGTAAAACATTTTACAATAAGGTCCGCTTCTCCATATTTTAATGAAGTCAATACAATCGCTTTTGTACTTACAAGCATACTAATTTATTATCGCAATTTTAGTTGAGGATGTTTCTGATTTGTCAGGACTTGTTAGTAAAACAATATACACGCCTGAAGCCACTTTATGACCAGCCAAGTTGGTTTTGTCCCAAATCACTTTTCCTCCTTTTACTTCTTGCCCTATTTCAACATTGGTTTCATGTACCAATCTACCTGCAGTATCTAATATTTTAACATTTGTACCGCGTGGTAAATGTGTCCCTTTTCTTCCGTCAATGGTAACAAACTCATGTTCTTTTTTAACTGGATTAGGATAAGCATAAACTTCACCTAAAGCATCTCCAAAAGGGGCGACATTATTATTAAAAGCTACAATACCTTTATCGGTTGCAAAAATTACTTTTCCTGTCGTATTATCTACTTTTACCTTTATAACTCTATTCGATGGTAATGGTGAATTATCTTTATTAAAGTTGAATAAAGTTTCGTTTCCTGATGGATTGGTACCTAGAACACCTCCTGTATCTGTTCCAAACCATTTATTTTCAGCACCATCTATCGCAATTGAATTTACGGGTTGATCGCCCAATAGTTTTTTAGGAATACCATCATCTTCAATAATAACTGGCTGTGCATCATAAATAGATGCGTCAAATAAACCTTCGGCATTTGAAAAAACCACCAAGCCTTTTTGAGTACCAATCCAAATTCTATTATTTCTATCTACTGCAAGTGATCTCACATTTAAATCGGGTAAAGAACCTTTTGTAGCTTCGGTAATTAGAGATCTTTTTCGGTTACCCGATTCATTAAAAACCAAAGTTCCATTTCTTCTAGAGCCAATCCAAACGCTACCTGTTTTATCTATTACCAATTCATTTAGACCTAATGATGGATTTGTAATAATCGAACTTAAGTCAAAACTAGTCCCTCTACCTGTTGCTTTGTTTAATTTTTTTAATCGGTTTGGAACCCATGCATTTGCAACCCATAAAAATCCTTGGTTATCAAAGGCAGAGCCATTTATTCTAATATTAATATAATTAGGGTCGTCTGGGAAGTATAAAGGCTCTAAATCACTATTTGTTTCGTTCCATAAAACAATTGGAGCATCGTTTTCTACAACCAACATGCCATCGCTCCACGAACTGATATATACTTTATTCTCTTCGTTAGGATCCATCGTTATATTAACCAAATCTCTTGCCGGAAAACTATTACTATAAGCGTTATTATTCCATTGTTTGTCTTCTTCTAAAGTTCCATTGTAATGACTATATCCTAATTTTCTTCCTAATGGTCCGTATGCTCCACCATGGCCACCATAAACTACCCAAAGATTATTATTCTGTGCAGTTATAGAAAATACTTGATTTGAGGTTGGTCCAGAGGGATGTACTTCTTGATAATCTAGATCGGTAAAGGTTTTTTGTAATATTCCGAAAGTTGTTGTTGCTAAATAAATATTTTGTTCTTCAGCAAAAGCAGAATTTAGTTTAAAATCATATGCTGCCGTAGGTGAGGCTTCAAAAACTTGTGATAAAACATTATTTAACACATAAGCCTTTGTATTTGTCGTAATTGTTAAAAATTCCGCGGAAGCGTTTAAATTAATAATGGTTTGTGCATAAGTACTTATTAACTGTAAAGTAGAGTTCTCAAACTTGTACAACGTGTTATTTTTAGAAGTAAAAACATCATTGTTGAAATTTGTTATTGCCAAAAAATTACCCAAAAAAGAACCTTCGGGTTGCAACCAATTATTAAAATCAATCAAATTTGAATCATTAATATTGGCAGTATAAATACCTTTTATTGTTGCTGCATAAATAATATCATTAACAATAGTGGTTTGATTTACAAACACTGGGTTTGAATTTTCGTCAATATAATAAGTGTCTCCAAAGTTAAGGTTTTGGATGTCGTATTGCACAATGCCAAAGGGAGTAGATAAATATAAAACCTCTTCAAATTCTGAAATGTGATTGATTTGTTTTTGCCCTGTAATGTCTAAGCGTTCAATATCATTTGCGATGGTAATTTTTCCATCATCATCTATAATCTCTATCAAACCCGATTGGTAACCAATTACAAACCTTTTGGTAGATTCACTATAAAAAATACTTGTTGTTTCTTTTCCTGAAAGCCCATGAACCGATGATATTTTATTGATTGTATTCGTATTGGTGTTATAAATAAATGCTGCATTATCTGCTATGGCATAAATCTTATTTTCAATTTTTACAAAATCCTTTACATTATTATAAGAGTAAAAATCTTCCCAGTTTTGGCTAAAATCAGTTTGAGAAAACAACAACTGACCAGCTAAAATGAAAAACAAATTTAGTAGTTGTTTAAATTCTTTTTTTACAAAAATCTCCATATCAAATATTTTGCTCAAAGATATTTATTTAAAGTGAATTCAAAAATAAGTGGTGAAATAAAAAGATTGCGGTATTTTTGATACTAATAAAGTTATTATCAATGACAAATCTGAGCTTTTTTACGGCACAAATATTAATTTTAGTTTATATCGTTATTACTTTTGGCTATTCTGCAATAGAAAAACTATTACAATGGAAGGATAGTGTTGACTTTTATGAAAATCATTTTAAGAATACTTCATTAAAAAATGTTATTCCTCTTTTACTTAAAATTGTTATCCTATTGGAAATTATTACTGTTATACTATGTATTTTAGGCTTGTTTAGTTTAATTGTTTTTCAGGACAAACAATTCGGGTTTTTAGGTTTAACTCTAGCAGCATTAACATTAATTGGATTGCTGTTTGGGCAAAGAATAGCTAAAGATTATGATGGCGCTAAAAACATA